>JANYGO010000131.1 GCA_025362325.1 Cyanobacteriota bacterium | reverse complement strand
TAGATTATTTGAATCCATTGAAAAACTAGAATCACTGTTAAATAAACTTTTAAATGAAGGAGGATTAATTATGAAATGGAACCGAAAAATAAAAAATAAAGGGAACTTAGTTAATGCAGTTTAGATGTTGAACAGCTTATGATGAGTCCGGGAATGAGTACCGCCAACATCTTTACCGTCAGCGATAACATCAAGACCTTCAGGCAATTTTGTATCTCGATCGAGCTTATAATAATGTCCTGTCAGCGGTGCGTATTGAATATCACCGAAAGGTAAGGATTCAGGTATCTGAAACGTAGTCACAGAAGGACTTCTAGAATTCAAGCCTTCGCTAAATCAACAGCTTAATTCTCAATAGGTACGAAAATCAAAGCTTTCATGGTTTCTTAATAAGAATGGATATTTGATGATTATTCGTTCGAATGGTTACACCGTATAGGTTTTACTGCTTTTCACATGACCTGAATCCTTACACCGAAAGTAGATGCTCCTGTGGGTGGCTTGGTAGGTTTTACACAATCGTTTTCAACGGTAATATCTTTACTGAGACGGGGAGGACGCGGGCTGTGTCTGTTACCAAAGGCATAAAGTGTTAGGGCTATCGTGACTTGCGGCGATCTATTAGCCGATTCTGTAGTCTTTGCTGGTTGGTTGTTCGCTCCGTTACCCTCCACTTTCAAAACTTCCTATTATATACAGTTTTTACATATCTAAAAATCGATCGCAACTAGCACTACTTGGGTGAAGAGTTCGTAGGCGCAAGCCGGGGCGTAGCGATCGCACTTTTAAACTAAATCATATCATCTAAAACATAGGTTCGTAGTAAGGACTTCAGTCCTCTCTCGTTGGATGCGGACTGAAGTCGGAACGATCGAACCACATTACAATTTATTCGCCGCCAAAATCAGCGCGAAACATCTCCACAACTCGATTTAACTCCAGGGAATGAGAAGCCTTAAATAAAATACGATCGCCCGCAGCGACAAAATCCATCAAATGCCTAGCCAAATCTGCGTGAGCATCCTCCCCCGTAATATCTTCCACCTGCACAAAAGGCACACCAGCCGCACCCCCCGCCATCGCCGCCGCTTCCTCAAAATCAGCAAAAACAAACAAAGCATCGAGGTTTAAATCTCGCGCCGCTTTTCCCACTTGTCGGTGAAATTCGATCGCCCTTTCGCCCAACTCCTTCATCGTGCCCAACACCGCAATCCGGCGCTTTCCCGGAGTATCAGCTAACAATCTCAGGGCTGCCAACATCGACTCCAAACCAGCATTGTAAGTCTCATCCAGAATCACAATATCCTGCGGTAAATCGTAGTGGCGCGCCCGTCCATCCGGTAACTGCACAGACAAACCTTGCTTTAAAACTTCCCAATCAATACCTAAGACTTTAGCTACCGCCAAAGCCGCCAAATAATTTACAGCATTATGCCTTCCAGCCAAGGGCAGCGGCAATTCCATACCTTCTACAGACATGGTATCATTATTGAGCAATTCCCCGCACAAATCGCCGCCTTCTAAACCGTAAGTTAAAGTTTTTCCGTGCCAAACCTGCGCCGCAGTTGCGATTAATCGGTCAGAATCGTGATTGAGAATAGCCATGCTATCAGCAGGCATTTCGGCTAACAACTCGCACTTAGCTTGGGCGATCGCATCTTCGGAACCCAATCGCCCGATATGCGCCGTTCCTACATTAGTAATTACCGCCACAGTAGGGCGCGCAATTTGCGACAGCAGGGCAATTTCCCCTCTGCCGCGCATTCCCATTTCAATCACAGCATAATTGTGTGACGGCGACAGCTCTAACAGAGTTTTGGGGACTCCAATTTCATTGTTGTAGTTAAATTGAGTTTTTAGAACGTTTCTGCTCGTTGACAAAACCGCCGCGATTAATTCTTTAGCAGTAGTTTTACCGACCGAACCAGTAACAGCAATTATTGGTATGCTGAATTGGTCGCGCCACCAACGGGCGATCGCCTGATAAGCTGTTAAAGTATCGTCAACGCGTAACAGCGGAAAATCAGGCAATTCGTGTTGCCAATCGCGATCGACTACGGCTGCAATCGCCCCCAAATCCCGGGCTTTGGTCACAAATTGATGCCCGTCAAAATTTTCACCCCGCAGCGCCAAAAATACTTCGCCCCCTTCAATAGTGCGCGTATCTGTAGCAATACCTGTCCCTAAAGCTGTCAGAACGCCTTCAGACAAAGCAGGTAAAGGTACAGTTAAAATTTCAGCAAGTTGGGCGATACTGACGCGACAGACCATATTACCAACACTCACATTTCAAATAATTATTTTCACAGCTAATCCTACCGCGCCCCATCTCACATTTAACTGACAGAGGGCTGCCAACTAGGATTGACATTAAGAATCCTAATACTAAATCATCCGCCCACCAAGAAATCCGATCGAACCCACCCACAATCTTTACCAATACTTTACAAATTTTTTGGTGATTTTAGGACTTGCGAATTGCCAACAATTCATGTAATGCTGGTGTTGGTAATTAGTTTAACTAACCGAAAAATATTGATCGGCTATCTCTGCTGACCGCTTCCACCCCTTTGCCTTGTCCGGCGAGAAGCTCGGTTGACTCAATTGTGGTGCTTCATCTGCCAATTCATCAAACCAATGGCGCTTAAAGCTCCTGTCCAATCCCCTCGGAGGGTTAATCCACAGTGTACGACTACAACAGACAGAGCCAAGAAGAAGAACAGCTACTGTACAACCACTGGCTGGAGTTGGTACAAGTAGAGCAGCCGATCGAACTGATCGACCGTTTTCGCACTTTGTTTATCCACGGTAACGGATATGGCGATCGCACAATCGCCGACGCACTCGAAAAAATAGCAGCCTCACCGCACGCCCAACAAGAATTCAAGTACATCCTCAACCGTTGCTGCCACATCCTGATCAACCGCTGGCAAACATACCCAAGCAAGCAAGCAGCCATCCCAGAATTGATCGCTCTGTTTGAAGAAGCCCCCAAAATATTGGGATACAGTCGATCGCGATCTGCTTGCTCCATCCCCAAATTAGTA
>JANYGO010000073.1 GCA_025362325.1 Cyanobacteriota bacterium | reverse complement strand
TCTGTTATCTCTTTTTCTACTAATATTGACCCCGAACCAGTCAAAGCTTCTCGTTTACAACATCAGCAAAGAACTTACCGAATTGAGTTTCAAGCTACCACTGTAGTTTGGGCTAATTAAACTTTTGTCAGTCAATCAGGGCGATCGGGCTAATCAGCATAGCACAATTCTCGCATCCGAGTTGCTGACAGCGGCAGTCCCAATTCTACCAGCGTTGCCAAATACTCGTCAGGTGTTTTTGGCGGATTCTTGAGCCTAATTCTTTGTTTCTCGGCTGCTTTGCAGACTGTTTGCCAGTCGGTCTCAAGCAAGTCTAAAATAAAATCATCTGGATGCTGCGCTAAAATGCCGTAAGGTGCAAGAGCTTGCTCAGGAAAATCTCTGAGATTGAAAGTAATAATAAACTTAGAACTAGAGCGAATTGCAGCAGCGAGGACATGGCGATCTCCCGGGTCGGGAAGTTCCAAATCTTGTATAATTGTCTCATAGCCTTGCACCAAGCAATCTGTAATATTTGCATTCATTAATCTTTTCGTTCGGGAAAGCTGTTCAAATCTTATATCGGGACGGTTGATAAGTACATTTCTCATCCACTCCTCGTGAATTTATTCACTCCAACGTGCCTCAACTATATCGGTAGTTGCCAACTCTACAAATAAGTCACGCAGAGATGCCGAATACAAAACATTCGCATCGTAAACAACCGTTAAATTTGCCATACTTTAATGGTACAAACCTAGTGCTTCTGATTCAGCGACAAGCTCATCCATAATTTTCATACTTTCTTCGTAACTCCGTTTCGTATAATCCATTAAATCTTCATAACGTATCCGGCGACTGTTCCTGACTATCAGGTAAGGAATTTTTCCAGCATCCAATAACTCCCGCACATATTTATCGGAAACTCGCAAAATGTCTGCTGCTTGATAAATATGGAGTTCTTTAGTAATTGGAGTCAGCTTAACCGTATTGCCGCTACTTGTCTGTTGCAAAATCGCTAACAGCAGAGGTAATGCTGCGGCGGGGATATCAATTGTTTTTCCCTCTTTTTCGTTTAATATCAATTTCAGGGATTCGCCAGACGGATGATTTTCTAAGTGCGATTCTAAAGCGCGGCTGCTGGTTTTGGCAACCGCTGCTTCTGCGGCTGTCGGTAAAACAGGTGCTGAGCTTGGATCTCCGGTGAATGTCATGTTAATTTGGGGGTGATAATAACAGGCAATCAACTATAATTGTAGCAATTTTAGGACTCGATCGCCCAAATCAAGCAAGGAGGTTAACCTGTGGCATACAGCGACTTTACAACTTTAGCTAAAGTTAGAGAATCTTTTAATTTAACGGTAGAAGAACCTTTAGATTTGTTTGGTGATATCCCGGAGGTACAGCCAAGTTCCTATTTGCAAACAACTTTAACTGAAAACCTGTCTTTAGCTACTGCAATTAATACAGAAAAGGCTCGCGCTGAGTTAATTATTGCCCCAATTTTATTGGAAGTCAGGCGGCAATTTAATTTTCAAGTTGGGTTTTTTTCTGGTTCAGAATTCAATGTAGATGTAGAAGCAGGCTTGAACGGGTATTGCGATTATATTCTCACCGCATCTAAGGATTCCTATGAGATTCGCGCCCCCGTTATCACTCTCACAGAGGCTAAGAACGAAAGTATTAAATCCGGCTTAGGTAAGTGCATTGCGGAAATGGTGGCCGCCCAATTATTTAATCAGCGCAACGGAGAGCAAATTTAAAGCATTTATGGGGCTGTTACTACGGGTACTGATTGGAAGTTTCTTAAATTGAGTGGCAGCACAATTTTTATTGACAATCGATACTTTTTTATTAATGAAATTAGTCGAATTTTGGGTGTTTTAACGATGCCATTTCCAGGGTTTTATTCTATAGAACAAGTCTAAATTGTTTGTACAAAACAAATAGTAGGATAGGGACACAACATTGTTGTGTCCCTACTACCAAATGAATTAATCGCCTCACGCGATTAATTTCGACAGCACATTAGACAACTTAGCACCTAAATTCTCAACAGAGTCCTGCTGTTTGGGATCTTTCATCGTACCGTCAGCGTTAAACGCTTGAAAAGCTTGGGGAATTGCTTTCTGATCTGGCAGCACGAACACGTTAATATTACCTAAGATCGATCGCAAATGTACCAATCCCCGCAAACCGCCAAGTCCGCCAGGGGAAGCGCTCATAATTACCGCTACTTTGTCAGTAAATGCCACCAATCCCGGTTCGCCCGGTGCGGGGCGCGATACCCAGTCGATCGCATTTTTCAACACGGCCGTAATCGAACTGTTATACTCGGGAGAAGCAATCAAAAATCCGTGATGCGCTACCATCAATTCCTTCAACTTCCGGGCATTTTCAGGCATTCCCTCTTTCGCTTCCAAATCTTCATCAAATAGTGGCAGCGGCAAATCGCGCAAATCTACATAAGTCACTTCTGCGCCCGCCGCCCTAGCCCCAGCAGCCGCAACTTTTACCAGCAGTTTGTTGTAGGATGCTTCGCGGGTACTTCCGGCAAATGCCAGTATTTTTGGTCTGTTGATCATTGATTTTTTCCCGATTATTACTGATCACTAAAATTGTACTATTCCGAATGCTTCCAAACAAAGTCAGCCATGGGTTTGTTTGCGGACAGAGGAGTATCTGCGGGCGAACTAAATAAAACGGATCGCACTTTTACATTTCCGACTCCCAAACGCCTCTCGACGCGGCTGGGAATGCCGTAACCGTAAACAATATGCCCTTTCCCCGCCAATACTACAACTTGATAGTTGGGGTTGGCTTTGACAAAATTCGCTATGCTTTGTGCCATAGTTTCGTCCCACAAAACTTGAGCTTGCAAAAATCTTTCAAAAGCCGTACTATTTCCCTGTGCTGCCTTTTGGTGCTGCTGGTAAATTTCCAGCAGCATTTGTCGATATTCGGGGTTGTCGGTACGAATTTCAGAAATTGGCGGAATGTGCTGTTTGTCCTCGGCTGTGAGGCTTTCTAGACCTTGAGTGGCAACTTTTCTCGTGACTTCTGACGGGGTATTTAAGGCGAGGACTGGTAGTTGTTTTAATGCGGCAAACTGCAAAATTGGGGCGTAATATTGCCAGGGAAATCGCCACCTGCGATCGTACTCTGTTTGCTCGACTAATTGCTCTTCTGTCAGTTTACCAGCTAAGTAGTTGTCGATCGCACTTTGGAACGGACGCTGAAACATCTCCATCGCGATCGCAATTTTCGGATTTTGCCGCTGCATTTCTTGGATTATCGCCCGTTGAGCCTGGTGGTCTTCGATGCTATCATGGGTTTCTCCCAGATACACGATTTTCGCCTTCACCAACTGTTGCATAATGTCTTGGTTAGTGTAAGTCTGCTGCGGTTGAGGGTTCGCCATCGGTTGCGCTGTCGCGACACTGCTACACAGCAGGAAAATGCTCAGCGATAAAGCGCACAGTTTGATGAGTTTGGTTGTTTTCATACAAATATTATCCCTGTTTCTGGCAGTAGCAGGCATAGCCAGACTCTACTATTTTAGCTTGGTCTAAAAAGCTCGATGCTTGATTTAACTGCATAATTCATCGTAAATATCTATACCCCTAAAGGATTATCTTCCTTCTTCCTTCTTCCTTCTTCCTTTTTCCGACTTTTGTAAAGTTTAGTTGCAGGTGCTTGCGCTTCTAGAAAAAGGTGGTAAATTAATAATATGAAGCAAACAAAAAGCTTCTCCGACAGATAAAACATCTATATATCACAGCGAAGTTCACAAGAGAATCAAAGGAGTAAAACGCTGTTTAATCTCACATCTGTCTCATTAAAAACCAATAGCAGCACCCACCAACAAAGCTGATACTTCCTCAACTAATTAGAGGGGAGCAATGCAAGTGAATCTCAGGATTTATTGCAACTCCGCATCGAAGTTGAAACAAGAGGAAATCACTCGGTACATATGGCTGGGTGCTGTTGTTGTTAAAATAAATTTTCCGACTACCGATTAATAGTAGGGGCGGGTTAAGCGAGAAAAACTTGTAAGTAACAGAGAATATTTGTACAAAACCCGCCTCTCTGCTCGGTACATATGGCTGGGTGCTGTTGTTGTTAAAATAAATTTTCTGACGACCGATTAATTGTAGGGGCGGGTTAAGCGAGAAAAACTTGTAAGTAACAGAGAATATTTGTACAAAACCCGCTCTCTGCTTCTACTGGAAAATAGTCTCGTCTTCCTTTCGCCACGCGGGATCGACGATACAAATAAATATTAGCGGTTCTGTGCCGCAGTTGTAAATAAACTGCTTGGCGTTGGGCGGAATGTAAACCGCATCTCCGACTTGCACCAATTGAGTCTCATCGTCAATGTGCATTTCCCCAACACCGCTGATGATGTAGTAAACTTCAGAAGTTGTCAGCGAGTGCAGCGCCGAAGTTTGTCCCGGTGGCAAGGCGGCGTGGGCTAAACTGTAACGCAAATCCACAGCTTGTTTGTCTGGATGCAGCAATTCTCGTAGTTGAGTACCGTCGCCAGCAATAAACTCGTCACAGTCATTTAGCTTTTGAATCAGCATTCTTTCCACACTCCTGACAATTTCTTGACCACAACTTAAGTTTAATTGAAAGAGCGAGAGATGTTAAGAAATGTGTAAAGCGGCGATCGATTTTTTAACCGTAAGTTCCCGATTGCGATCGATAATCGGGACAGTCGATCGCACTTTCAGATAAAGCTATGGTAGGCTGAACGGGACACTTGAGGTGGTAATCGCCGGTAAAAAACACGCAGTTAGCACAAGGGATTTGGTGCATCCGCTGAGCTCGACGCACGGAATCGCCTATAGCACGCCCGATACTCAAACACACCATAAAAACTAAACCCCAGGCACTGACAAAACACAGCGGGACTAAAACAGGTTGTATTGCCTTCAGCAAAAAGTAAAGCATAGCAACAAAATTCAGCGGTAGAAGCCACACATACATTACAGTAGTGGAATTGGCGGGCGATCGACCAAAAAGTTTAAAATCATTTACAGTGCGATCTAGAAACCGGGCGATCGTGAGATGATAGAGAACCGCGATCAGATAAAATTAGAGGAAAGCAGCTATGGCTTTGCGATTAGGCGATACAGTTCCAAACTTTACCCAAGCTTCCTCAGAAGGGGAAATCAATTTCTACGACTGGGCCGGCGATAGCTGGGTCGTATTGTTTTCTCACCCGAAAGACTATACTCCAGTGTGCACCACCGAACTCGGCGCAGTGGCCCGCCTTAAGTCTGAATTTGACAAGCGCGCAGTCAAAACCATTGCGCTCAGCGTCGATGATGTGGATTCTCACATGGGCTGGATTAAAGATATTGAGGAAACTCAAAAAGTCACCATCAATTATCCGATTTTAGCAGATGGCGATCGCAAAGTTTCCGACATTTACGACATGATCCATCCCAACTCGCTAAACAACTTAACCATCCGCACCGTTTTTGTAATTGACCCGGAAAAGAAACTGCGTTTGAGCATTACCTATCCGGCGAGCACTGGTCGGAATTTCCAAGAAATTTTGCGAGTAATTGACTCCTTGCAACTAACGGACAAATACAGCGTTGCGACTCCGGTTGATTGGAAAGATGGCGACGATTGCGTAATCGTACCTTCGATTACCGACCCCGCAGAGTTGGCAGAGAAATTCCCTAAAGGCTACACGCCGATTAAGCCTTATTTGCGGATGACTCCTCAGCCGAATAAATAGGTTGAATTTACAAACAGGTTCGTACTCAAGACTTTAATCCTGCTTAATTTTTGAGGACTGAAGTCCTCCCAGGTTCGATCGTTCGGACTTTAGTCCTTCTTGATTTTTGAGGACTGAAGTCCTCCCAGGTTCGATCGTTCGGACTTTAGTCCTTCTTGATTTTTGAGGACTGAAGTCCTCACTACAAACAGCGATTGAGGAAATCAATTATGTTGACATCAAAAATCGTGTTGCAAATACCGCCAAAATTGCAAATGACAGACGACGACTTTTTCGAGTTCTGTCAAATCAATCGGGATTTACGCATTGAACGCCACAAATCGGGAGAACTGCTAATTATGCCCCCTACTGGCGGAACAACAGGAAATCGCAGCGGTAGCGTCTTTGGAGAGTTGTATATTTGGGCCGGGCAAGATGGAACAGGTATTTGTTTTGACTCCAGTACAGGATTTAAGCTTTCGATGGGTGACAAGTCTCCAGATGCTTCGTGGATTAAACTGAAACGATGGAATGCTTTATCCCAAGAACAGCAAGATAAATTTGCCCCTATTTGCCCGGATTTTGTAGTAGAACTCAGGTCTGCTTCTGACAATCTCAAGCCGCTACAAGAAAAAATGCAAGAATACATGAGAGAACCAGGAGTGCAATTAGGCTGGTTAATCGACCGCAAAAATAGCCGAGTCTACATTTACCGTCCCGGTTTACCAGAAGAATGTTTGGAGAATCCGGCTACAGTCAGCGGCGACCCAGTTTTGCCTGGATTTGTGCTGAATATGAGCCAGATTTGGTAGCACTGCCAGCAATAAATATCAACTTATTGTAAAACTAAATAATAGGATAACACCCAAAAAATATGGATATCAAAAACGGCTTTGTAGGCACAATCGGCAACACACCACTCATTCGCTTAAACAGCTTCAGCGATGAAACAGGCTGCGAAATTCTCGGGAAAGCAGAGTTTCTCAATCCCGGCGGTTCCGTCAAAGATAGGGCCGCTCTTTATATCATCAAAGATGCCGAAGAAAAAGGCTTGCTGAAACCGGGCGGCACCGTTGTTGAAGGCACTGCGGGCAATACTGGCATCGGTTTAGTACACATTTGCAACGCTAAAGGTTACAAGTGTTTGCTGGTGATTCCCGACAACCAATCTCCCGAAAAAATCGATGCTTTGAAAACCTTGGGCGCAGAAGTTAGGACTGTTCCCGCTGTTCCTTACAAAAACCCGAATAATTATGTCAAACTCTCGGGAAGATTAGCAGCAGAAATGGAGAATGCCGTTTGGGCAAATCAGTTTGACAATTTAGCCAACCGCCGAGCTCATTTCGAGACGACGGGCCCTGAAATTTGGGAACAAACCGACGGCAAAATTGATGCTTGGGTGGCGGCGACGGGTACGGGCGGGACGTTTGCTGGGGTGGCGGTGTTTCTGAAATCAAAAAATCCTGCTGTGAGAATTGTCTTGGCAGACCCGATGGGCAGCGGGCTTTACAGTTATTTCAAAACTGGGGAAATTAAGACTGAAGGTAGTTCGATTACTGAGGGAATAGGCACCAGTCGCATCACTGCAAATATGGAGAATGCCCCGGTAGATGACGCTATCCAAATTGACGATACTGAAGCTGTCCGGGTGATTTACCAACTGCTGAGGAAAGAAGGGCTGTTTATGGGGGGTTCTGTGGGGATTAATGTAGGGGCGGCTGTGGCTTTGGCAAAGCAAATGGGGCCGGGACATAGGATTGTGACGGTACTGTGCGACGGCGGGGCTCGGTATCAGTCGCGTTTGTTCGATCGGCAATGGTTGGCCTCAAAAGGTTTATCATCTGATTAGCAGCCGCGTTGCACAGGTGTATCGAAATGGGTTTGTCGTAGTGCAAAAATCGCGAAAACGCTTGTAGCGCAGATAAGATTGTCTGGCGTCACCAATCATCGGGAAATTATCTCAACAGCATCTGCGGTTAGCCGATTCATCAAATGTTTATGTAGTGCGATCGGCAATGGTTGGCCTCAAAAGGTTTATCATGATTTGTGGGACGTTGCTCTGAGCATCCAAAATCCGCAATGACTTTTCTACAATTATGGCATATATGGCCGCACCTATTCCCATGATAAAAAGATAGCATAGATGTAGCAGACTGTCAAGTAAAAAATATGAAAATTAAAGAATATTCTAGGCGAGTTCTTGTTTGCCAAAACCGCACTTGTCGCAAGCAAAGTGCAGCCAAGGTACTGACAGCTTTTGAGAAATTGTCCGGTGCAGAAGTTGAAGTTGTGGCTAGCAGTTGTTTAGGACAATGCGGCAACGGGCCGATGGTGTTGGTGCTGCCAGAAGAGATTTGGTACAGTGGTGTTTCTGAGTCGGAAGTTGCGGCAATCGCAGAGCAACATTTGCGGGGAGGAAAGCCGATAGAGAGGATGCTTTATCGCAAGTTTCACCGGGTTTCTAGGTAGCCATAACGGGTGTTTAAGCAAAATTGGTATCTATTAATTAAATAACAATAGCACAACAATAAAATTGGTTTGATCGTTCGGACTTTAGTCCGCAAAAAGAAGGACTAAAGTCCGAACGATCAAACCTTTGGACTAGATATCTGAGTGCTAGTTTTGCGATCGCGCTTTTTTGCCGTGTACTTGAATGCGTTTGTCGGTTTTTTGTTTCTTCACCCAAGAGAGAAATTTCTGGAGTTGGGGGTCATTTTTGAGCTTTTCTAGGGTGTTGAGCTCTTGGGCGAGGTGTTTGTTGTCGAAGAGAGAGTGAATCTGACGGTGACAAGCGGAACAAATGTCGATCGTCGGGCTGGGATCTTCGTTTTTGCGCTTGGTGTTTTGTTTGGGGATGAGGTGGTGGGCGGTTAATGCTTCCATTTGTAGATCGCACAATTCGCACTGCATAATTTCCTCAATGCTGGTGGATGGGGAATTGCTACTTTTAATTTAGCTTAATTTAGGGCGATCGGCTTTGAGAGGGTGAGTGAAAGTGTATCGCACTTCGCAAACAATAAAAAACCCCCAACGGGGGGTCATATTAATTTCTGGTGGGGCAGCCTTCTTGCCTGCCCGCTAAGCAGAAAAACCTACAGGTTCAAATCACGTACAGCAGTACAAACAAAACAATCCAAATCACATCGACAAAGTGCCAGTAAATCTCGGTCGCTTCGATGCCGAAGTGGTGTTCGCTGGAATAGTGACCTTCCACGCGCGATCGCCAAACTACCCCGGCCATCAGCAGCACTCCAAATGTAACGTGCAAGCCGTGAAAAGCAGTCAAAACGTAAAAGCAACTGGCGTACAAATTAGTTGTCAGGCCAAACTCTAAATGAGTGTATTCGTAAACCTGACCGCACAAGAAAACGACGCCCATCAGGATAGTTGCGATTAACCAATTCCGCATACCCGCCACATCGTTCTTTTTGATGGCAGTATCGGCATTGTGAATCACAAAACTGCTAGCAATCAGAATTACTGTATTAATTCCCGGCAGCAATAACTCTCGCGCTGGTGTACCTTCAGGTGGCCACATGGGAGCCATTGCCCGATAAATCAAGTACGCGGCAAACATACCGAAAAATATCATGCCTTCAGAGCCCAAGAACACAAGTACGCCTAAGATTCGGTGGTCGGGATGCTCTTCGCCGTGGGCTTCTATTTCGGCGCTGTGGTGGTAATTGAGAGCTGTTTTTGCTGGATCGATCGCTGGAATTTGTTGCATAATAAAAAATTGCTAGTTGGTAATGGGATTTTGAAGGAAGAAGGAAGTTCGGCAGCGGATTGTGTAGCGGATTTAACGGATGTAACGGATAGAATTCCCGATTACCCATCAGTTCTGCCGTCATTAGGAAGAAGGAAGAGGGAAGAGGGAAGAGATACAAAAAATTATCCGTATATCGCTGCTGTGCTGTCATCAGTCATTAGTCCAAAGTTCTGATATTGCAACGAGCAATAACTAATGACTTTTGACTAATGACTGATGACTCATGACTCATGACTAATGACTACTCGCCATCTTGACTTTCATCCGCAGGAGAATCAACGTTTATCTCTGACTCAGGCTCGACTAAAGTTGCAGTCCCGCCGAAGAAAGTGGAAGCTTGAGCTTCTGCGATCGGAATACCGCGTTTCTCGCCACTGGCGATCGCATTTTCTCTCAACTTCAGCCTGAGACGTTCCCCAGTGTGCTGAATTTTTTCCATCCCGTAATCGTAAGGCCCGGTTGCCAATACTGGCACTCCTTCAAAATTTTCGATCGGCGGTGGCGAAGTCGTCATCCATTCCAAACTCAAAGCTTCCCAAGGATTATCACCTGCTTTCGGGCCGTACCTCCAGCTCCAAATCACGTTAACGATAAACGGGATTGTAGACACTGCCAGCATATAAGCACCGATCGTACAAATGACATTAATGGTGGTAAATTTCGGGTCGTACATTGCCACGCGCCGGGGCATTCCTTGCATCCCCAAAGCGTGCATCGGCAAGAAAGTTACAGTAAAACCCACATAGGTTAAAACAAAGTGAACTCTACCCCAAAATTCATTAAGCATCCGCCCAGTCATTTTCGGGAACCAGTGGTAAAAAGCAGAGTAAATTCCAAATACCGAGCCGCCAAATAACACGTAGTGGAGGTGAGCGACGATAAAATAAGTATCGTGAACGTGAATGTCGAAAGGTACGGAAGCTACCATGATCCCGGTGATGCCGCCGAGAACAAATGTGGAGATAAAACCCATCGCAAATAGCATCGCGCTGACTAGGCGGAGTTTGCCTCCCCAAATAGTTGCCAACCAGCTAAATATTTTAATCCCAGTCGGTACGGCGATGATCATAGTTGTGATCATAAAAAACATCCGCAGCCAGCCTGGTGTGCCGCTGGTGAACATATGGTGCGCCCACACGATCAAGCCTAAAAAGCTGATCGCGAGACTGGAATAGGCGATCGCCAAATAACCAAAAATTGGCTTGCGCGAGTGCACTGGCAAAACTTCTGAAATCACCCCAAAAAAGGGCATGATCATAATGTAAACTGCCGGGTGCGAATAAAACCAGAATAAATGCTGGTAGACGATGGGGTCGCCGTTGCCAGTCGGGTTAAAAAATGCCGTTCCTGCTAACAAGTCAAAGGACAGCAAAATCAAAGCTGCTGCTAACACTGGAGTAGCAATCAAAGTCAGCGCTGAAGTCGCAATCATTGCCCAGCAAAACAAAGGCATTTCATTGAGACTCATGCTCGGAACCCGCATCGTGAAGATGGTAACGGCAAAATTCACCGCCCCCAAAATCGAAGAAGTTCCCAGGATCAAGACGCTGAGAATCCAGATTTCTTCCCCGGCTTGAGCAGTAACCAAGCTCAAAGGCGGATAGGAAGTCCAGCCGGCTTGCGGTGCTCCCACTAAAAAACTGCTCAACAGCAATATGCCGCCTACGGGAATCAACCAAAAGGCAACGGCATTCAGCCGGGGAAATGCCATGTCTTTTGCCCCAATCATTAAGGGGATCAAAAAGTTAGCAAATCCGGCGCCTGCGGGTACGATCCACAGGAAGATCATCACCGTGGCGTGAACAGTAAATAAACTGTTGTAGAGTTCGGGGGTGACAAAATCGGAGTCTGGTGTGGCGAGTTCGGTTCGCACGATAGTTGCCATCACGCCACCGATTAGATAGAAAATAAAAGTTGTTACCAGGTATTGAATACCGATTACTTTGTGGTCGGTATTAAAAGTGAAGTAGTCTCGCCAATGTCTGTCAGCCGGTGCTGTGCCGCGAGCCTCTATGTTGGCAGTTTCTTGGAACTGTGCTTGTGTCATTAGTTATTAGTCATTAGTTATTAGTCCTTAGTTATTAGTCATTAGTTATTAGCTAATAATAAAATAATCTCGACAAACAACTAATGACGGATTTTTAATGATGAGTTGGGTGAAGTTGTTCTAGGGTTTCAGCATTAATTTTTATTTCCCTGACGTAGGGAGCTAAAAATTCTCCGTCTGACAATTCTCCTGGATTGACTGCAACTGCTTCCTCTAAGTTTTGAGTGCTAGCAACTTGCTGTTCTTTCACCCAACTATCGAATTCTTCAGGCGTTTGAACGAATGCAGCAGCTTTCATCGCTCCGTGATAAGGGCCGCACAATTCAGCACAAACAACTCGGTATTCGCCGACTTTTTTTGCTGTAAATCTCAGTTCGCTGGGTCGCCCGGGAATTGAATCTTGTTTGAGGCGAAATTCTGGCAGCCAAAATGCGTGCAGCACGTCTTGGGCTGAGATGTTTAGCTGTATGTCGCGGTTGACTGGCATATGCAGTTCGCCGGAACTAAGGCCGCTTTCTGGATAGGTAAAAATCCAGGCATATTGCAAACCCATGACATTTACAACTAAATCTGGTGCTTTGTCCTCATTTTCTGGGGAAGCGCCAATGCCTAGAGCAATCCGTTTGTCCGGTGGAATTTGAGGGGTGTTTTGGGGCATATCTGACAGCGTGGCTGCGATCGCACTTCCGCGCATTTTAGATTGCGATTGCATCGTGCCGTGGTCGTGATTCCCCATCGGATCGAGGCCTCCCATTGAGTTGTAAATCTCAAAACTGTAGACTCCGATTCCTAAAATTATCACCGCTGGCAGGGCTGTCCATAGAATTTCTAAGGGAAAGTTGTCATGCCACGGCGGCCCGTCGGTGTTGTCTCCTTGACGGCGGCGGTATTTAATTGCTGCAACGATCAGCACTCCCTGAACCATGATAAATAGTCCAGTGGAAATGGTCATCATTGTGTTGAAGAGTCCGTCTATCTGGGATGCTTCATCAGAGGCGGCGATCGGCATTAAGCCATGATTCTGCCCGTACCAGAGACTGATCAGAGTCACTCCGATGCCGGCGAGCATAGTGAGGATGGAACTTGGAATGTTCACAAAGAAATCCGGTAAGTGGGAAGCGAGTCTTTAGACCTGAGAGGAAAACGACGCGGCGGTTTCAACACATTCGACTGCGCGAGCGTGACCGCCGCATTGAATCCCCTTTCGGGGTTGGAGAGGTATGGTTGCCTCTAGAAATGGAGATATGGTTGTCTCCTTTCTCCCTTGCGGGGTAATGTTCGCCTCGACCTGGTTATAAAGGCTTGTTAAACCTGCAACACTGTTTCAGTGACTTTAAAACTGTTTAATTGCAGATGACAGAGCGGAAAACTGGCGTCGCATTCTCCGGTATCGTGACCTAAATAACGGCTCCTTTTACAAGGGGTCTGGTCAGAACAGCTTGCAATTTCTTACAAGCGAGCGTGGCTTTAGCCATGAGTTCCTGACGCTGGTACCTTTTAGTAGCGACACTTCTTCGCTAAAAAAATGAAGGAAGCGCCTCTGGGTTGTCAATTTTTAATTGTAGGTTGACATTTTGAGTGCAATCCCTATCTTAAGCCTTACTTAAGGCTTAGTATTTTTGGGCGATCGCTTGTTCGCATTGATACGGTTTAGGTCACTTGACAAAAATCAGTAAAAATGGTAATAAATTTGTTGCTTTGGCTGCTAAATTTGAGATTTTTTCTCAAACACCATCAAATGCTGCTGGGGCAACATCTCTTTTGTCTCTTTCCATACTAAACCAACGGCTGCCATTTCTTTTTTCACCTGCTTCTGCGTCATTTTGTGCAAACCTTTAATGGGAAGCAATGGGTTTTCGCCCCGATACTCGATCGATACCGTGCGGCCTCCGGGTTTGAGGGCTTTGACAATTCCTTGCATCATTTCTCTGGGATATGCAAATTCGTGATAAGCATCGACCATCACAACTAAATCTACGCTATTTTCAGGCAAATTCGGATTGTCGATATTTCCCAAAACTGGCTCAACGTTAGAGATATTTTTTTCTTGTTTGTTCAACTCAATAAAATTAATCATCTCCGGCTGCACGTCAACTGCTAAAACCTTGCCGTCTGGAACTAAGGGAGCGATGCGAAAGCTAAAATATCCGGTTCCGGCTCCAATGTCTGCTACAATATCTGTGGGTTTTAAATCAAGATTGTTCACTAATCGAGCTGATTTTTCTTCCATGCCGCGAGAGGGTCTTTCTAGCCAACCAGCGCCTTGATAGCCCATGACTTGGGCAATTTCTCTACCCATGTAAAATTTGCCAATTCCGTCGGGATTGTGGACGGTTCGCTGCTGGTAAATTGTGTCGCTGTTGCTTGTGTCAGTTGCTTTGGCTGCTGTGCAACCGTTCTGCGATAACAGGCAAATTATTGTTAAGATAATTGCGGTTAATGGTTTAATTATTTGTACTGTTTTTTTCACGATATTTCTGATATTGTGTTAAATTTTTGGTTCATTACTCGGGGCTTAAGCTATCGAATTACTCTCAAGCTTTGCGATTGCTTGACTGCGTTCGCAATCACATAATTAAGTTTGCTTTTTTCTTGTTAGTCGGAGTTAGAGAAATTAATTGACAGCCGATTATAATAATTTGATTGTACCAGCATTTGCATCGATTTCGACTTCTTTGCCGATCGGCAAAGTGAACTTATCCCGAATGTGTCCCACCATCGAACCGTACCATGCGGGAATATTTAAGGGGCGAATGTGATCCGTCAAGACTTGAGTTAAGGTGAGGGACTCTTGCGGTTTTTCGGCCTCGCACTTAGTACACTGTCCGAAAATAAAACCAGATATTTTATCGAGAATCCCCGCTAACTTGAGCTGCGTCAACATTCTATCGATGCGATAAACCTCTTCGCTAACTTCCTCAATAAACAAAATACTCTTTTCCCACTCTGGCAAATAAGCCGAACCCAGCATTGTTGAGATTACCGATAAATTGCCGCCGATTAGTTTTCCCCTAGCTGTGCCGCGCCGGATTGTTTCAATGGGCATAGTTTTGGAGTTTTGCATGGTCAAAGAACCTCCGTCAAACAAAACTTTCTTGACGTAATCTATTGTAAAAGGACTCCAACTTGATACACCTAAAGGGCCGTGAAAAGTAACTATATTAGTTTTAGCATGAATTGCCAATAATAGCGCAGTAATATCGCTGAATCCCATAATAATTTTGGGATTGTTGCGGATTATATTGTAATCCAAAAGCGGCAAGATCCGACCGCAGCCCCAGCCGCCCATCCCGGTAAAAATAGCTTGCACTGAGTCGTCGGCAAAGGCTGCGTTGACATCGGCGGCGCGATCGGCATCTTTGCCTGCTAAATAGCCGTAGCGATCGTAAAAATGCTCTCCAAGCTTAATTTTTAAGCCCAGGTTATCCAGAACTTTAAAAAATGGCTGAACTTCTTTTTCGTAGTTGAAGGCGGCAGGATTAATTAAGGCTACGGTATCGCCAACTTGTAGGCGGCGCGGCTCGATCGCACTTTTGGGAAATAGGTTAGTTTGGGCAATCCTCTTCGAGGGCTTCGCTAACGGCAAAAGCTGAGTACCAATAGCAGTCAGGCCAAAAGTTCTTAACAGATAGCGGCGGGGGAGAGGCATAGATGTTAGGTGATTTGTGCTATAATTGTATAACAAAACTTCCGCCAGTTCAGTTAAATTTGCCAGTTTCCAATGAAAACAGCCAGTAAAATCTCAGCTAAAAAATCCTGGGTTCAAGCTTTTGCCGTTCCTGCTGCCGAGTTTCCGCTAACTCAGCTATCGGTTAAAACTGGTAAAATTCCAGACGGATTGCGTGGCACTCTTTACCGCAATGGGCCGGCACGTTTTGAACGCGGTGGCATTCCTGTGGGACACTGGTTTGATGGCGATGGTGCAATTTTGGCGGTGAATTTTACGGATGTTGGTACTACTGCTGTTTATCGCTACGTACAGACGGCGGGATATCAAGCTGAAGAAAAAGCTGATAAATTTCTCTACACTAATTACGGCATGACTGCACCGGGGCCTGCGTTGTTACGGTGGACTAAACCTGTTAAAAATGCTGCGAATACTTCTGTGTTAGCTTTGCCCGATCGCCTTTTGGCATTATGGGAAGGCGGCGCGCCTCACAGCCTCGATTTGGCAACTCTGGAAACTCACGGAATCGACCATTTAGGCAATTTAGATAGTAAATTTGCTTATTCAGCTCATTGTAAGCGCGATCCGATTACTGGGAATATTTTTAACTTTGGAATTACCCCAGGTTTGAAAGCTAAGTTGAATGTTTATAAGAGTGATTATACAGGAAAAATTGTTAAAAAATCAACAGTTACTTTAGATGGAATACCGCTGTTGCACGATTTTGTACTTGCTGGCAAGTATCTGATATTTTTTGTGCCACCAGTGCGACTAAATCTAGCGCCAGTGTTAGCAGGAATTGGCAGTTATGGCGACTCCTTTGAGTGGAAGCCGGAGTTAGGGACTCAGATCTTAGTTTTTGACTCAGAAACTCTTGATTTAGTTAGTCGTGGCGAAACCGATGCTTGGTTTCAGTGGCATTTTGCTAATGGTTTTGTCACCGAAAATGGTGAAGTTGCAGTTGATTTTGTCCGCTATGCTGACTTGCAAACTAATCAGCGACTTAAGGAGGTGGCGACAGGTGAAACTCACACCGATGCGGAGGGGACTCTTTGCCGAGTGCATCTCAATCCTTTGACTGGGAAAGTGACACAAATAGCAGAATTGTTGGATCAAGCTTGCGAATTTCCGATCGTACCTGCGGCAGAAATAGGGCAAGCGTCGCGGTATATTTATCTGGCAATGTATCGGGCTGATGTTGATATTGTAGCGGAACGTTATGGTGCGATCGCCCGTTTGGACACCCAAACCCGCAATCTCACAATTGCCGACTGCGGCGAAAATCGCTATCCCGCAGAGCCCATCTACGTTCCAGATATTTCGTCGGAGAAAGGTTGGATTTTGACAGTTGTTTACGACGGCAATTCTGATAGCAGCGAAGTCTGGATATTTGACAGCGACGGACTTTCTCGCCCCCCTGTTTGTCAGCTAGAATTGCCCGGTGTCATACCTTTGAGCTTTCACGGCACTTGGAAATCGGCTGT
>JANYGO010000030.1 GCA_025362325.1 Cyanobacteriota bacterium | reverse complement strand
TTAAGAAAGTATTGGTTTTTATGCAGGTCTTTTAAGATTGTCAAGTTTTTGTTTGAGTTTTTTACTAACGAACATAAATTTGATTTTCCCAAAATACGTCAATATACTTACACACAGAAAATCATTTAGGATTGCTATATTACTCCTCCACGAGAATTAGAGAATGCCCCAGATAATTGGGTTGCCGGGCCTCCTGGTGGTGGTGGTTCACCAAATCAGGACAAAATGCAGAAATTTCTTCGCGAATTTCGTAGAGTAATGGCACGGGGAAAACAGGCTGTCATAGATTTTCTCAAAGGATTCATTTACCACGCTCTCATAAATGGTGTCGGTATCCTTAAGGATGTAGCTGACCTATTGTACCCACCAGGGGCAAAATCCCATGCTGAAATTGAGGCATATTACCGGAATAATCTGAGTTTTCAGGTTGGAAGAGCCGTTGCCAACGGATTAAATTTTCTAGCAGGAATACTAGGAATTTTGTTAATCGGACTGACTATTGGAGGTAGTGGTGGCAGTGCTTTAATAGCAGCGCCCGCACAGGCAGCAGCATTGATAGCGGCTGGCAATATGACGGCAGCTAGTGCCAGAGATATTCTCAGTCTTGTAGGTCAAGTCCTTCAGATGACTTCTGGGAACAGCGATGGTTCTCCTTCTGTTCCAAACCCAGACAGAACGACACCTTCTCTAAAGCCAGATCCCAACAGACAGCCTAGTGGCTCGAAAACAAAAACACCAGCAAAATCTACTGCAGAGAACATCCGAGGGATAGCGCGAGAAAATGAATCTGCTGAGATATTATCTAAAGCGGGCTACAATGTGGAGCAAAATCCGATAGTTAGTGGTTCAAGAAATCCGGATTACAAAATCGAAGCCAGAATTTTTGACTGCTACGCGCCAACTACCTCAAGCCCCAGTAGGATTATAGCAACATTGAAACAAAAAGTTGTAAGCGGTCAATCTGACAGGTTTATACTTAATCTGGATGATACTCAAGTTTCACTTGCAGATATACAGGCGAATCTTACGCAATATCCCCAAACAGAGATCGAAGAGATAATTATTGTAAGAGGTGGAACCATACTCCATTTTTTCCCATAAAACCATAGATTGTAGGAGATAAAATGTCGGCAGAGTATCAGTTGTATTTGGCAACTATCATCGAACCGTTACAGGCTTTACAGATGGTGTCTCAAGGATTTGAATTAGAGTGGGTTGATGAACCTAATGGGCCCTGTTTATTTGGTTCAGGAATGTTAGTAGGATCGAATCATGGGATAGAATTTAAATCTATTATTGAAGAAGAGTTTGGATTTGTACCGAATATAACTATTTGGTTCAGACTCAATTGGGATGCAGATTTTGAAAAAGCCGATCGGATTACGATCCGAGTAACCATAGAATTGCTGCGCCAGAGTTCACAAGATGCAGTGCTGCTCAACGGTGACAGTACAGTGCTTCAGAGGCTGGGAGGAAAGCTGTTACTAAATGATGCCTTTAACCCTTGGATTACAGATTTACTTCCTGAAGTGACACTGCCCTATGAAATCTGCAATCTTCCATCTTTGTAATGTGCAATGAATGTTCGCTGTCTCTGATTGTCGATAGTTTGACCTGACTCGGGAGCTCGCACACCGGGTACAACTTCCTTTGAGTCGAGAACCCGTTTTTAGCTGATTTTCTGGTTCGGGCGTGAGGGCTGATTAAACAAACGGGATTTCGAACTTTCGTATGACGGGCGTGAGGGCTGATTAAACAAACGGGACTTCGAACAAGCGGGTAGAACTTCCTTTGAGTCGAGAGCCCGTTTTTAAGTGATTTTCTGTTTCCCGGGAGCGGGATATCGAACTTTTGTATGACGCTTCGATTCCCATATAAATCAAAAATTGAGTGATTTTTAATACAATTGCGGACTCAACACTCGCTCGAACTCCTCAATTTTCGATGGGGATCTAAAATTCACCTAAAGTTCGACGCCCGATCGCAAAACCCTTCCTAAGATAGAAGTTAGGGGACGATCGACCTAAAAGCCGATATAGGGGGCAAAGAAAGGTCAAGCACCTAAAAATCCCCAACTAGCGAGCCGCAAGACAGGGAGGAGATCGAAATCATGGTAAACGCGCCGACAGGGGAAACCCGTCTGGGTCCGACCGAGCAGGTACAAGCCTTAGACCGCGATTGCACAACCCTACTAAAGCCTGCTACAATGTGGAGCAAAATCCGATAGTTAGTGGTTCAAGAAATCCGGACTACAAAATCGAAGGCAGAGTGTTTGATTGCTACGCGCCAACTACTTCAACTCCGGCTAAGATGATCTCAAGATTGAAAGAAAAAATTTTTCAGGAGCAAGCCGACAGGTTTGTACTTAATCTTGATGATACTCAAGCGTCACTTGCAGATATACAGGCGCAACTTAATCGATATCCCTCACCAAAGCTCCAAGAGATAATTGTTGTAAGAGGTGGAATAATCCTCCATTTTTTCCCATAAAAGCATAGAGCGTAGAAAAAAAAATGGCTATAGATTATCTGTTCTATATAGCAACTATACTAGAACCATTCCAAGCTTTAGATATGGTATCTAAAGGATTTGAGTTAGAGTGGGCTTCTGAACCTTATGGACATTGTTTATTTGGTTCAGGAATGTTAGTAGGGGCCGATCATGCGCTCGATGTTCGTCAATCTCTTATTGAGGAAGAATTTGGATTTGTCCCGGATATATGTATTTGGTTTCGAATTAATTCGAACGCAGATCGTGAAAAAGCCGATCAGATTATGATCCAAGTAACCGTTGAGTTGCTGCGCCAGATATCTGAAGATGCAGTTCTGCTATTCAACGGTGAAAGTATAGTGCTTCAGAGGCGGGGAGGAAATCTGTTACTAAATGACGCATTTAACCCTTGGATTACAGAATTACTTCCTGAAGTGACACTGCCCTATGAAATCCGCAATCTTCCATCTTCGTAATGTGCAGTTTTGTGCGCGAGAATCATTGTCCATAGTTTGACCTGACTCGGGCGATCGTACATCGCCCGTACAATTTCCTCGCTCGTCGATCTCCATTTTGAGGTAATTTTCTATTTCGGGCGATCGAAATTTAAACACGCAATCGACAATAACCGCGAGTAAAAGCAACAGCAGCACAGAAGGCAAAAATACCAATTCATCTAGCAGTAGCGATACCTCAAAGACGAGCAATTCACAGACAGTCACAACTTACAAAGATGGTCGAAAAGAAGAGAATGGCAGTTCGATTTACGAGAAATGGTTGAGGGACAGCAGTTACGATAGTAAGGGTGTAGTGAGTGATGTTTACAAGTATTCTAGTTGGAGTTCGAGTTACACCAAGTCTTACTTTAAGGGAGGTTACAGTTGGAGTGAGACGATAAGTGGTTACGACTCAGAATCGACTACTAAAAGAGCTGTTTATACGAGTAGTGGCAGCAGTTGGAGTTGGACTCGGAGCGGGACAGTATGGGATGATGGTCGGAATGATTGGAGTGAGAGTTGGTCTAAATCTAGTTGGAAAGATGGCAAGTATGCACCGAGTGAATCTGAGTCAAAAAGGGGTAGTTTCGATCCGAAGAAAACAACACCGCAGGTTAATGATGTACCGAAATTTGGAGAACCGCCGCGGTTGAATAAGGCTCCGAAAAATAAGCCGATCGACCTTCATAAGCCTCCGAAGCCGAGTCAAGATATTTGGACACCACCGCGTCGTGTTACTCCTCCACGAGAACTAGAGAGTTTTCCAGATAATTGGGTTGCCGGGCCTGGTGGTGGCGGTGGAGAACTTTCTTTCAAGGAAAAAATCAGGAGATTATTGACAACAGGGGCAGGGGCGATAGCTAACTATAACAAAATTTTTGCTTTAATTTTTCGGTCTTCACAAGCCGAGCGAAGGACTGTAACTCAAGATCCAAAAATGATGCGACTCATCAGAGATAGTTTTAGCAGCAAACCAGAGTTAGCAACTCCCATCGCGGCATCATTGCTCACAGGAGAGCAGCGCTGGAGTAACACTCCTAATGACTTGATTTCCCACTTCTTGTATGGGAATACGGAGAATGCTTTATCTTTTAATGCGACAATGAACTGCTGGGAAATGATTTTATATGCAGCTTTTCTCTGCGGTCAAATTAGTGGTAAGCAGATCAAGAATTTTCTAGACTCAACTTACCCAACAGGCAGACAGATGACTACAATGGGATACAGTAGAGATCCAGAGTTACCATTCTACCCAACTCGTAAAAAAGACGCTTCCAGCCCAACAAAATATCCTCAGCCTGGAGATTTAGTGTATTTTACAGATGGAACACTATTTCCTGGTCATGTAGCAATCTCACTATTTGGATCGCTAGTTGTCAGTTTGTGGGAATTTCCAGATTTAGGTGATGGAAAAAAGAATCGCATACAGATTATTGATATTAACGACTTACCAGGAAGAGTACAAATTGGTCCTCCTCTTACGGAAGCGATAAAAGCAGGAAAGATTTAGTAACCATCATGAAAAAGCGTTACCTGTCTGTATCAGTAATTATACTGCTTATAACCGCAGTCATTTTTCAAGGAAAATATTGGCAATCAAAGGAGTTAAAAAACCCTAGGCAGCCAGAGGAATCAACAAAACCAATTAGTTGTATGCAACTAAAAATTTGGACTATTGCAAAAAAGGAGTGGAATAATCCAATTAAGCTAGAAGTAGTAGAAATGCAACCTCCTCCTCCTGAAGCGGCGCAAGTTAGAGGGATACCAGGTCCTAAATATTACCCAGTAAGACCTTACATAGAAACCTCTGTAAGTCCAGGAGGACTAGCAAGCACTGTCGTTAAAGGTAACGAGCAAACAATGCCGACTGCTATTTTTGTGAGAAAGACTGCCAAAGTGATAGTGATACCGCTACTAGAGTCGCCAGGGAGTCTCAGTGCTCGCAGTGACGGAGTTTGGTCTATTAGTAATCAAATAATATCTCACTACGACACCACAGGAGTGCTAAAACAGTCCGTCAAAATTCCTGGTACAGATATTGTAGGTGTTGAAAAAGACGCTGTTTGGGTGATGAGCCTTGACGAAGCTTGGTTTGTCAGCGCTAGTGGTAAAGTACGTGGGCCGTACCCGTGGAGAGGATTTAATAGTTCAGTTGGATCGGGAATTGCCCTCTGCACGTTACATGGAGATAGTGTGCGTCGCGTACAATGTCTAGAACCTGATGGAAAAAAGTATGTTGTTCCTATTGCGTTGAGTCAACCTATAAAAGGAACACTTTTATCCTTTTCAAAGGCTCGGCTTCTGACTGTGGGTATTGCTGGTGCATTGGGTTACTACAGCACTAGAAATGTCAATGCTGACTTAACCATAGAGAATGCTGGTCTTACATCAACAGGCGATGCTTTTGTGTCTATTAATGTCGATAATAAATGGGCTGATGTTTGCATTACTAATGGTACATTTAGAAGGATTTCTATTAAATATGAAAAGCCAGATTCACCATTTTTTCTACCATTTATACGTAACTCATTTCCCTTTCCGCTGAGACTAAATGTAGTTGCAGTTGAAGGGGAAAAAACGCTGGTTTATGGTTTCGATCGCGCTGTCTGGTACAAGGGCGATCGTGTTGAAAAGAGTTTTGCAGTAGACGATCGTGTCTATCGCAAAGATATATTTCCTCATCACTGGCGCACTTCTACGAATTTTGTAGCTGCTAACAGTTCAGATGGGACGATAATTTTGTCAACAAGTGGGCCAACAGGAATGGCACTTATAGGGATGCGTTGGCATCCTGAATCGAAGTAGACAAGTTAGTCTGTTTTCCAACAGTCGATCGCCCGTTTTGAGGTAATTTTCTATTTCGGGCGATCGACTCTACGGGCGATCGACACGCCACTAATTCTGGGAATAACACCAGAGCTTGCTCCAATCTAGGATACAACGAGGCAACAAAACCCGCCCTAGCCTGTAAAATGAAGATTGCAGATGGACACAGGAGAAATTTATGCCGTCGGAGAACCAAGACTTGCCCCAAAATCAAACACCTCACAGTCCAAAATTGCCAATTCCTTCAGATATTTTATTGAGCTTGGCCGCCTTACCCATGCTGGGCGGTTTGCTGGCGGCAAAAGCTGCTGCTGAGTTTGTTGGGTCGATCGGCATTGAAAGCGAAGAAGTCTTTCGGGGTTCGCGCCTTCCCGTGCTCAACTTTCCCCGATCGCAGAAATAATACTATTTTCGATTAAAGAATTGGCAATATTGAAGCTTGCCTGCAATTACATTGTTTTTGGGAACTAATATAAAAAGCCCCAGTTCGAGCCAGCACCCAGAAGCTAATTTTTTTCAACGGAAAGGTTGACAATCGGTAAAAAACGTGCTGGAAGGATTGGTCTTTGCTTCTAGCTTGTACAGAAGTGGGTTCAATCTTTTTTGAAGATTAGTTTCAAAAAAAAATAGAACTTGAGGCAAGCTTCAAACCCTTGGGTTGTAAGCACTCCCTAATCCCTAACCGAAAATCGCCAATCGAAAATTGTATAAGTTGTCTCAAATTTGACTGCAAACAAAAGTGTTTTAGGCGAAACTAAACCATACAATTTTCACAGACACCCGCAGCTATTGAGGAACAGCCCGATGAGTTCAGTCCTCCAGTCTTCAGAACAGGCTATTGATACAACATCTATTTCTCATTCTCCCGCTTACTCAAAATCAGACCTGTTTCTGCGCCATCGCCTCAAAGTAGTAGAGGACTTGTGGGAATCGGTGCTGCGACAGGAGTGCGGGCAGGAATTGGTGGATTTGCTTCAACAAATGCGATCGGTCAATTCCGCCGAGGGACAAGCCACTCACTTTCGCGAGTCGAACGTCTTACAGCTAATCGAAAAGCTCGACCTCAACGCCGCCATCCGTGCAGCGCGGGCTTTTGCGCTGTATTTTCAGTTGATCAACATTGTCGAGCAGCATTACGAACAGCGAGACCAACAGCTAGCTTACGCACAGAGCAACGACGCTGGGGGACGGATGTTTTCTAAGCTGCCGGGACAAGCAGCGGATGCGCCCGATCGCCCGCGACACAGGGAAGGCCCCGCCCAAACAGCTCTGAGCAAGGTAGACAGCAGCGAGGCGATCGCAAAAGACGCCGGAACATTTCACCAACTGTTCCCGATGCTGCTGCGCTTGAACGTCCCCAGCCAGCAAATCCAACGCTTGATCGATCAATTAGATATCCGCTTGGTATTCACCGCTCACCCCACGGAAATAGTCCGCCACACGATCCGCACCAAGCAGCGGCGAATGGCGAAGATTCTCCAACAGCTAGACCAAGTTGAAGAGAAATTTCAGGTGATCGGGGGCGACTCTGAAAGTCCCTACCCCGTGTCTTCCTGGGAAGCTGCAACCCTGCAAGAGCAACTGATGGAAGAAATTCGCCTCTGGTGGCGCACAGACGAGCTGCACCAGTTCAAGCCGACTGTGCTCGACGAGGTGGAGTACACTCTGCACTACTTCGAGGAAGTGCTGTTTGATGCGATTCCAGAGCTTTACCAACGCTTGAAACAAGCTCTGCACGCTTCTTATCCTTACCTGAAACCGCCGAGTTACAATTTTTGCAAGTTCGGTTCTTGGGTGGGATCGGACAGGGACGGGAACCCTTCTGTGACTCCGAAAGTTACTTGGCAAACGGCTTGCTATCAGCGCCACTTGGTGCTGGAAAAATACATCGGCGCGGTGAAGCGGCTCAACGAGCTTTTGAGTTTGTCGCTGCACTGGAGCGACGTATTGCCGGAATTGCTCGAATCTCTCGATCGCGACAAATCAGAATTCCCCGAAGTTTACGAGCTGTGGGCGATCCGCTACCGCCAAGAACCCTACCGGCTGAAGCTGGCCTATGTGCTCCAGCGACTGGAAAATACGCGCGATCGTAATTGGCGGCTCTACAAAGGAGACGAGTTGCAGCGGGAACGCGAAGCTTTGTCGGAACATCCCGGAATGACCGGCCTTTATCGATCGGGAACTGAGTTTTTGACCGAATTGCAGCTCATTCAACACAATTTAGTCGAAACAGGTTTGAGCTGTCGGGACTTGGAAAATCTGCTCTGCCAAGTAGAAATCTACGGGTTTAATTTGGCTTATCTAGATATCCGCCAAGAGTCAACAGTACACTCCGACGCTTTGAGCGAAATTGCTGAATACTTGCAAATTTTGCCCAAGTCTTACAATGAAATGTCGGAATGCGATCGAGTTATTTGGCTCGCAACTGAACTACAAACTCGTCGCCCTCTAATTCCAGCAGAATTGCCCTTTTCTCCCAAAACTTGCGAGACGATTAATACCTTCCGAATATTGCGGCAAATGCAGCAGGAGTTTGGTCCAGAAATTTGCGAAACTTACGTGATCAGCATGAGCCACGATGTCAGCGATTTACTGGCAGTTTTACTGTTAGCAAAAGAATCAGGACTTTACGATCCGGCGACAGGAATTAGCAGCGTTCAAGTAGTCCCCCTGTTTGAAACGGTGGAAGATTTGAAAAAAGCGCCTGAAGTAATGCAACAGGTGTTTGAACTGCCCCTTTATCGGGCTTTGCTAACCGGAGGATACGCGCAGGAAGTAGCCCAAAAAAGCGAAGAAAAGCTGCAATACCCCATCCACCAGATAAAATTGCAAGAGGTAATGCTAGGCTATTCTGACAGCAATAAAGATTCTGGTTTCCTCAGCAGCAATTGGGAAATTCAGAAAGCTCAAAAGGCTTTGCAAAGGGTTGCGGAAAAACACGGTGTGGAGTTGCGGATTTTTCACGGCAGGGGTGGTTCTGTAGGGCGTGGCGGCGGGCCTGCTTACAAGGCGATTTTGGCTCAGCCCGGAAAAAGTATTAGCGGGCGAATTAAAATTACCGAACAAGGCGAGGTTTTGGCTTCTAAATATTCTTTACCGGAGTTGGCGCTTTACAATTTGGAAACTGTGGCGGCGGCGGTAATTCAAGCTAGCTTGCTGCACACTGGTTTTGACGGCATCGATCCTTGGAATGAGATTATGGAGGAGTTGTCGGTGCGATCGCGATCGCACTACCGCAATTTAATCTACGAACAGCCAGATTTAGTCGATTTCTTCCACCACGTTACCCCGATTCAAGAAATCAGTCAGTTGCAAATTAGTTCTCGCCCAGCCCGGCGCGGCGGCAAGAAAGACATCAGCGGTTTGCGGGCAATTCCTTGGGTGTTTAGCTGGACTCAAAGCCGCTTTTTGCTGCCTTCTTGGTACGGTGTCGGCACAGCTTTGCAAGAATTTTTGCTGGAGGAACCGGAAGAACACATGAAACTTTTGCAGTATTTCTACTTGAAATGGCCGTTTTTTAGAATGGTAATTTCTAAGGTGGAAATGACTTTATCTAAGGTGGATTTGCAGATTGCAGAACACTACGTGCGGGAGTTGGCATTGCCGGCTGACAAGGAGCGTTTTAAGGCTTTATTCGATCAAATTGCTGCCGAATTTCACTTGATTCGCGATTTGGTTTTAACTATTACCGGACACCAGCGTTTGTTGGATGGAGATCCGTCGTTGCAGCGTTCAGTGCAGTTGCGAAATGCCACCATTGTACCTTTGGGTTTGTTGCAGGTTTCGCTGCTGAAACGCTTGCGGCAGCACGGTACTGGCGGCATTCCGGGGGTGATTCACTCTCGTTACAGCAAGGGTGAATTGTTGCGGGGAGCTCTGCTGACAATTAATGGTATTGCTGCGGGGATGCGGAATACGGGCTAGGGAACTGGTTTGTAGTGAGGACTTTAGTACTTCTTTTTCAGAGGACTTCAGTCCTTCTTTTTCAGAGGATTAAAGTCCTCACTACGAACTGGTTTGTAGTGAGGACTTCAGTCCTTCTTTTTCAGAGGACTAAAGTCCTCACTACAAACAGCTTCGATCGTTGCGACTTCAGTCTTTCTTTAAATGCGCTGCGGTGCATCTTAGTAAGCATATTTTCAGAATTAGCGCGATCGCCAGTTGTAGTCAAAGGCATAGAAAACCGTTCGCTATCCTACTAGCTGAGATTTTTTTCATGTCTAAACGCAAACAGTCTCAAGGTTGTCGCCCGATGCTGCGGCGCACTTTTTTATTTTTAATCGGCATAGCTTTGGCGCGGGTGTTGGCTGACTATTTTGCGATCGCCCAAAACCGAAATAATTTCTTAACTCTCGCGGGTCAAATGTGGCAAAAGTCCCTCGCTTTTTTATCAAAACAACAATCAAATCAAACTCCTCTACCTCTCCCCAAAAATCCTGTTGTCAAAATACAGAAAAATCCTCAAACTCTGCCCAACAATCCCATCGTCAAAGCCCAGGAAACTCCTCAACCAAACGCCACAAATCCTCCTGTGGCGCAGTCTCAACCTCAAATTATCAGGCGTTCCGCCAATCAAGCAAAACCCGTACAAGTCAGCAGTCAAACTGTAGCTGGCGCCAGTTTTTATCTGACAACTATTGACCTCGCAGATCCAGAAACTTATATCACTATTGGTTTGGCTAATGATGCAGCTTTAGCAAATAATTCTCAAGTAACGCACGGCGACGAACCTTTTGAAAATATGGTGGCGCGTTACCGGGCTGCTGTTGTTGCTAACGGGACTTTTTTTGGTAAAGACGAGCAGAAAGCTGTGCTAGGAAATATGGTGGCGGCGGGTAAGTTTCTCAAATACAGCCGCTGGGAAAATTACGGCACGACTTTGGGACTTAAAGCGGGAAATCAATTGGAAATGGTGACAGCTAGAATCGAAGGTAAGCCGGATTGGAGTCAACATTGGTTTTCTCTGACTTGCGGGCCGAGATTGGTGAAGCAGGGGAAAGTTTGGCTGTCTCCTTTATCGGAAGGTTTTAAAGATTCTCATGTTTTGGGCGTGGGTTCGAGAACGGCGATTGGCTTTCCGGCTTCGGGGGATAAGTTATTTTTGGTGACTTTTCTTGACAGTTTGTCTTTGGAAGCAGAAGCTAAAGTTATGCAGGGGATCGGCTGTTTTGAAGCGATGAATTTGGACGGCGGCGCTTCGGTGGGTTTGGCTCATCAAGGGCAGATTTTATTGCCGCCGGGACGGAATTTGACGAATGTTCTTGTTGTTTACGATCGCGAATATCCAGCGCCGGCTCAGTTAAAGCAGTCTTGGGAACGCTTTCAAAAGGGATCTCGACCTTCCCCCGATCCATCTGTCTTTTTTGATTGATCTAGCAGAAGGAAGTTCGGCTTCCGTTGCACGCGATCGGGATGTAACGGATGGAAGAAAGAAGGAAGGAAGAAGGAAGAAGGAATCAAGGGAGCATCCCGATTTTGGGTAGTGATCCCGACGAGGGAAGGATGAGAGAATTAGAGACAATGCTATAACCAGTGGTTGGGATAGGTCCTTTCTGCCGCTAAATTATTAAAGATGACGGCGCACAAGACCAAGATTATTGAGCCCTCAAAAGCAGGTGTTAGCAAAAATTTCCAGTCTGGTTGGGTCATCATGACGACTAAGGCAACTGCTCCCGAAGGCGGATGTAGAGTTCTGGTAATCTGCATAATGCCGATCGCACTAGAAACAGCCATTCCCATCGCCCAGGGAGAAGAACCGACAAAATGCAGAATGATTAAACTGGTGAGAGCAGCTAAGAAATTGCCCCCAATGACATTCCGGGGTTGAGCCAAAGGGCTGTCAGGGACACCAAAGATCAGAACGCTTGTAGCGCCAAACGGAGCCATTAGTAAAGGAGAATTAGTTTTTACAGCAAGATAGGACGTTGCAGTAATTGCCAAAAAACTGCCAATCCAACTCCAAACAATATGCCGAGGATGAGGTCGGTCTATTGGGCAGGTCAATGGACACGATCCCCATCTCCCTAAGGTTTTAAACCAATAACTTTCCCATTTCAGTCGAATTTTTTTACGGTCCATCATAAATCAGGTTACTTGATAACCAGGCTTCTTAAATTGTCTGAACTAGCCTTCGCTAAAGTTAAGATATCATAACAATTGGTCAAAAAGTAGTTAAAAGCACAGATTTTTTACTTTTATGCCACTAAAGCAGCTAACCACTCGGTTGGAACGGACTAGCAAGTTTGGTCGGTTTTGCAACAGACGTTATCGGCAGTCGCACAACTTCACCGTTAGCCGTCAGAGTTATTGATGAGGCTAAAGCGAGAGGTTATTTGTAAGGTGCGATGCCCAGTTAGCATGAATTGAAAGATCGCACCCACACTTTGGATAAGTCTCTACTTCAGAATGCGATCGCCGCTTTCTGGTTAGTGCGATCGTCTCGCTCGCACTCTGATATAATTACGAACTTAATCTTCGCTACGGAGAGTTTTCCCACTCGGCGGTAAGCTTGCGGAAATTGTATTGAGATACGCCGGGATGACAAGTAACGCAACTACTGATATTTGCAGATTGCGACATTTTGACTCTGGGATGTAGAGCTTTGAAATAGCGAGAACTAGCGACTCGGTAGGGAAGTTCTTCGTCTTTGGCTTGGGGACGGGAAAAAGTTTGCAGGTAGTTCCACACTAGCAGACGGGACGGGTCTACTAGCAGTTTTATGGTTTGCCCGTAGTGTTGGGGATCTTGCAGCAATCTGCGCCAGGTTTCTGTTGGCAATACTTGCGGCGGTAAACCGATGTGACAGGTGGCGCAGTTTTCTAGGTACAGTTGCTGTCCGAGTTGGTAGCGATCGGGGATGCGATCGACAGTGCCATTATCTTCGATTGCAGACACTTGAGCCAGTCGCGCCGGAGTGTTGGAGCCAGCAGTCTGCGCTGCTACCCATCCGCCTCCAGTACAACAGGCAATTATCAATACCAGCAACGTTGAATATAGCCCCCGCAAGCTACGAGAGCGACGCTTTGGGGGGTTTTTGTGGTTCATTGTAAGTCTGCCTTCTGGCTGCTAATTTCTGCAAGGGCGAGGCGGTTTTTTCGCAGCCCGCATCGCTTTGTTTCCTAAATTACTGGTATGCTCATGCCTTCGCGGGCCAAGCAGCCATTGGCGAAAACTGCCTGCACGTCTGCTTCGACGCGATCGAGAAAATTGTCGTCGTGACCCTGATCGTGGTGAAACATGACAATCTTTTTGACTCCAGCAGCTTTGGCAATTTCTACTCCTGCTTGCCAAGTCGAGTGTCCCCAGCCGACTTTCGGGGTTTTGAAATCATAATACTCTTCGTTGGTGTAGTTGGCGTCGTAAATCAGCACGTCGGCATTGCGGGCTAGGTGTACTACATTCTCGTCCAGGCGATCGGGAAAATGCTCTGTATCCGTGCAGTAGACGGCAGTGTGTCCCTCCCACGTGACTCGATATCCGATCGCGGTATTGGGATGGTTGAGCAGTGCCGTTTCTATTTTAACGTCATCGATTTCGACAATATCGCCCGGAGTCAAATCGTTGAATTTAAGGTCTGACTGCATTACCTGGATTGGCACAGGAAAATTCGGGTGCAGCATTTGGTCGGCAAGACGCTGTTTGATTGTAGTGCCGTTAGGGGCGATCGCTCCGTAAATGTGAAAGCAGTTACCAGGGATAAAAGCAGGAGTAAAGAACGGAAAGCCTTGAATGTGATCCCAGTGAGTGTGACTGAAAAACATATGAGCTTCCACCGGCATTTGTCGCAGCAGGTTGAGGCCGAGAACTCGCAAACCGGTGCCGCCGTCAAATATCAGGCGTTTTTTGCCCAAGCGCATTTCTACACAAGAGGTGTTGCCTCCGTAGCGAATTGTTTTGGTACCGGGGGTGGCGATGCTGCCCCGCACGCCCCAAAACTGAACGACAAACTCGGTCAAAGGACTATTTTCCATAGTGGCTTTCTGATCGGAAGGCTGTGGGTTGGCTTGAGAGGGTGCGGAATCTGGCATCTTTTTTAGTTTGGCGCGCAGGAACTTGGAAGTTGAGGTCTTAGTTTTTAGTTTTTAGTTTTTACTTTTTAGCAATCCGTACTATAAAACGCTCAGTAAATTCTCCAAGTACCCAACCGGGCAATCAGACTTACCGAACACTTGGGCTGTTACAAGCCTAAACCGTAACTGGCCGCTCGTGTAGCAGATTTCACGCTTGAGAGATAATTTTTTGCATTTTGGAGGCTGCCCGGCGTGTTCTGTCTTCTGAGATTAAGATAGCGTTAATGTCTGTGTTTGGCTAAAAGTTCCTCAAACCTAGAAGGCTTGGGCTAAATTAGTTGGAATTTGTGTTTAATCTTACTCTACCATTCGTATTGTTTTCAAGATTGCGACTGGGGTAGCTGTTTTAAAAATGCTGCTGGGTGACTCGGCATTCACCAACGAATTTAGATTGTAGCTACCCCCTCCTCGACTACATTTGTTGACGTGCAGCGGTCACCTTAAGTTCGGCTGCCTGAACTTTTATTTGGGTTGCAGTCGAGGAGTTTGTCGTTTGGAGCTTATTTGCGATCGGCTGCGATGCACTTTTCTACTAGCGGCATTACCAGATCGACATCTTGCCAACCCAGAATTTCTGTCACTTTTTTCTCCAAATTTTTGTAGGTTCTAAAAAATTCGGCTATTTCGTCCAAGCGGTGTGGGGCTACGTCTTTGAGGGACTTATAGTGAGCGTAGCGGGGGTCTTTGTCAGGAACGCACAGCAGTTTTTCGTCCCTGTCGCCTCCGTCGATCATTTCCAGCATTCCGATCGGACGGGCCGCGATGATGCACCCTGGAAAAGTGGGTTCGTCCATCATTACCATGCCGTCGAGGGGGTCGCCGTCGTCGGCTAAGGTATTGGGTATGAAGCCGTAGTCGCAAGGGTATTGCACAGAGGCATAGAGTACGCGATCGAGTGCAAAGGCTTGCATCTCTTTATCAAACTCGTATTTGTTTTTGCTACCGGCAGTGATTTCGATCAGGACGTTGAGCAGTCCTGGTTTTGGCTGTGCCGGAATTAGCGATAAGTCCACAATAATATCTCCACGTTAACAGACGATCGGGGATCAGCGCTAGTTGCCAAATCCCTTTGATAGCATTTTAGGGGCGATCGGGATCGATGCTGCACGAGATTGGGAGAAAGCGGGGGAGTGTGTCGCCGGCTGGGAGAATACATTGGACGGGCTCTCCCGCCCATCCCACAGTTTGAGAGGGGAATGGTTGGTTTGGGCGATCGGGAGATATTTTCACATCGATATATTCTTCTTACCGTCTGTCAAAGTTCTGTGAATTCTCAAGCCCAACCACTGGCTTAGTTCTGTTGCTAACCACTCCATTTCTGCTTCACTTAGTCCCTGCTTCAGTCCTAGTTGATATTTTTGGTTCCCTGCTTGAACAATTATCTGATTGACTCTCCGTAATTTCTTTGCCGAGAAGTCTTTTCTATATTCAACTTGTTCAATTTCCAACTGGCCAATGTCCTGTCTGGGGGCAGGCTTGGAATAATTCCATGTCAACCCCAGTAGATGACTGGTATAAAAAATTTGCTGTCGCTCGATTCTGAGACGCAATTCCCTGAATTGTGGAAAGGTTAAAAATCCCATGATCGCAGGGAAGTAAGTCATTGGTATGGCATTTAATAAAATTCCTTGTATTACATAACTAGACGGATTGATCTGTGAAGAATAAATTTCTATCCATTTAGTGTAAATATAATGCAATAAGGGGAAAGTCGCAGTAACCGCCAATGCAAACATGGTAATTGAACTAAAACCGACTTTCTGACTCGGAATTACAATTTCTATAAACTCAGAAGTTTTTGTGAGTTTAATCTTGCTGGCTTGTGGCAGTACCTCCATAAAAGTTCCGCTGCCTTGCGGCTGCACCCTCATAGGATTTTTGTCTATGGGGCGGGGATTTTTGAGGAATCGCAATGCTTCCCCAACCGAAGATAACCGTTTGGACAGACTAGGTTCTGTCATCCACTCCAGCCAATCAATTAAATTAGGATTGAGATGCGTTACGCGATCGGCAAATTGAATTTTTAAATCCTGCTGCGGCAGTTCGGTGGGATGCAAACCCGTTACTAAATAAATTAAAGTTGCACCTAAACCGTAAAGGTCAGAAGCCGGAACCGATCGCCCGCCAAATTGTTCTGGTGCCATATATCCGTAAGTTCCCACTACTGTAATTGTGCCACCAAATTTTGCAGCTTGGTTCTGCACCGAGCCCAAATCAACTAAATAAACTTGTCCGACGGAGTGACCGGATCTGCTATGCAGTAAAATATTGCTCGGTTTGATATCGCGGTGAATCACAGGCGGATCTTGTTCGTGCAAGTAAATCAAAATTTCTAACAACGATTTAGCTAATTCTTTCACCTCACTTTCGCTAAAAGTACGTCCTGCTGTCAAATGCTCTTCCAAAGTTTTTCCCTCTACATAAGTCTGTACCAGGGCAAAGCTTTTACTGTCTGGTTCGTCAATTTCCAAGTAGTCGAGGTAGCGCGGAATTGCTGGGTGAGCAAGTGCTTTTAAAGTTTCCGCTTCCCGTTCAAATAGCTTGAGGTCTTGCCATTCAAAATCATAGCCGAGGAATAGCTGTTTGATTATAACTAATTCTTGAGTTTGTAAGTCATGAGCCAGCAGCGTTTGACGACCGGGTTTTTTTCCCAGTTGTCGCTGCACTTCGTAGCGTTCTGCTAATATTTTATTAGTCATATTTTTTACCTTTTGTTGTTGTTGTTTTATTAAAATTGGACATGATCTTATTCTCGATTTTAAATTATAGTCCACTTTCTTGTTGATACCACTTGGCAAAATACTTGCTAATTGCCCCCATTGAAAGTCCTGAAATTAGCGAGGGACTAAGCACTAATATCATATAATTAATGGCATAATTTTGAAAAATCATAACCGTAACCTGCTGAAAGAAGACGATGCTTGTCGAGGTAGAGACTAAGATACTAATTGTAGCTAAAACCTGTCGGTGAAGTTTGGAATTAGTTAGGGGGAAAAAACACAATCTGGTCACAATTGCTAGGATTATTCCATTTCCTAACCCCAGCACAAAGCCCAGAACATATACCGTCAATAGAATATATTTGTTGATAATAAATGTCCCCATGAGCAGAAAAAGAAAGACACTGTAAATTTGTACCCAAGTTCCTACAGCTATAGTTCCTGATAGAAGGCTCGACTCGATCGCATTCCAGAACAACCTAGAGGTATCTACCGTTTTTCCCTGTCTCAATGGCAGGGAATATTTATGTATTTGCTGCGGTTTTTCTAGAACTTCTTTTGCTATTTGGACTGAGGCAGGACGGCGATCTAAACTCGGATTAGTCATCCACTTCAGCCAATTGGTAAAAGCCGGACTTAGTTGGGTGATTTGCTCGAATTCAATCTGCAAATCTTGCTGCGGTAAATCGGCTGGATGCTGCTTGGTAATTAAGGCGATTAATGTTGCTCCCAAACTGTATAAGTCGGAAGCAGGAACTGCTCTCCCGCCAAATTGTTCTGGCGGCATATAGCCGTAGGTTCCGACAACTGTGACTGTTTTTCCCTGTTGCGTGGCTAGGGTTTGAACAGCACCGAAATCAACTAGGTAGACTTCGCCGACGCTGTTTCCCGATCGATTTTTGAGTAAAATATTGCTGGGTTTAATGTCGCGGTGAATCACCGGCGGCTGTCGCTGGTGCAGGTATCCGAGGATATCTAGTAATGCTGCGGCTAATTGTTTGACTTCGCTTTCGCTGAAAGTGCGGCCGTCTGAAAGATATTCTTGGAGGGATTTGGCTTCGATGTAAGTCTGAACTAGGGCGAATCCTTTGCGGTTGGGCGTGTCGATTTCAAAGGAGTCGAGATATCGGGGAATTGCGACATGGGATAGGGATTTTAAGGTTTCGACTTCTCTCTCGAAAAGTTTTAAGTCTTCCCAGTTAAAGTCGCTGCTGAATGAGAGCAGTTTGACTACTACTTGCTGTTGGGTTTTTAAGTCGCGGGCGAGTAATGTTTGCCGTCCCGCTTGCTTGCCGAGCCGCCGATCGCACTGATAGCGATCGGCTAATATTTCTTTTGACAAATCGCCGATGTTTTGTCCGCTCATGTTGTCCTGCCCTAGAACAGATTAAACCTAGTTTAGTTGACAAAAGTGCAATAATCGGAAATGTTCGGGCTACAGCAAAAAAAATTTATGTCAAAGAGCAACTCCCTTTAAGAGCCAGCGATCTCGCACAATAAAGACGCCCCTGAGTTAAGCTTGAATTTAATTTTGGATTTGCTTGTAAATTGACTGCACTACGTCGAGCAGGGTCAAGAGTTGCTGCCATTCGGGAGCGTCGGGTTTGTAGCTTTTAGCACGGTGAGTTTTTAAACTTTGGTGCAACAGGTTCAGCAGCGCGTCTGGAGACTGCAATGAACTCTCATCTTCATCTGTTGGGCTGCGGGCTGCATATTCTTCTATGGTTTCTTTGATACTTTGTGCCTTATCTGCCAGACTCAAAGCTCTGCTCGCCAGGTTTTCCGGCATTTTTGGCCGTTCCGACAAAGACTCGCCGGTCAGTTCTTCGAGTAGTTGGCGGACTTGAGCCACCCATTCGAGATCGTTTACTGAAAAGGAATCTGATTTAAATGCCTGTCCCTGGGGTCTTTGCGGAATGCTTTGTAATTTCTGGATCAGGGGAAGAGACTTTTGAGTGATGTTTTCGGGGATTCTGGGGATATCTGACAGCGAGCAGCGAGCAATCTCTAGCAATAGTTGGTAAACCTGATCTACCCACTCAATATCTCCCGATTGCGAATTCCAATTATCCATAACTGACGCTAGTAGTTTTTTATATCTAAGACTAGAACTTTGACTATCTGCTGAAAGCAAGCTGCTGCAAGCGGGTCGCCAATGCTATTAAGGCTTACGGGCGCGGGGTCAAAAATCCGGTTTCTGAGCGGATATTTGGTCGCCTTTCCCCAAGATTTTTTTCATAAACTGGGTAATCCTGGCGCAAGTCCTAACTATTTTTTCAGCTCTTCTGAAAGTTGAAGTGCTTTGTTTGTTGTCGATCTCGCGATCGCCAAACGCGGGCCGTAATGGCGATCGCGATGCTTTGCCAAGTCTAAGTCCGGTCATCTAACAATCATACCTGTTGAAGCTATTTAAAATTGGCTCAACACGATATTAAGGTTAATTGGTCGGAGGGGAGGGGGAGGCGCACCCCGATCGCGATCGCCATTACGGCCCGCCCCCCGGTTGTCGCCGCTGCTATTTGTCGGTGAGATTCCACACGCCGTCCCAGTTTAGTACGTCTGAAGGGCGGTGTTGAAATAGCTTACAGCGATCGACGTGCAATTTAGCTGCCTTGTTTTTGGGCTCAACTTCCAGAACGAGGTTAAATTCGCGTTCGGCGTCTCTAAAGGCTTGCTTGGCTTTTGGTTCTAAAGCTTTCTTAAACTCGCTGAGGAGTTTTTTGACGCGATCGAGTCCCAGATTTTCAAATTCCTCATCTAACATTTCTGTAACTGTCTCAGAGGCCCGACTTTTAATTTTCGCCTGCAATAGCTGCCTGATCTCTGCGGGTTTCAGTCTCTTGATTTTGGGATTTGATGGATCTAAGATGTCTGCTTCCAAAAGTTTTTTGACTTCGCCCTCTTGCAAGTTTTTCACCTCGTCTGCTGATAGCTGCTTGATTTTTGCTTGCAGCAGCATTTTGGCTTCGTCTTCCGAGAGGTTTTTGAGGCCTTCCAATTTCAGCAGTTGGATTTCCGGCTGCAACAGCACGATCAGTTTGTCTGTTTCTGACAGGTTTTTCGGGTCGCACTCTGACAGCTTTTTCAGTTGATATAACAGTTGCTTGAGTTCGTGTTCCAACTGTTCCTCGACTTTATAGGAAAGTTTTTTAATCTCTGCTTCCGGCATTTGCGCCACATCATCTAAGATGTTTTTCACCTCACTTTCTGAGAGTCTTTGGGCTACTGGTGTTTTGTAATGTTCGCGGCCCTTGTTGTAATGTTCTACAATTTGTTGCTGTATTTCGGTTAGTGGCTTGCCAATGGGCGAGTGTCCCTCGCGGATGCCGACGAGTTCGTAAACGATGACGGGTTCGCTTTTGCCTTTGACGGTAATAAAGTCGAGTTCTCGCACGTAAAGCCGATCGGCATAATCTCTGTAAGTATTGTCGCTGATAATCAAATCGGTGCCGTACTGCTTGCTGGCGCCTTCTAAGCGAGAGGCGAGGTTTACGCCGTCGCCGATCGAGGTCAATTCCATGCGTTTGCTTGAGCCGATGTTGCCGCTGATAACTTCATCGGAATGTACGCCCATACCGATGCCGATCGGCAATTCACCATTTGCCATGCGATCTTGATTGAACTCTGACAGTTTTTCCCGCATTTTCACTGCTGTTTGCATCGCGCACCAAGCATGATCTTCCAGGGGGGCTGGAGAGCCGAAAACTGCCATCAGAGCGTCGCCGATGTATTTGTCAAGAGTGCCTCCGTACTCGAATACAACATCTACCATCACTTCAAAATATTTGTTGAGCATCACCACCACTTCTTCGGCTTGCAATTTTTCCGTAAGTGTGGTATACCCGCGAATATCTGAGAACAGCACCGAAACGTTTTTGCGCTTGCCGCCCAATCCAATATCCCCTGAAGCTAATAGCGCTTCGGCTACTTCTGGGGTCATGTAACGGTACATCAAGTTTTTGACTTGCTTGGCTTCGCTAATATCTTCCATGACGACTAACGCGCCGTTGACCTTATTGGAGTCAGTAGCGTCGGTCATTGAATTAATCGAGAGATTGATACTCTGCGGTTTTCCTACACAGGAAAGCAAAATTTGATCGGGGTAATACTGCTGGCGATCTTTCTCGTTTGCGGGAGACAAAGACGCATCGAACCACTTGGCAAAATCGCCTTTTTCTAACTTAATTAACTCGCGCAAAGATTGGCCTTCGGCTAATTCGGCATTGCTGACACCCAGTAATTTTTGGGCACTGGGATTTGTCGCGACTATATTGCCTTTTTTATCGGTAGAAATCACGCCGTTAGTCAGGGCGTGCAGCATATCTTTTTGTCTTTGTTCTTGCTGTTTGACTTCTGCAAACAGTTTGGCATTTTGCAGCGCCACTCCTGCTTGGATGTTAAACGCCTCCATAAATTCCATGTCGTTGCGATTGAAACTTGCTTTCCACTGTTCGGGGGCGTGCGGCCAATCTGCCGGGTTGTAGGGCGGGTATTCTCCTTGTCGTTTTTTGTTAACTAACTGCGTCACTCCAATCAATTTTTGGTCGGAGTTAAACACTGGCATACAGAGCATACTGCAAGTGCGGTAGTCGGACTTTTGATCTACTTCTTTGGAAGTGGCGGCGCGGGGGTCATCGTACACATCAAAGGGAATCAGCAGGGGCTCGCTGGATTGCGCGACGATGCCTGCAAAACCAGCAGTTCTGGGTATCCGAATTTCTTTAAGGTTGCCGGCGATCGGGATTTTCGTCCACAGTTCATCTTTATCTTCGTCGATCAGCCACAGGGTGCTGCGATCGGCATTCATCAGTTCTTGGGCCTGATCCATCACCCGCTTCAGGGTGTCTTCTAAGTCTAGACTGCTCTGAGAAAGAGCGGTGACGGCCTTGATCAGCGCCGTGGCTGCCCGCTGTCTCTGAGTTGCTGCGTAGAAAGATTTGGAGGATTCTAGAATTAGGCGAATCGAGAGAGCAAATTCTGTAAAAATTTGTTCATCTTCTTGAGTAAATCCCGCCCTGTCGATTTGTTCATCTAAAGTAGCGTAATTTTCGTGGTTCAGTTTTAGTTTATTGATCAGTTGAACGACTGCTACTAACTCGTTTGTTTCTTCATTGATCAGGGGCATTGCCAGCATTGTATAAGTGCGGTAGCCCGTTTTTTCATCGGTTTTTTTGGCGTTAGCCGATCGTGCGTCGTTGTAAAAATCGTAAGGGATGTTAACCACTTTTTTGTCTTGGGCTACTTCTCCGGCAATGCCTACGTGGGCGGGAACTCTGATTTCTAGGTTTTTGCCATTTTCGTCTTTAGCGACTCTCGCCCAGAGTTCATTTTTTTCGTCGTCTAATAAAAATATCGTGCTGCGATCGGCATTGAGCAATTCCCCTGTTTTGAGGGTAATCGACTCCAACATCTCGTTGAGGATGGCATCAAATCCCTCGCTCTCCAGGATATTGTCGAGCATTCCCAGAGTTTGATTGATTACCTTAAGTTTTTCTTCTACTCCCTTAACTACTACTGTGAAACTTTGCTTATTTAGAGGGGCGAGAATGCTGGAAAAGTTTCCGTCGTACGAGATAATTGCAATGCTGCTAGAGGGAGTAGGGGAAGGGGTAGGGGAAGAGTAGGATTCCTGATGATGATTTTCACTACCGACCACAGTGACATCGACATATATCGCGTCGGGGTAAGAAGAGTAATTGGTGGAAGATGCAGAAGAATTCATAGACCTTTACAAAAGCTTAAGTGTAAGGGTTAGTCTTTAAGCTAGAAGAGCGTGGAAGTTAATTAGTGGGTCACAGGTCGCACAAGACTCAAGTATGTGTGAAACTATTTCCCAGTTTACAGAACTCCGGCCACAGGGCCGCGTGAAATTCAGTTTGCCTTGCTGGTGGACTGCGGGTGGGAAGGTAACGAGGCTGTGACATGGCTGCACTCTTTTTAGCGATCGCGCATCCTGTTTAAATGGTTTATTAACTGATTTGACATTATTGTGCCTGGTTGAAGTAGGTTCAGCCCTTCTGCTCGCCGATCGCCCGTAGAAACAGGAATGCGTGCTGCGCGACTGCTAAAAAAGGGATGGCATGGTGGAACTACGGGCAATTGTGACATCAGCAGTTGGTAATGATGTGTGCCCTTCTCTACACAATTGTGGTTTTTAACTATAATTTCTGTCAATTTTGCTGCTATAGGCTTTCATCCCGGGACTAAAGTCACGCGGCTTTCAGCTTTTTTTGTAAAATTTGGGGTTGCCATTTTTAGTGTAACCTCCGGTTCTCAAAAAACTCCGTCTTTTTGACCCCCCGATCGGCTAGAGGCTAGGATCGGGGTTTGAGGAACTGAGTTTAAGGGCGTTCAACCGTCGGCGATCCGTTGGAGCTTTGTTTGCAGTTTTGCGTATTGAAACTGTTTTTTTTAACTTTCATACCTCCTTCAAACCCTGAATGAGATTTAAGAACACCCGGAGAGAGAGAGTCGGAACCCTAAAAGACTATTTTTGATTTGGGATTCGGGAGCAATTATGGTGGTGTCAGGGTTTAGCGGTTTGACGAAGGCGCAGTTCGGCGGCTTCCACGAGCAGGGATTCGGCGAAGGCGATGGCTTCTGTGGCCGATCGCCCGCTGGCGAGTTGGGCGAGTTCTTCGCGCCGCTGCTGGCTGTTGAGGGCGGCAACTCTGACTACTGTGCGTTCGCCGGATTCGGAGTTGGCTGCTTCGCCGATAGTTTCTGCTGCTTCAATTGTCTGTTTGTTGACGCGAAAATGACAATCAGCCATGGCGGCGATCAGCGGCTGGTGGGTGACGCAGAGCACTTGGTGTTTGTCGGAGAGTTGATAGAGCTTTTTGGCGATCGCCCCGGCGACTCTCCCGGAGACTCCGCTGTCGATTTCGTCAAAAATTAGGGTTCCGGCGCTTTCGATTTGGGAAAAACAGGCTTTGATGGCGAGCAGAAAGCGGCTCATTTCTCCCCCGGAGGCGATCGCCCCTAACGGTTGTAGCGGTTCCCCCGGGTTCGGGCTGAAACAAAAGGCAATTTGGTCGGCACCGGTGGCGGTTGGGGTACAAGGCGAGATTGCGACTTGAAACTGCACTTTTTCCATTGCTAAGGGCTTGAGTTCTGCTACCAGGTGGGTTTCGAGTTGGAGGGCTGCGGCGCGCCGCAGGGTGGTGAGGTGGCTGCAAGCGTCTTTTAATTGCTCCAAAGCGGTGTTATATGCGAGTTCTAAGGCTTCCATTGACTCGCCTCCTTCTAAAAGTTCGTTGAGTTCGTTTTGGATGCTTTGGTAGTAGGCGATCGCTTCAGAGAGCGGCCCGTATTTGCGGCAAATTTGTTTGAGTTCGCGAATCCGATCTTCTACTTCTTCGAGTCTTTCTGGATCTGCTTCTAATTGTTCGCCGTAGCTGCTAATTTGGCTGCTGGCTTCTGTGGCTTGAGCTAAAGCATCGCTGACCATTTCGAGGATTGGTTGCAACTGGACATCGTAAACTACCATGTCACTTAAAATTTCCTCAGCTTTGCTCAACAAGTCGGCGGCTGAGGCGCTGTCGCCGTCGTTTTGGTAAAGGGCCTGGTGAACTCGGTAACTCTGCTGCTGCAATTCGACGACGTGGCCCAGACGGATTGATTCTTGTTCTAGGTGTTCGAGTTCCCCGCCGTCTTCGATGTGGGCTTCGCTGAGTTCTCGGACTTGATATTCTAACAAATCGAGTCTTTGCAGCCGCTGCTGTTCCGACTGACGCCTGCGGTTGAGGGCTGTTTTGGCGTTGGAAGCCCCCAGCCACGCGGTGGTGATTGTCGATCGCGCTTCAGTTAAAGTTTTGCCGCCGTATAAGTCGAGCCATTCTCGTTGGAGGGTTTCTTGTCCGAGGTGGACGGTTTGACCTTGGGCGGTAATTTCGACGAGCCGATCGCGCAGTTGCTCCATTAACTGGCGGTTGACGAGAATTCCGTTCAAACGCGATCGGCTCCGCATTACACCGCTTGAGGCGTTAATTTCCCGGCTGCAAACGGCTAAATTTCCGTCTATGGGTTCGATTTCTTGTTCGCCCAGCCACAGTGCTGCGGATTTGTCCAATTCAAAGGTAGCTTCCAATATTGCCCGCGTTGCTCCGGTGCGAATCGATCGGCGATCGACTTTCCCGCCCAAAACTGCATCAATCGCATCGAGGATAATCGATTTGCCGGCGCCGGTTTCCCCTGTAAATACGTTCAAACTCGGGCCAAAGTCTAGATCCAGGCGGTCAATTAGGGCAAAGTTTTCTATTCTGAGGGATAGTAACATGGGGAATTGGGAATTGCGAATGGGTAATTGGGAATTCTAATTTTCATTTACAATACTTGTAATTTTGCCACGAGCGATCGAGTCTAAACATCAATGCCAAATAAATTTCTGCGGCCCAACGCTTTTGGCGTCTTGGGTTTAGCAGTTGCGACCACGCTTTTTACAGAAACAAAAAAATCAAGCCGATCGGTTTAATTTGGCGATTTTAAGTTTGATTCAAAAAAATTGCCAAGGGAAAACTTTGGATGAAATCGATTTGTTGCAAGAAGATTTATTTGAGATTTTTAAACAGGTGATTGTCGATTTGGATGAAGATCGGATTGATTCTGATTCTTTTCAATTTTTTACTTTTACTTAGGAAACTGCGATGAAAATTGCGCGCGCGCGAGAAAAGATGTTGCGGGAGTTCCGGCTGGTTTCGGATAGTTGATCGTTGATTATGATAGACATATATCGAGTTAATTGTTTATGGCTGCTTCCAAATTTGGCGATCGCCTCCGTAAATCTAGCGATCGCCTCCGTAAAAAGAGTGAATCAAAATCCAGTAAAATAGGCAAAGCCTCGCTCTACGCGCTGCTCAACTCGGATCGGCAGCATCAGGGCTTGCACGATCTTGCTAATCGGCTTTTGCTTGACGACTCCGAGGCGGTGGAAATGTGTATTCTGTTTGTAGAGGCTGACACATTAGTAGGAGTAGGTGGTCATGGCAGAGCCCGTGCCAGGATGTGTCGTCGTCTCAAGCACTGTACCTTGAGCGCATCGCAAAGCCAACGCCTCGTTTCTTGCATTACCGAACGTCTGGATTCTGGTCATTTTTCCCAACAGTTTAAGGATCAATTGCGACTTGCTCTCCACCTTGACCTTCAGACAACTCTCGCAGTAGCTTTAGCTTGTTCCAACGACTCCTGTGATTATGTCCGCCGATATGCCGCATGGATTGTGACTCATTATTCCGAGCGAATTAACACTTGATGAGTTTCATGCAAGGCTTTGTGGTCGAAGTCGGGAGCAAACTGAATTTGTCCCGCGAGCTCTAGCAGGTTTTTCTTGCGGCGTGAACGCACAAGTTCTTGTAGAGCAAGTTTAATCAGTTCTTCTTGAGCGGTGAGGTTGGTGAGTAGGAGGGCTTCCTTGACAAGAGATTCGTCGAGACTGAGGGTGATTTGCATAGGTAGCTATTGGGAAATGAGTTACAAAGGCAATTGGCTTTAGTCTAGTGTAGCTAACGTCCCACATTTTGGAACTCATCGATCGCCTCTTGCTACCGCCCTCATAGATAGCTTCCTGGGTGTTCTAGGTTTTGTTAAACAGCATCCTCTCGTGAAGGATTTTTTTAATCGTCCACAGTTTTAATTGCTTGATTTTCTTTTTTAGCAACACCAAGAAGCGAGAGCGTGCAAGTTACAATAATTTAGGCGAGACAAAACCTAAATGTTTCCAAGCAGCCGCTGTGGCAATTCTCCCGCGACTTGTCCGCTGCAAAAATCCGATTTGCATTAAATACGGTTCATAAACATCCTCAATTGTTTGAGTGTCTTCTCCTGTGGAAGCCGCAATAGTTTCTAAACCAACCGGCCCGCCGTTAAAATTTTCGATCATTGCTGTCAAAAGACACCGATCTGTCCAATCCAAACCTAGCGGATCGACGTTGAACAATTCGAGGGCAATTGATGCAACTTCGGCGGTGATTGGTTTTAATTTTTTGACTTCACTGTAGTCTCTAACTCGCCGCAGCAAACGGTTGGCGATGCGGGGTGTTCCGCGAGCTCGGCGGGCAATTTCTAAGGCTCCTTCTGGGGTGATTTGAGTGTCGAGAACTTGGGCGGTTCTTTGGACAATTAGACTAAGTTCGTCTATTTCGTAGTAGCGCAATCTTTGGATCAAGCCGAAACGATCGCGCAATGGAGCTGTCAGTGACCCAACTTTTGTGGTTGCGCCTACTAAGGTAAAGGGTTTCAGCGGAATGCTGCGGATTTTGGCGCTTTTTCCTTGACCGATCGTAATATCTAAACGGCAGTCTTCCATTGCTGGATACAGGATTTCTTCTGTAACTTTAGATAAGCGGTGAATTTCGTCGATAAACAGCACGTCGCCTGCTTTGAGGTTGATCAGCAATCCGACAATATCTCGCGGTTTTTCTAGGGCGGGGGCGGTGGTGATTTTGCATTCTACTTCCATTTCTGCTGCTAGAATTAGCGACATTGTGGTTTTGCCTAACCCCGGCGGCCCGTACAGTAACAGGTGATCCATCGGTTCGCCGCGGGATTTGGCTGCTGCAATTGCGATCGCCAAAACTTCTCTCAAGTCTTTTTGCCCGATGTATTCAGCTAACCGCTGGGGACGGATTTTGTCGTCTTGTTTGCTGTTGATTTCGTCGGGTAGTTCTTGCGATTCTAGTAGCGATTCCGTCTGGGGTTTGGCTGCTTGTTTGCGGGGGGTCGGGGCTATGTCTTCGGGTAGATTTGGGTCGGGAGGCTGTTGTTTGGATGAGATAATTGCCATATTTATTTGCGATCGAGCAGCGAGAATTGTTTACAATAGTCTTGATAATTACCGAGTATGTTTATGAGTATTCCATCTTCTTTATTAGCATCGGAAAGTATAACTTTTGAGGGGGCGATCGAGCTGACTCAATCTTTATTGTCGGAAATTGAGGCCGAGCGACTTTCACAAGCCCAAATTGAGCAAGCTGTTACATCTCTGGTGAAAACTCAGAACGGTGCTAGGGGGTTTTTTGTCACCTATCTGACGACGGAGGATGGACCGGATGCAGATCGGCCGTCACCCGGAGTGATCGAGGCGCTGCGATCGGCTCCTGAGATCGTAGCAGAACTGTTGGTGAAAAATGTGGCGATGTCGGCGGCGATGGTTGTGTATCATTCGCGCCACCAAAGCGAGGAAATGGCTGCGGGTTCTGCTAGAGTTCAGGAGCGATCGCGCAATTTAATTAAAATCTTGCAAATGCCCGCCTGTCAAACTATAGCGTCGCAAATGCTAGCAAGTTTGCAGAATTCCAGCGGCGAGTATGAGGAATTTTTTCAGCGGTGGGGCTACGATGATGAGCAAAAACTAGCGATCGGTTCGGCAGTGCGATCGGCGATCGGCTAAAATAACCTGCGACTTCCTGTGCCCGAGTGACAGATGCTTGATCAAAGTGGCGGGGCTGTGGAATAATTGCGGTTTAGCAAAAGCTGCACAATTGTAGCTTGAGTTGATTTAGGTGTGAAGGTAGTGAACGAGGGCGAAAAAATTGCTGAAAACGGTGAAAGGAGTTGCCCAAAAAGCCCGAACAGCCCGCGGCAGGCTGCCGGCAAGCAGCCAGCGATGGGCGAAGCTCAATCTGCTGCTAACATTGGTGCGGCGGGACTTAGAAGCTCAATACAAAGGCTCAATTCTGGGCAATTTGTGGCCGCTGCTGAATCAGCTATCGCAATTGGTGATTTACACATACGTATTCTCGATCGTTCTTAAGGTAAAGCTGAAGCTGGCAGGTTTCCCCGAAAACAGCGACATTACTTTTGGAGTCTGGCTGTTTGCAGGTTTGCTGCCTTGGAGTGCTTTCACCAGCGGTTTGATCAAGTCGGGAGTATCGGTGGTGGGACAGCCGAATTTAGTGAAAAAAGTGGTATTTCCCCTGGGTTTGCTGCCGCTAGTGCCGATTTTTACAGCTTTTATTGAAAGTTCTCTCGGTTTAGCAGCTTTGATTGTGATCGTAGCAGTGTCAACGCAAAAGCTCAACGCTACTTTACTTTTGCTGCCACTGGTTTGGGTGCCTCAGTTGCTGCTCACAGCGGGCTTGGGATATTTGACAGCGGGTTTGACTGTGTTTTTGCGAGACATTCCTCAGACTTTAGGTGTTATTCTAAATTTTTGGTTTTATCTGACGCCGATCGTCTATCCAGCATCCATCATCCCCGAAGAGTGGCGAGTATGGATATTTTGGCTGAATCCAATGGCCGCCATCTCAGAAGTTTACCGAGATCTGATACTGCTTGGAGAAGTCAAGCACTGGGGCGAATGGGGTGTCGCCACGCTGATTTCTGCTGCTATATTTTGGGGAGGTTTTGCCGTTTACCGGCGTTTGCGTCCCGCTTTTGCTGACGTGCTGTAAATTAGTTTGAGATCGAAAGTCAATTCTTTAATCTAAAATCCCAATAAAGGTTTGATCGTTCGGACTTTAGTCCTCATAAAAATCAGAGGACTAAAGTCCTCACTACAAACCTATTTTTAGTGAGAGCGGACATAATATCAATCTCAAATCCCCAATGGAAAATCTCAAGTCGATTGACTGCCGCCAATGACAGAAAATGTAATTTCATTAAAAAATGTTTCCAAATGCTTTAAGCGGTACGATCGTCCAGGAGACCGCTTAAAGGAAATTATTTACCCCAGCAAAAAACTCGCTGACGAATTTTGGGCCTTGCAGGACATCAATCTGGAAATTCATCAGGGACAAACTCTGGGAATCGTCGGTCGCAACGGTTCGGGAAAAAGCACTCTTTTGCAAATAATTGTGGGGACGCTGACGCCCACCGCCGGCAGCGTGGATGTGAAAGGGCGAGTCTCCGCTTTGTTGGAACTCGGAAGCGGGTTTAACCCGGAATTTACCGGGCGGCAAAATGTATTTTTCAACGCTCAGATACTGGGATTCACTCAAAAAGAAACTGAAGAAAAGTTTGACGAAATAGCTGCTTTTGCTGATATCGGAGATTTCATCGACCAGCCAGTTAAAACTTATTCTAGCGGTATGTTTGTCAGGCTGGCTTTTGCCGTTGCGACTAGCGTTGAGCCGGATATTTTGGTGGTTGACGAGGCGCTTTCGGTGGGCGACGAAGCTTTTCAGCGCAAGTGTTTTGCTCGCTTGCAAAGCATTCAGGAAGGTGGCGGCACGATTTTATTTGTGTCTCACGCTGCTACTTCTGTGGTACAACTTTGTACCTCGGCGATTTTAATGGATAGCGGAGAATTGCTGCTGGCTCACACGCCGAAGGTGATAATTTCTAAGTATCAAAAGCTGATTTATGCCGAGCCGGACAAGGTGAGGGAGTTGAAGTCAGATATTCGAGTTCTCAACCAACTTACCAAGCAGGAAAGTGAAAACAATCTTCAGGATGCTCATTTAGAAACCACAAAGATAGAGGTTAAACCGGAGCAGTATGTCTCCAAAACCAAGGAATATTACGATGAATTTTACGATCCGGGGATGATACCGTCGAATACGGTGCGCTATCCGTCTCGCGGAGCGGAAATTATTAACCCTCGCATCGAGACGCGGAAGGGAACTGTGGTAAATCACTTGATTGGTCGTCAAGATTATGTTTACACTTACTCTGTCACTTTCTCGCGGTCAACTTCCAAAGTTAGGTTTGGAATGTTGATTAAAACGATTAGCGGTTTTGAGTTGGCTGGTGCTTCTTTGAAGGCTTCTACTCAGTCAGTTAGGTTTGTGGAAGCAGGAACGACAATTGTAGTTAAGTTTCAGTTTAAATGTTTGCTGAATCCCGGAGTTTATTTTTTGAATGCGGGGGTTGTGGGAACGGTAGATGGGGATTTAACTTATCTGGATCGCTGCGTTGATGTGGCGATGTTTAGAGTTCAGTCTTGTACTGAGTCCTGCGGTAACGGCATCGTTGACTTGCTGATCGAACCGTGTTTAACTGTTGTTAATTCTGATTCTCTGGTGCAAGAGGCGTCCACCGAAGCGATCTAAAATTTTATGAAAATAATGAGCGAGATCGATTTAGATTTAGTCCAAAATCCGGTAATCAAAGCATTTATTCGAGAGCAAGCTAAGTTTCCCGAAGATTTTAAACTGAATATCTGCGAAGACGATGAAATGTATTTGTTTGCCTTGAACAATGTCAAAGACGATCGCGATCGGGCTTTGGTGCGCTATTATGCGATCGGGCGCCGCATCCTGGATACGGTAAAACAAGTCGTAGATTGGCATTTGGGCGGTTTTGAAAATGTACCGTCTTTTCTAGATTTTGCCTGCGGTTACGGCCGATTTACGCGGTTTTTGATTCAGGAAATACCGCCGTCACAAATTTGGGTTTCTGATATTTATGCTAATGCGGTCAAGTTTCAAACTGAATACTTGGGCGTTAATGGTATTGTCTCGACGGGAAAACCAGAAAAATATTTAATTGACCGAAAGTTTGACTGCATTCTGGCTAATTCTTTTTTCAGCCATATGCCGGAAAGAACTTTTACGAGTTGGCTACAAAACTTGTACGATTTATTGACTCCTAATGGCATTTTGATGTTCAGCGTTCACGATGAGTGTTTGCGGGCTGTTGGTGTAGAAATGCCTGCCAACGGTATTTTGTTTAGTGCCCAAAGCGAAAGTCAGTCTTTGGATAAGGAGGAATACGGCACAACTTATGTAACTGAAAAGTTTGTGAGAGAAATTGTCGCGCAAGTTAGTGGAGGTAAAGCTTTTGTGCACCGCATCAAAAAAGGCATATGCAGGTTTCAAGATTTGTATGTTGTTACAAATGAGCTGGTTAGAGATTTTTCGGAGTTGAAATTCAATCACCACCCGGAAGCATATATTGATGTTGCTGCTTTTACGAATAAGGAGAATTTGTATCTGGAAGGATGGGCGGCTGATGTGAATGTCGGCGGTCGAATTGAGGAGGTGCAAGTGCTGGTAAACAACAAGATTGTTCAGAGGTGCGAGCCTTTTTACGATCGCCCGGATGTGGCTGGCTATTTTGAAACTGATGTGGCTTTGCAGTCTGGTTGGAACTGTTATTTGCCGAAAAACACTGTGGCGCGGCAGGATGTGTTAACAGTCAAAGCAATCAATAACTACGGTTGGGAATGGATTCTGGAAACCTGCACTGTGGAATCGCTGGTGAACCAAAGGGAGTCGCAGTCTTTGTTGGGGTCTACTCAGACCAAACTTAAATTGATTGAGACTCAATTAGCTGCGGCTAAGATAGAATGGGATCAAAGTCAAAGTAAGTTAATGATTACTGAAACGAAGTTAGAAGAGGCTCACACGAAGTTGCAAGAAACTCAAACTCAATTAATTTCAACTCAAGCACAGTTAGAGCAAACTCAAACTCAGTTAGTATCTGTGCAAATGCAGTTGGAGCAAACTGGAAATATGCTAATCAATGTCAAGCAAGAACTTGAGCAATCGCAAAGTCGAGTTGGGGCAATGGAAAGCAGCAAGTTCTGGAAGCTGAGAAGTGCTTGGTTTCAAGTCAGGCGGTTGCTGGGCTTAGCAGGAGAGTAACAAGTAAAATTGGTGTGGGAATTAGGGGGAGGGAGAGAAATTGTGAGTACAAATGACAGCAAACCGTCGGTTTTTATTGTTACTGGAATGCACCGTTCCGGTACGTCTTTAACGGCTTCTTTGTTTCAGAAAGTCGGGGTTGATATTGGCAAAAGGTTAGTTGGCCCGGCCGACGGAAATGTGAAAGGTCATTTCGAGAATGTTGATTTTGTGGAGTTTCACAAGAGTGTTTTACGATCGCACGGCATTGATGAACTCGGGTGTACGTTTGAAAAAACGATTCCGGTAGCAGCGTCAGATGTGGAAATTGCTAAAAGGGCGATCGACCAAAATCAACAAACTCACAAGCATTGGGGCTGGAAAGACCCGCGAACAGCTTTGTTTTGGGATTTTTGGCTAAATTTGCTCCCAGACGCTAATTTTATCTGTGTTTATCGATCGCCCTGGGAAGTAGTCGATTCGCTGTACCGCCGGGGAACCGATGTCAGCTTGCTGCAAAATCCCGAAATGGCAGTAAAAATGTGGCTGCACTACAACCAAAAAGTCTTAGAATTGTACGAACGTTTTCCCGAGCGCTGTCTGCTGGCCAACGTTTACCCGATCGGCAACACTCCCGAACTGTTTATCGATCGAGTCAACGACAAATTTAATGTTAACTTAGGTGCGATACCAGCCGACAATTTTGAAGAATCTTTATTAGTCAATGATATTATCAAAAGTCACAGACCGAGTTTAATAGAACAATATTTTCCCGAAGCATTAGAACTATATCAAATTTTGGAGAGCCAAGCGGGCAATCTCAGCAGCGAATCTAAGTTAGCCAGCGATCAAATTATTCACTTCCCAGCATCTTCTGTCGGGCCTTTTGAAGATTGGCTAAAAATCCGCTTGCTGGAAAAACAGCAAAAAAATAGCAATTCCGAAGTCAAACAGTGGCAAGAACAATTCCACCAAGCCCAGACAAAAGCGTTGGGATTGGAGACAAAATTAGGAGAAACTCAAGTACAGCTTGCAGGAAAAGAAACAAATTTTCAAGAAGCTTTAGCAAAACTGCTGGGATTAGAAACAGAATTAGGACAAACTCAGGCACTGCTTGCCGGTCAAACATCGCAATTTCAAGAAGCGTTAACAAAAGTCCTGAAGTTAGAAACAGAATTAGGGCAAACTCAGGTACAGCTTGCCGGCAAAGAAGCGCATTTTCAAGAAGCCTTGGCGAAACTGCTGGAATTAGAAACAGAATTAGGACAAACTCAGGTACAGCTTGCCGGCAAAGAATCACAATTTCAAATAGCTTTAGCAAAAGTCTTGAAATTAGAAACAGAATTAGGGAAGACTCAGGTAAAATTTGAAGAAAAAGAATTCAGGCTGGAGCAAAAGTTAGCTGAGTTACTGTGGTTGGAAACAGCACAAAGTCAAACTCAGCAAGATTTGGAACTATCGCGCCAGGAAAATGAAAGATTCCAGGCAGAAATTGCTGCCATCAAGTCTTCGGACTGGTGGCAACTGAGAGAAAGATGGTGGGAATTTCAGCGCCGAATCCGCGATTTTTTCCCAAGCTTTGTTTTTTCCCTAGACAAACCTACTACTTGGCAAGTTTGCGATTCCAACCTGCTAATTGTGGGCTGGGTTTTTCACAGAAAAAAAGAGATTCAAGCAGTCCGCGCCCGAATTGAAGGCAAGAGTTTCGCCGCTGTTTACGGCATAGAAAGGAGCGATATAGCGCTAGCACATTCTAATATTGCGGGTGCAAATAAATCTGGCTTTACAATTGAATTGGCAGCGCCTGCCGGACGGCACGAAGTGCTGCTGGAAGCGCAAGACGAGCGTGGTAAATGGTATCTTTTGGCAGCTTATCCGCTGTTGGTTTCAACGATTCAAGCATCGTTAGATGTACCCGTGATATGGGAACAGCTTCAGGGTCAAATTTTGTTTGCAGGTTGGTGTTGTCACCACGATCGCAAAATTGCTAAATTAAGCTTTTTGTGCGGTGATACTGCTGTAGAATGCGCCTACGGTTTGCGACGAAAAGATGTCGGCGAAGTGTTTCCTGACTGGGTTAACAGTTCGGAAAGTGGTTTTGAAGCCCTTGTCGATTTGCCTCCGGGTGAATGGCACGTTTCTCTGCAAGCTGAGTTAGAAACTGGGGAAATTTTGTATTTTCAAGCGCCGCAAATATTGACGGTGCGACGTTACCATATTTGGCAGCGAAGTGCTGATAAATTTGAGGAGTTTTCGAGTTTTGTGGAGGCTATTCGGCAGCGGGCGAGGGAGAGAAAACAGCGTCTGGGTAGAATTGTGCCGATGCCTTGGGAAATTGTCAAGGTGATGCGCCAGTTTGGGAAGATTTATCGGCAGCAAAAACAGTTTACTGCGCCGGGGGATTTGCTGCCACCTGCGGGTTTTGTGGTTCCTAAACCGATTGATAGGTATGATGCTTGGTTGGAGGTGAATCAGTGGAATGTGCGATCGCGCGATTACTTGATTTCTCGGTTAAAATCCTGTGGGGAAGCGCTGCCGAAAATTTCGGTGGTAATGCCAGTGTACAATCCGCAGATAGATTTTCTCGAAAGTGCGATCGACAGTGTAATCAATCAAGTCTATCAAAACTGGGAACTCTGCATCGCCGATGATTACAGTACAGACTTCACGGTTGCTGAAACTTTGAAAGACTGGGCCGAAAAGGACGATCGTATCCGCATCACATTTCGCACAGAAAACGGCAACATCAGCGCCGCGACTAATAGCGCCGCCGCCCTTGCCACAGGCGACATCATCCTATTTTTAGACAACGACGACGAACTAACTCCCGACGCATTAGGCGAAGTCGCGCTATATTTTGCCACCCATCCAACCACCGATTTTCTCTACTCAGACGACGACAAAATCGACACCAAAGGTCGCCGATTCGCCCCGCAATTCAAACCAGAATGGTCGCCGGAACTGCTGCTTTCCTATATGTATCTCGGTCATTTGTGCGCCGTAAAAAAAGAAATTTTTGAACAAATAGGCGGCTTGCGGCTCGGTTTTGAAGGCTCGCAAGATTACGATTTTGCCTTAAGAGCAACCGAAATTTCTCGCCGCGTCGCCCACCTGCCCCTAGTGCTTTATCACTGGCGAACCGCACCAGGTTCTACAGCCGTATCTGGGGCCGCGAAACCATCCAGTTTTTCCGCAGGTCAACAAGCCATTCAAGACGCACTAAACCGCCGACAAATTAAGGGAAGTGTCGCTCAGCACGCCTGGGCAATAAAAGAAAATTTGGGCATATTTGCCCAGGATTTCCCGGACGATGGCCCGTCAGTAACTTTGATTATTCCTACTAAAAATCAAGTTCAATTGCTGAAAGCCTGTATCGATTCTCTAGCAATTACAACCTACAAAAATTATCAAATTGCGGTCATTGACAACGAAAGCGACGATCCAAAAACCCGGGAATACTTAAATCAATTAAATTGTCAAGTTTTGCGAATAAAAAATCCTGAAGGCAAGTTTAGTTTCGCGGCAATTAACAACCGCGCTGTAGAACAAATTGACAGCGAATACGTGTTGTTTTTGAACAACGATACTGAAGTAATCACCCCGCGATGGCTGAGTCAAATGGTCGGATACGCTCAAATTCCCGCTGTGGGTGCAGTCGGTGCGAGGCTGTTATATCCCGACGGCAGAATTCAACACGCGGGCATAATTCACGGCCTCCATCACGGTTTAGCGGGTCACGCTTTTAAGCTGATGAACAGCGACAATCGAGGCTATCTTTCTCAAGCGATGGTAACGCGAAATTACTCGGCGGTAACAGCCGCTTGCACGATTACTCCGCGTCAATTGTTCTTAGAATTGGGAGGTTTTGATGAGGATAATTTTGCTGTTGCTTACAATGATGCGGATTACGGATACCGATTGTTAGAACGCGGTTATCGGTGCGTTTATTGTCCCGATGCGGAGTTGTTGCACAAAGAGGGAACTTCGAGAGGTTTTACTGACAATCCTCAAGAAGTGGCGGCTTTTCGGCGCAAGTATGCGGGGAAAAATGATAGTTTTTACAGTCCTCATTTGTCTTTGGAAGATGAGTATTTTCATATTCAACCTCGCAGGGTTTTTATGAAGGAACAGGCAAGATTGGCAGCGGATTTTGTAGCGGATTTAAGGGATGTTACGGATGTCACGGATGGCGGATTGGCAGCGGATTTTGTAGGGGATTTAACGGATGTTACGGATGGCGGATTGGCAGCGAGCAATGTGCGGGATTTAACGGATGTTACGGATGTCACGGATGGCGGATTGGCAGCGGATTTTGTAGGGGATTTAACGGATGTTACGGATGTCACGGATTTAACTGATCAGGAAGAGTTAAGATTTGCTGATTCCCGTGTGTTATCGGTAGCAAACACAAACAATTCTATTCATCCTGTTAAGGTTTTGATGTGCAGCAATTCGTTGGATTTCACGGGCGCGCCGCTGCATCAGTACGAAATTGCGGTGAAGTTGGCGGCTGAGGGTGTGATTATGCCGATCGTACTTTGTACAACAGACGGGCCCCTGCGTCAAGCTTACGAACAACAGAGAATTGAAGTAATTGTGCGCGACAATCCCCTCGAACATATCTATCAGCGCGCTTCTTACGATGAAGCTATCCGCAGTTTTAGCAAGGAAATTGAAAGTTTAAAAGTAGATGCAATTTATGCCAATACTTTAGAAAACTTTTTTGTAGTTGATGCGGCGCGGCAAATCGGAATTCCGGCGGTTTGGAACGTGCACGAAAGCGAACCTTGGCAAACTTATTTTAACCGATTTGGTTCGGAGATTGCGGCGAGGGCTTTGGAGTGTTTCCGCTTTCCTTATAAGGTGATTTTTGTAGCGGATGCAACGCGGGATAGGTATTTGCCTCTCAACAGCCACCACAATTTTACAGTGATTCACAACGGCTTAGATTTGAGCAAACTGAAAAATTTGGATAATTCTGAATTAGCTAGAAAAAGTTTAGGTATTGCAGCGGAAGATGTGGTATTTTTGCTGCTGGGAACAGTGTGCGAACGCAAAGGTCAAAAGGATTTAGTTCAAGCGCTTTCACTTTTGCCTGAAAAATGGCACAATCAGATTAGGTGTTTTATTGTGGGCGATCGCCCGAGTATTTACAGCAATAAGTTAGCGGATATGGTGGGGGAATTGCCGGAAGAGTTGCGGCAAAGGGTGACAGTAGTCCCGGAAACTGGGGAACCAGGAAAATATTACAAAGCAGCGGATATTTTTGTTTGCACTTCTCGCGTTGAAAGTTTTCCGAGAGTGATTCTGGAGGCGATGGCCTGCGATTTGCCAATTATTACATCGCCAGTTTTTGGGATTAAAGAACAAGTGAGACCGGGAATTAATGGTTTGTTTTATACGCCCGATCGCCCGGACGAATTAGTTGCAGCTTTGATTAGTTTATTGGAGGATAAATTATTGCGGCAGCAGTTAGCTGGAAATGCTAAATATGTGTTGGATTCACTGAATACTTTTGAGGAGATGACTCAAGCTTATGCAGATATTTTCTGCGAAGCATATTTCAGCAGTCATTAGATCTTAAAGTGCGATCGCAGGTTGGTAGTGAGGACTTCAGTCCTCATCAAAGCCAGGTTGGTAGTGAGGACTTCAGTCCTCATCAAAGCCAGAGGACTGAAGTCCTCACTACCAACCTATTTTAGCAGTTTTTCGGGTGAATAAATAATATAATTACCCGAGAGTTGCGGAACCTATTGAAAATTGAGCCATCAATACTATAAAATAATCAAAAATGAACGATGAAAAAATGACCGATCGCCCAAGAGTAGATTATGAAACGGCATGGGATAGTTACGCCCAACAGTGGGAACAAAGTAATTCCGAACTTTCCCATATTGGCGACGAATGGATAGGTAAAGCTGCTGGTGCGGCCAACTCCTTAGCCGAATACGAAGCACTGATTGAACAGGAATTTATTGCACCGTACATCACAAAAGAACATACGGTTTTAGAAATTGGTATCGGCGGTGGAAAAACTGGTTCGCTGTTGCTGAAATACTGCGATCAACTAATTTGTGCCGACATTTCCAGTCAAATGCTGCAAGCCGCCCGATCGCGCTTGGGGATCGATCGCGTTTCCTACGTCAAACTCGACGGTTTAACCTTAGACGGCATCGCCCAGGGTGCAGCCGATGTCTGCTTTTGCTACGATACAATGGTACACGTAGAGCCGGTAGACATATTCAACTACCTAACTCGGATTCCCAAACTGCTGCGGGGCGATCGCATTTGCGTCTTTCACCACGGCAATATTCTCAGCGAATTAGGCTGGCAAAAATTCGCCGACGAGTGGGACAAAAACTTACTGGGACGCAGAGATGGCACTGCATTCTCAGTAATGACTGATACAATTATGGAAAAATTTCTCAACCATTTAAACTATGAAATCATCCTGAAAAACACATCTTCAGTACCGCGAGATTGCGTCTGGATCTGCAAAGCCCCAACTCCCAATGAATAAAACCAAAGCTTTTTATCATCTAAATATTTGATTCCTACTAACAACAGTCAACAGTCAACAGTCAACAGTCAACAGTCAACAGTCAACAGTCAACAGTTAATGAAAGCATTATTTCTCCACCCCAACTTCCCCGCCCAATACCGCCACATTATCACGGCTTTAGGCGCAGATCCCAAAAATCAAGTTGTTTTCGGCACTAAAAACGAGCGTCCCGAATGGAACATTCCCGGCGTTCGCAAAGCAGCATTTACCCCCAGCCGCGAACCAAATCCGCAGACTCACCAATACGTGCGCCCTTTAGAAAGTGCCGTCATCTACGGACAAGCCGTATTTAGAATGGCCGAACAACTCAAAGCCGATGGTTTCGTACCCGATGTGATCTGCGGACATTCCGGTTGGGGGCCGACACTGTTTGTCAAAGAAGCCTTTCCAAATACACCGCTTTTGTGTTATTTCGAGTGGTTTTATCACTCCATTGGTTCGGACGCAGATTTTGATCCAGCGGAACCTTTAACAGTTGACGATATGGCTAGAATTAGAATCAAAAATGCGCCGATTCTGATTGACTTATACTCTTGCGATTGGGGTTTGTCGCCCACTTATTGGCAGCGATCGCAATTCCCCCCAGAATTACAACAAAAGTTGTCCGTACTCCACGACGGCGTAGATACAGATTACTTCAAACCAGACCCCGGTGCTAAACTAATTTTGCCTAACTTAGATTTGTCCGGCGTTGATGAAATTGTCACCTACGTATCGCGGGGAATGGAACCTTACCGCGGCTTTCCAGAGTTCATAGAGTCGATCGCCTATGTGCAAGAACGCCGCCCCAACTGTCACGTTGTAATTGTTGGTTCAGACAGAGTTTGTTACGGCCGTTCTTTACCAAACGGCGAGTCTTATAAAGACCATATGCTCAAAAAAGTGCCGCTAGATATGTCGCGAGTGCACTTTGTCGGGCCGCTACCTTATGGACTGTATTTAAAAGTAATTCAAGCATCGGACGTACACGTTTATTTAACCAGACCTTTCGTGCTATCTTGGTCGATGATTGAATCTCTATCGGCAGGATGTTTAGTGATCGGTTCCGATACAGGGCCGGTCAGAGAAGTTATCCGCGATGGAGAAAACGGTTTAATCGTCGATTACTTCTCGCCGAAACAAGTAGCCGATCGCATCGACGAAGTTTTAGACCATCCTACCCGCATGGCAGAAATTCGCGTCAAAGCCCGTCAAACCGCCCTAGAACGCTACAGTTTAGCGAAAATGTTGCCGCAGCATTTAAAGCTGATTGAACAGGTCGCAAATCGCTCAATGCCACCTACAGTTGGTATGCAGCCAGAACGGGAATTAGCCGCAACTTTTGGAGTGAGAATTTAGCAGTAGTCGGCGGTTGAAACCAGGTATACACACACAAAACCCACTCCAAGCGGGTTGAAGAGTTAGTTTGGTATTAAAGCGATCTGCGGGCACCTTACATAATCTTAGGTACTTTGAAAAACTCCCCATCGCGATCGGGAGCACCAGCCAAAATACTTTCTGCGTTAGCAAAAGGTTGCAAATCGTCCGATCGCATGACATTACTAACATCGATCGCCCGCGTTGTCGGTTTTACCTTAGTCGTATCCAGTTCGCTCAACTGCTCAAAATAATCTAAAATACCGTTCAGTTGATCGGTAAACTGCTCTTCTTCTTCAGGCGTTAATTCCAATCGGGCTAAATTCGCTACTTTCCGAACTTCTTCTCTGTCAATCATAAAAATCGGTAATTGGTAATTGGTAATTGGTAATTGGTAATTGGCAATTGGCAATTGGTAATTGGTCATATCATATCCGGTCGATTACCCTACTAAAAAATGGTTCGTAGTGCGGACTTCAGTCCGCATCCAAAGAAGGACTAAAGTCCTTACTACAAACCGGTCGATTACCCTACTAAAAAATGGTTCGTAGTGCGGACTTCAGTCCGCATCCAAAGAAGGACTAAAGTCCTCACTACAAACCTGCATCCAAAGAAGGACTAAAGTCCTCACTACAAACCAATCTTATTATGGGAGTTCTCCGAGCACACGATATAACAACCGAGGTTAAAAATACACATCAATCTGCGATCGCCCTGTCGTCTTCAGCCAATTCTGCACCTCAATGTAATTGTTCGGCGCCAAGCGAATAGCCTCCTTCCAATAATCCGCAGCTTTATCAAACAGCCCTTCCGCCCCTTCAACATTGCCAGCTTCCTTTTCCCTTTCCCCTTGATAGTGGTAAATCACAGCAATATTGTTCAGCGCTTGCGGCATTCTCGGATTAAGTTCGAGCGCTTCGCTATAATATTCCAAAGCTTTATCGTGTTCGCCGTTGCTCGTATGGATCAGACCCATATTGTACAAGACATAACTGCGATCGTAAGGATCTTCCTCAATCTTCAGCGCTTCATGATAATTGTCCAGCGCTTCAGCATATTCGCCATCAGCTTGAGCAGACATACCATCCCGATAATAAGCAAAAGCTTCCTTCGCCTGCTTTTTCGCGGGCATAATCTTCAGGATGATATCAGCCATTACCGTGAAACTTTTGTCAATAAAGTTATCGTTGCGTTGAGTTCTGGGCATAATGTGATTCTTTGGTTAGTGGCTAATCAGAAAAATTAGCCTGTAAAGTTTTCCTATTAATAATTGTGCCACTGTTTTAGTTACCAGTTGTGTTAAGGGCGCTCTCAAAGGCTGACGAGACACAACGGCAAACCTGAAAACACGCGCTTGCTCGGCCGGGCTTCCGCAAGTCCCATCTATTTTAAATAACTATTGGCACACTTGCAAAAAAAAACCACATTTCTTTAACCTATTGGCCGCACTATACGGGCGATCGGGCAAAACCTTAGCAATATTTGGCTCCCAAGTCAAGGGTGGCCGCCAAAAAAATCAAAAACCAGGGCATTAAAACCAGCTCCAATTCCCGCAATATATAATAAAAACAACGGGTAATTTTCACAGAGAGAAACCTATGGCTCCGAATCCCACCATTATGCAAGCCGTCGAGCAACTTGGCTACCGCGTTACGGTTGGAGACGTGGCGGCACAAGCCGGATTAGATGTCAATTTTGCTCAGCGAGAACTGTTAAGCCTCGCCTCCGAAGCAGGCGGCAACCTGCAAGTAGCAGAATCCGGCGACATTGCCTACATATTTCCCAACAACTTTCGAGATATTTTGCGAAACAAATTCTTGCGCTTGCAATTGCAGGAATGGTGGCAAAAAATCTGGAAAATTCTATTTTACTTGATTCGGATATCTTTTGGCATAGTGCTGGTAGCTTCCATCCTCTTAATTTTTGTTGCTATCACGCTTTTACTCTCCAGCATGAACAGCGACAATAACGGTGGAGGAGGCGGAAGCGGAGGCGAAAGTGGAGGTGGCGGCGGAGGCTTTTTCTTTTTTCCGACTAACGACTTGATCTGGCTATTTTACTGGAATCACGAACCTTATTACCAACAGCGATCGCGATCGACCGGCCACAAACCCGAAATGAGTTTTCTGGAAGCAGTTTTCTCCTTTATATTTGGAGACGGCAATCCCAATTATAATTTAGAAGAGCGCAAGTGGAGCGATATTGCCGCCGCAATTCGCAACAATCGAGGCGCCGTCGCCGCCGAACAAATTGCGCCCTATCTAGACAATCTCGGACA
>JANYGO010000200.1 GCA_025362325.1 Cyanobacteriota bacterium | reverse complement strand
CAAGTCGAGGGCTGGTTCGCCGGTGCGAGGATCTCTGAAGAGTTCCAAATCCCAGAATACCCAGTGCCAGACTGCTGCTAAAAACAGCAAACCGGAGAGGATGATGTGAGCCACGGCCACGCCTTCAAAAGACCAGAAGCCCGGATCGACGTTACCTTCGCCCGTGATGCTCCAACCGCCCCAAGAACCCGTAACTCCCAAGCGAGTCATGAAGGGCAACACGAACATCCCTTGACGCCACATCGGGTTCAGAACTGGGTCTGTGGGGTCAAAAACTGCTAATTCATAAAGGGCCATCGAGCCGGCCCAACCTGCCACGAGGGCAGTGTGCATTAAGTGTACAGAAATCAATCGGCCTGGGTCATTTAAGACCACTGTGTGTACGCGATACCAGGGTAGTCCCATTGACTGCGGTTCTCCAAGGTGTAAGGGATGATGTCTATTTTTACGGAAAAATCAGATTCTCAATCCCCAGCAGTTACCTGCCGGGTTTAAACTCTGCCTTTTGCCGACTGCCATCTACCTTCAAAGGTGGAGGCATAAAAATGAAAGTTATTTAAAGAAGTGTATCGAGTGTTAGAACCGATTGCAATATGTTGGACATTACATTAGTTGTGGGTTGCCCATTTCGCAGCGGGCGGCGATCGTCCCGAGGCGTTCGAGGACTTGCTCGGCATCGATCAGTCTGGTCAGCACGACGTTGCCGATGTTTTTTGCGGGATCGGCGGGATCGAGGTTGGCTCCGGGTTTGACTTCTACCATGAGTACGGCGTCTTCTACGCGGTAGAGCCACATTTTTTCGTTGCGATCGGAAAGGCAGAGGTTGAGCTGTTGGATGTCCGGCTGGCGTCTCCAGCCGGCTGCTGTCCACTCGCCACCAACGCCCCACACGCGCCCAACTTTCCAGCCGTCGGATAAGAAGAAGTATTTCACTTGTGTACGCTTGTTGAGATTTTTTTGTCTAACATAGCGCAAAACTGCAATTGTACGGATTGATTGAACCGGGAAGACGCCAAGGACGCTAAGGAAGAGCTGTAACAACGCTATTTTACCCTCATTTCAATCGAAATCGCATACATATAGCAAGTCTATTTGAGTCATGAATGTAGAACTACCTGAAACGCTTGTGATCATTGAATCGATTGTTTACAAATCAAATGGTTTTGCTATAGCGACTCAATCTTCGTCTAGATTTAGGACTTCCAGCAACATTGAAACTGCACTAATATGCAAAGATTCTAAGTCATTGGGTGACATGGTTATTCGGCGATCGAGATATGTAAAAGCGAGGCCTTTATTAAAATTATAATAATACCTTTCTTCATCATCTTCATCTGGTTCTTCAAAAAATTCGCCAACCGATTTAAATTTACACTGCGGTTTCTCTAGATTTACCCACTTGGCTTTTGTCACTTGAGACCATACTATATCTATCTCTTGCTCTTCTCCATCTACGCTGCAATAACAACCTTCTAATCTGTCATAAATCACTTCTTTTTTGAGAGCATCTGGTAATTCGCAGGGGAGATTGAGAGCTTGAAGCAACTCAGCAGCATCCTCATGTTCCCAGTTATTATTTACATCCTCTGCTGTCACGATAATTTTGTGACCTAGATATTCAAACTCAATATCGCTAGAGAAGTTCCACTCATACGTATAATAATCATATTCCCGGGTGCGATAGCAGAATTCACATGGCTGTATATTTTCACTGTTTCGATCGCTTGTGTTGATAAATTTACATTTTTCCTCTGCTTCTAAATTCGCCCACTTGACATTTGTCACTTGAGACCATACTATATCTATCTTTTGCTCTTCTCCATCTACGCTCCAGTAACAACCTTCTAATCTCTCATAAATCACTTCTTTTTTGAGAGCATCGGGCAGTTCGCAGGGGAGATTGAGAGCTTGAACCAACTCAGCAGCATCCTCGGGTTCCCAGTCATTATTTATCTCCTCTGCGGTCAAGATAATTTTGTGACCTAGATATTCAAACTCAATACCGCTAGAGAAGTAGTGTTCGTAGCGGGAGCAATCATCTTCATCATCTTCATCATGCCAATCTACCCACTCACCATTTTTACAACCAAAAAAGTATATGTCTGTGGGTTCGTCATCTACTATCCAACCAAAACAAGCCATGCCAACCATAAAAATGTCGGTGTGAAAGTTAACGGAATGCCATAAATATTACTATAACTGCTAATATGTAAATTATGAGCCCGTGCAACTCAGTCTAAACCATGACCCAAACTTCGCCCGTACAATTCCAAGATAGTTTTGACATCATCGTAGTTGGTGCCGGACACTCCGGCTGCGAAGCCGCCCTCGCCACTTCTCGCCTCGGCTGTCGCACCCTTCTCCTCACCCTCAACCTCGACAAAATTGCGTGGCAACCTTGCAATCCTGCTGTCGGCGGCCCGGCTAAAACCCAACTTACTAACGAAGTTGATGCGTTAGGCGGGGAAATTGGCAAAATGGCCGATCGCACCTACCTACAAAAACGCATCCTCAACTCTTCGCGAGGCCCCGCAGTTTGGGCGCTCAGAGCGCAAACAGACAAGCGGGAATACGCCGCTGTGATGAACAATATTGTTGAAAACCAAGAGAATTTGACCATCCGCGAAGCGATGGTTACAGACTTGGTTTTGGGCAAAAACGAAGAAGTAATCGGCGTCGAAACATACTTCGGCGTCGCCTTTGAATGCAAAGCCGTAATTCTGACCACCGGCACTTTTTTAGGTGGCACAATTTGGGTAGGCAATAAGTCGATGCCGGCCGGACGCGCCGGAGAATTTGCTGCCGTCGGTTTGACAGAAACTCTCAACCGTTTGGGCTTTGAAACCGGCCGCTTAAAAACAGGAACTCCGGCAAGAGTTGACAAACGTACCCTCGATTATACCAACCTGGAACCGCAGCCGGGAGATGCAGATGTTCGCTGGTTTAGTTTCGATCCAGAAGTTTGGGTGGAACGCGAACAAATGCCTTGTTATTTGACTCGAACTACGCCAGCCACTCATCAGTTAATTAGAGACAACTTGCACCTTTCTCCGGTTTACGGCGGCTGGGTTGAT
>JANYGO010000292.1 GCA_025362325.1 Cyanobacteriota bacterium | reverse complement strand
AGCTAAGTATTTGGTGGACAATGATAATTTGGCGATGGATACGGAGATTGTGCGATCGGCTGCTGTGGCCTCCATTGGCACGGAAACTAATATTCTGAGGCAGTTACTGAGCGTTCGCAATTTTGTTTATGACCAACTTTCCTACGGGATTAGGCCTCACATTGACACTCCCGATATTGTACTGCGACGCGGCGTCGGTTCTTGTGGCGAGTACGTGGGGGTGTTGTTGGCTTTGGCAAGATTGAACGGAATTGCTTGCCGCACGATCGGGCGTTACAAGTGTCCGGCTTTTGCTGACAGAAAAGGTTTGCCGCTGGAACCGGATTTCAATCACGTTTGGCTCGAGTTTTACATTCCTGGTTTTGGCTGGGTGCCGATGGAATCTAATCCTGACGACATTCAAGACAAAGGCCCTTATCCTTTGCGGTTTTTTATGGGTTTGGCTTGGTATCACGTAGAAATTGGCAAGGGAATTCGGTTTCAAAGTCTCACCAGCGGGGGTCTTCCTTTAAATAAGGAAGATGTTTCCGTGGGTAGTCTGGCAATTAATCATGTCCGGTTTACAATTTTGGAAGAGTTGTTGACAGTTGACAGTTGACAGAAGGAGGATTTTTCTCATCCCTCTCTCCCCCCTCTCCGAGTCTCCGACTCTCCGTCTCGCCCAATTTAGAACACGTTCGGTAGAATAACCGTTATCAGGTTTGTAGTGAGGACTTTAGTCCGCAGAGTTTGATGAAGATTTCCATTCCTCGCTACAAACTAATTTTATTGCGGTTGTGCGATCGCACATAATCTGAAGTCTAAATCTCAAGTCTAAGTTTGCAGGAGGGGTTGTGGAATTTTCTATTGCTAATTTTCTGGTTTTGGTAGCCTTTGTACTGCTGGTGACTGTGACTGGCGGGGTCGCTTATTTGACGGCGGTTGAGTGGCGCGATCGCAGGCGCTTAGATCAGTCTAAACGGAAAAAATAGTAGCTATTTGCTGTTGACAAAGTGCCTTTTTTATGATATAAAACAAGGCGTTCCAACCAGGTCGCCTTGTTTTTTTATTTAAAGTATGTTCACCGCAGATCAAATCGAGTTTGGTAACATAACCGCGATCCATTTGTAGTGAGCGCCACCCTCCTAGTAGTTCGATCGAGACTGGCATTCCTGACTACCAACGAATTTGATTGCAGTTGTTCCATCGCCCAGAATATACCTTGATTCCATACGTAGCGACAGTTTAACAGCCCGCCCATACGTAGCTATAAGCGCAGTTTGATTGAGGAGACATTGCTGTTGGCGATCGCCAACATCAAAAAAAACAGGTGACAAGTGCGATCGCCCGCTCTAATTCCACTAGCTACCCGCTCCGATATTAAGATGTCGCCCCACAATTCGTTATCAGACCAAATTGCCAAAGTTGCCAACTATCTGGAAAGGCATCTGCTTGGTGCGTTTATTTGCGGTTTCCCTATCCATCAAAGATTTATGCCATAAGTCTATTGAAAGCCGGGGGATTGTCAAAAAATATATCCCTTGAAAAACTGGGAAAATCGCAAAAAGCACAAGTTTTATAGGGAGCTTAAAAACTTGTGCTATTGCTAAAAACACAGATGCTACTGGGCTTTTGGCAAAGACTTGTGCGGGCTTGCTACAGTAGCTTTCGGAATATCCATCACAGGCGCATTCACCCCAAGCATTAAATCATTGGGATTAACAATCTCCACTACCGGCTCGTTCAAAGCCACAATCAAACCGTCAGATTCCCCAGGAACCGGCGAGCGAGCAAATTGGGGAGCAAACAGTTGCCGGCCACCAGCGACACCAGACACCACCGCAACCAACAAAGCTGCGATCGCACCTCCACCCAAAATCCAAGTCCGTTTCGACTTGCGTTCCACCCGGTGCAAAACCTTCGCCGCCAAATCCTGTGCAGATTGTGGCGCAGCAGGCACAGGCATTGACTGAAAACTCTGCTGCATCATCATCAGTCGCGAGTACAAACGCTTCGTAGTGGGGTCATTTGTCAGCCATTCCTCAACTTGCCGGCGTTCTGCCGCAGTCACTTCGCCGTCGATGTAGGCACTCAGTAATTCAAAGCGATCGCGCATCATAGTAGTTACATTTCCCTGCGAATAATTGTTGTTAGTTTGATTTGGGGCGAGCGAATCCTCAAGACCTTGCTGATTCTGATTTTTATCCGATTCAAAGTTATAATTCATATTTCACATCACTTGCTCAATTTTAGGGAAAGCACCCGATCGCTATTAGGATAATTTACTGCTTATTTATATTGTAAAATAGAAGTTTTGATGTCACAGCAAACTTCACCAAATCTTCTCGTTCCGCCTCTGAAATCGCTCTTGCTAGTGACCGTCGAGGTATTTTTGCAATTGCAACTGCAATCTTTGGCGAGCTCTAGCAATTCTCGACTTGACAGTTCCCAGAGAAACTCCGGTCATTTCCGCTATTTCTTCATAGGCTAAACCTTCAATTTCTCGCAGCACAATTGTCGTGCGGAATACTTCCGGCAAATCGGCGATCGCCACTCGCAACTGCTCGTAAAATTCTCTAGTCGTCAAATCTTCATCAGGCCCCGGACTGTCGGCCGGAAGTTCCCAATCAATCTCCCCATCTTCCAGAGCACGGGGTACGTCCAGCGACAGCGGAGTTCGCACGCGCTTGCGCTTGCGCAACTCATCGTAAAACAAATTAGTGGCGATGCGGCTCAGCCAGCCCCGAAATTTAACAGGCTCTTGCAAGCGGTTAATATTGCGGTAGACTCGAATCCACACTTCCTGAGCCAAGTCGGCTCGGTCTTGCCAGTCAGGGGCCAAGTGATAGAGAACTCTGTCTACGTGGGACTGATACCGCTTCAACAGTTCGGCAAAATCTGTGCCTTCAGGTCGATTTCCTTCCTGACAACGCAACACCAAGTCATAATTAGAGAGTTTTTCGGCTGGCAATTGCACTCTTTGAACGGTCGCCACAACCGCAGACCAGGACACGGAAATAAAGTCGCTCATGGGTGGAATTGGCTCATCGAACATTCCACAGTTGTTGACGGTGACCGGTCGCCATCGGTTCCCGCACTCAGGAACTGCGATCGTCGGCTGCTGCCATCATACAGTCAATGAGTTCTGACTAATGACCTGTAACTTCGCACGCTCCAATACTAACCCAACCGCTAGAACCGTCGGCCCAATGTTCCTTTTTCCAAATCGGTACATTGTGTTTGAGCGTATCTATGGCGTATTGGCAAGCTGCAAAGGCTGATCCCCGGTGGGGACACCCAACAGCCACCAGCACGCTGATTTCCCCCACCTGCAAGTGTCCGACGCGGTGGTGAATGGCAACGCGATTGACATCAGTCCACTGGCGGCGGATTTCTGTAGCGATTTGCTGGAATACTCGCACGGCCATCGGTTCGTAGGCTTGATATTCTAGGGAAACTACAGCTTGACCGTCAGTTTGGTTGCGGACTGTACCGCTCATCAACACCACGGCTCCGTTGGCGGGGTCATCTGCCAAAGTGTATATTTCTTCTACAGATAACGGCGCTAGGGTAATGGCGAAGCTGTCTGATTCATGGCATTGAGGTATGGTGCCGATCGAAAGTGCCGCGCTAGAGTTCATGGCGAAACAAGTGGTGGAGAACTCGATCGATCTTGACACAAATCAAGTCGCGATCGATTTATCTTGCATCCTTGTCTGGGACACAGGGAGGCCAATATATAGACAGCAAAATCTCGACGCCCCTAACCGCTGCACAGGGTGCGATCGGCTACAATACAGCTCCCCCGAACCTAATTAAGACCGTGCTTGAAGACAAGCAGGATGCTTGTTCGATCGAATAACGGCGGATATTATTGTAGCAACTCAATAAATAAGCACACCCAATATGTAGTGTCATTAGTAACTCGGTACAAACAACTTGAAACCCCAAGCGATTACTTCGTTCCCTTTTGAATGACACAGTTAAGTTGAATTCTGCCCGGAGCCATGAGCCGCGTAGCCCAAATGTTTAGGAGCCGATGTAAACTTTATTTATTTTTTTGTTCCAGAAAGCTACATATAATGACATGATATACCTGTGCAGGATTCAGGAACATTAGCCAGTTCTCGGCAAAAGCAAGACCGTAACGCCCTGTTGTGGCTTTTCTGAAACATAAGTTAATAATTTGGGCTGTTAATCGAGGTTTTGACCTGAGTCTGCACCAACAAATGTTAACAACAATCACGAGGAAACTATGGAAGCACTAGCATTGAGCCACTCTTTTGTTGCTTATGAATCTCCAGAGTCCGAACTCCAACTGGAATTGAAAATTCCTAATTCTGCATTGATAGGCGTTGCAGGCCTGGCTGTTGCTTTATCTGTTGTCAGCGTCACTGGCGAAGCGCAGGCTTCGGGGTATTCCCACCGCCATAACGGCGGTCACCGCCATAACAGCTACGCGGAGGCTTCAGAACGCTCCCACCGCGGTTATGAACAGCGCACAGAGTACGCCTCAAGCGAAAACAGCTACGCCGAAGTTGCCACCAACGGCGGCCGGCTGAATATCCGCCACCGCCCCAATGGCTGCGCTCGTGTCATCGGCAAGTTATACAATGGAGACAATGTGGCATTGACCGGTCGTTACAGAAACGGCTGGGCCCAACTCGAAGGCGGTGGCTGGGTGTCCTCGTCGTGGCTCTCCTAACTCTTAACTAGAACAATTTACATTTCTAGAAAGAGTTTTAATCGTTACCATGCCCAGCTTGGTAACGATTATTTTAAAGAGGCGGGCGATAGATGTTGAAAATAATTGAATATCGGCAATTAATCACTAACCCGTAACAACCTAAACTTTACCGCCACCGATCAGATACAGTAAGGCCATCCGCACCGCTACGCCGCTGGTAACTTGCTGAGAAATCAGGCTAAACTGGGCATCGTCCATCAAATCCGAGCTAATTTCCACGCCACGGTTAACCGGGCCCGGGTGCAACACCTTCACATCCGGCTTGCAGAGCTTCAGCCGATCGCGCGTAACCCCATACAAAGAATGGTACTCTCGTAAACTCGGCAGCAAATGCTCGCTCATCCGTTCCTTTTGCAGCCGCAAAGTCATCACAAAATCAGCATCGGCCAAAGCAGGTTCAAGATGCCAGTGCAAAAATAACTTGCCTTCCCTACCATCGCCACACTCAGCAAACAACAGCGGCAGCAAAGTCGGCGGCCCGGCCAAATGCACCTCTGCCCCAGAAGCCGTCAAACTCCAAATATTCGACCTAGCCACCCGCGAATGCAAAATATCTCCCACCACAGCAATTTTTTTGCCCGCCAAAAGTTCCAGCCGCGGACGTTCGGCATCTAACAGAGAACAAATAGTAAATAAGTCTAGCAAACCTTGCGATGGGTGTTCGTGCTGGCCGTCTCCTGCATTGAGAACGCTGACTCTCGAACCCAAGCGATCCATTTCCGAAGCAATTGTGCTGGGAACTCCAGCTTGTTCGTGCCGGATCACCATCAAATCCGTTCCCATCGCCAGATAAGTCTTGGCCGTATCCAGAATAGTCTCCCCCTTCGTCAGAGAAGAACTGCCGGGCGTAAAATTCAGCGTATCCGCCGACAGCCGCTTCGCCGCCAACTCAAAACTGTTGCGAGTCCGGGTAGAAGGTTCAAAAAACAAATTCGCGACCACTTGACCCTGGAGGGCGGGTACTTTCTTGGTGCGGCGGCCGAGCACCTCCCGAAAACTGGCCGCAGTTTGCAGCACCGTATCGTATTCGTCGGAGGTAAAATCAGCCAGAGTGAGAATGTGTCGCCTTGTCCAAGTCATACAATTTTAGATTTAAGATTTTAGATTTTAGATTTTAGATTGACTCAATCAGGACGGACGATGGGTTGGGAACTTGCTTGTACGCCCGCTCTGCTGTCGCCTTTGAATGTTCGATCGACAGTCGCGGGGGTTGCGATCAACAGTATCCAACAATTTTTGACCACCTTTGCCGTCACTAGAGCTATAATTAGTTTATGCAGCTCAAACCCCACTCGAACAGCGAACCCAGCCTCGAAGCTGAAAAAAGTGCGGTTTACGCACCAGAAAGCGGAAATTAAGCTTTCGCGACGGTTCCAGCCGTAGTTGCAGTTTCTCCCAGACTCAGCCTTGTTAAAGAGCAGCTTTTCTGGGCCATGGCATCTGCCACTTTGTGGAAACAATCGAGGCGCCAAACCTCCCACCGCTGATCGACAGCACATAGCGAGACATTTTAAAGATGATTAATTCTTTGAAGTCAGTCTTGAATCTTCAGTCCTGCTTATAGGCCCTTGTCAAAACGAACTGTGTTAAGATATAAGTTGAATATGTAGCTTCCCGACAAAAATCTACACGTATCTTGGCGAGACTGTTCTTGGCGAAACTGCGGTAAAAAGTAAGAGCTGGGAAGTGGTAATTAAACAAGATTTAAACAATTCAAGAGGTATTATGAGCCAGCAGGTTATACAGCCGATGGTTAAGTTCCAGCGTCAGGTGCATTCTCTCGTCACGTCTGACATTATCAAGCCGACAGACAGCATTTGGAAAATTGCTCTGCTTTACGGCGACGAATGGCCTTACTGGAAACAGCAACTCCTAGAGTTTGATTTTTCTATGCAAGACCCGGTAAGCGAGTTGATAGCTGTAGAAGCTTGGGACGAGGAATAACACACCAGACGCAGGAGTTCGCTGTTTGGCAGCAATGAAAGGGCGATCGGCTAAATTTGAGCGATAAATTTTCCCTTGCTAACTTCTTCTCTCTTCCTTGTTCCCTCTTCCCTGTTGCCAGTGACGAATCACGAATGACAGCAAACTTTTTGCTTGTGACGGCCCGACGAATGACGGCCCGACGAATGACGAATGACTAACGACTAATGACGAATGACTAATGACTTCTTCCTTCTCTTAAAGGCAAGCTGCTAAAGCTAGAGCTAATTGTTGAGCAGTTTGAAAGCGATCGCCAGGCTTAGCTGCCGTGGTTCGCAAAATGGTCTCCCGCAACGAAGGTGCGATCGTCGGAATATTTTCGAGCTTAAAGCCGTAACCTCGAGCCATTTTCCCGTAAAACTTTTGAGGGCTTTGGGCTGTCAGCAAAAAAATCAAAGTAGGCCCGATAGCATATAAATCCGACTGAGGGAGAGGCTGTCCCCGGTCTTGTTCGGGGGCGGTGTAGCCTTCAACGCCGATGCGAGTGCCCGGAGGAGTGCCGATTTCTTTAACGGCGCCAAAATCCAGCACTGTAATGCCATTGTCGCGGTGCCGCACCAGCAAATTAGCAGGTTTAATATCCCGGTGGACGATCGGGGGTTTTTGAGAGTGAATGTAGTCCAAAATTTCACAGGTTTGGATCATCCACTCGATCGCCTGTTGGGGAGTAACAGGCCCGCGGCTGTAGATGCGTTTTTCTAAATCCTCCCCGTGGAGCATTTCCATCACCAAGTATTTTTTGCCCCCTTCCACAAAAAAGTCAAAAAACTGAGGAATTCCCGGATGGTGGAGGGCTTTGAGAGTTTTAGCTTCACGTTCAAACAGTTCTTGAGCCTTGACTATTTGAGCCATGTCAGCATTCATTTCCTTGAGGACTACCAGAGAAGCTGCGGGGGAACTTCCGGGTTTTTGAGCTTTGGCTTTCTCTCGATCCCAGGCTAAAGTCGTTGTCCCCATACCGCCTTGGCCCAAAGTTCGCAGCACTTGGTAGTGACGGACTGTGCGATCGACTTTAATCGGTTCGCCGCAGTGGATGCAGAATAAATTCCCCGGCGGGTTTCCCGCGTGGGTACACCTCGGGGTGGCCAGATTGACGTTGGGGTTGGCCTCAATTTTGCCGCCGAGTTCAATATTAATAGCTTGGAAATGCAGAGTTGGGCCGCCCCGCGCCAACTGGATCAGCGCACCGTCGGATATCCAACCCTGAGACATGAGAGTACCGTTAACAAAAGTGCCATTTGTTCCGGAATTGACTAAGTACCACTGACCTGAGGTGCCGCTTTTAACTCTTTGCAATTCCAGGTGCTGTCGCGACACTAGAGCATTGGGAATCACAACTTGATTTTCCGGAGAGCGGCCGATGCGCACAATCGACTCGCTCTCGAAACTCCACTGTTGCAGGGGGGTATTTTTTTCGGGATCTAAAAGAGTCAGCAGCATTTTCGCTTGATGTGATTAATCTCCATGATTTGGCAGTGGCGGGCGAGCCGCAATTTATAGGTTTAGAGCATAGAGCATAAAACAATTAAAATTTAAATATTTAAATTTAAATATTAACAATTTATAAGCGATATGGAGTTTGATTTTTTAATTGTTCAATAGTCCAGACTGTTTTGAGTTCGTATTCTGAAATCCTTGATTTCCCCTTGGCAAGTTTTGTGCCCTGCCAGAGCGTTGCCCTGCCAGAGGAGCGCCATGAAACCATTAGTGTACGTAGAAAATCACATACTAACTGTCCGAAGTGTTGATTTTCAACAATCAGCAACTCACAACAGACGCGGTTATTCCCCCATTAGTTTGGCCCTTAGTTTTATCCAATCTTTATAATATCCTAATTTTTATTAAAGATTTTGTAAAATTTAAGGCTTGTTTTTTTTTGGGGTGGTATTGCTATGTAAAATTACTGATAAGTCCCAGGACTTTAAAAGTAAAAACGATCGAGCTAACAATTTCAAACACAAAGAATATGTTGACAATGGCTAAACTTTTGCGTAAATGTTCTCTGGCTGCAACAGCCGCTGTTGTGGGATTGGTCTTGAGTGGGGCAAACTCAGCACAAGCTGCCTCACTTAATTTTAGTTTAAGTTTTTTTAATTCGACTAACTCTCTAGTCGGTGAAGGCTCCTTTAGCTATGATGACTCGACTCCTTATGAAGGTACTTTTTCGTCTCTCTTCGGAGTACCGCCCCTAGAAATTAAAGCTAGCAATCAATGGTTTGCGCTCAAAAGCTTTTCTGCAACCATATTGGGGCTGTCGTGGAATTTGTCTCAAGCGAGGTTTGACAGGGCTCAATTGGTTTCCCCTTTGCTGTGGGCGCCCCTTGACCCCATCAAAACACGAGCTGTCTTTAAGCCTGAGACTTTTGGCGGTCCCGTCACCCCTCAAGTAGCAACTCAATGGACTTTTGGCGATATACGCCGTCTGCCAGCTCTGGGAATATTTGGCAGCGATTTCGGTGCTCAGGGCGACAGAATGGGGTGGATACAAACAAACAACCAGGCTGCTGGTAACGGCAGCGGATATGTAATAGCAGAGCAAATCGTCAACCCTTGTGAAAACTCAGAGGCTGTTCCCGAACCTGGAACAATGGCAGGTTTAACTCTGGCGGCTGCTGGCTTGGGGGCGGGCAAGAGAAAGTTTGCAGCATCCAAATCCTAAAATCGAAATGCGCCTACCTGCGCCCGAATGATAATTGCTGTGATATTGTCGTGACCGTTGCGTTTGTTGCCCAATTCAATCAACTCGGCAACTCCTTGGTCAAGGTTAGCTTGGGGATTGAATAGGGGTTCGAGAGTGGCCGGCCAGTGAGTTTCCAACAAATCATTATCTGTCAGGCCGTCGGAGGCCAAAATCAATAGAGTATCTTCGCACAAGTCTAAAAACTGCACGTCAGGCTTGAGATAACTACCGTCTCGCGGGCCGATGGCTTGAGTTAGCTGATAGGCGTCAGGACGAGAATAAGCTGTTTCCGGGTCAACCCCGCGCTTAATTTCGCGCTGCCCTACTTCGTGGTCTGAGGTGATTTTTTCTAGAGTTTGTCCCTTTCTGAGTCGGTAGAGGCGGCTGTCGCCGACGTGGACAACGGCGAATTTGGTGTCTTGAACTAAGACTGCGACTAGGGTTGTACCCATGCGGGCGCTGCCGGAGCGGCCGTCCTTTTGATTGATTTCAAAGATGGCTTTGTTGGCTAGGAGCACTCCTTCGCGGATGGTGTCTGCTTGGGGCAGTTGATTTTCCCAACTGGTTTGAAAGAATTCTCTGAGGGTTTCAGCGGCTAGTTGACTGGCTACTTCTCCGCTGTCGTGTCCGCCCATGCCGTCGCAGAGAATGTAAAGCCCTTTGGTTTGAAAGATGCGACCGAAGGAGGTTTCGAGTTTGTTGATTTGAGTCCAGATGCTGAAGAAGTCTTCGTTGTGGTCGCGGGTGCGGCCGACATCGGTGAGGCCTGCGTCTTCTAGGCTGTAAATCTGGACTGGCATGGGCTGGGTTAACACCTCGCCCACAACTTCGGGGGAGGTGTTGTCGGGACTGCGGTAATGCTGGCGCTCTGGGGTTGAGGTTGGTGGAGGTGCGGGTTGGAGTTCGAGGGGAACGGTTTCTAGGCGCGATCGCAATTCTTCGATTGTGTTAATCTCGCCTCTGTACATTTGTTGCAGCAGTTCGAGCAAGGCGCCAAACTGAGTGCGCTCGGACTGGTTAAATATCGCCTGCCACAGTTGCCCCAAATCTACAAGTTGCAAGTTTGAGCCGGCGGGTTCGGGATAGAGGTATTGCAGGCGCAAAGAGGCAAAGGAAAAGGAAGAGTCGGGGTTGACGCGCAAATTTGTGAGTTCCAACAAGCTTTGCCGGCAGTGCCAGGGTTCTAGAGCAGCCCAGAGTTCTGTCATTTCGTGCAGCCAGTACACAATTTGCTGGGTGGAAGTTTCGGGCTGGCTCCAACGTTCTACTAGCAGCGGCCATTGGGAGCAGTCTTCTAGCAGCAGCACTGCCTGTTGGTTGTCTGACCAGCTATCGTGAATGACTGGCAGGTTGTGAGAGAATTGCCAGCGGAGCGACAGATAAGGTTCAGCTATGCCTTGGCAAAGCTCTGCTAAGGCCCAATTGGTGGCATTTTCTCCGGGTTTGATGGCCCAGGTGTAGGGGGAGGTGCGTTTGGCGACGCTGGCAGAGTTGGCTGCTAGCATTGCTTTGAGCGGTGACATTTGCAGCGGCTGACAGTCCAATACTGTTACTGCTACTGTGTCGGAGGGTTTTCTCGCAGGCAGGGTTTCTAGGAGTTGGTAGCGCTGCTGGGTGTCTAGATAAGCTCCTGCTGGCTGGGAAGGAATTAAATATTCGGAATTGGGGGCGGGGATTTCTGGGGATTGGGGAGATGCGCTGTCGGGGCTGTGGGTTGCTTCCTGAGTTGGTTGGGGCTGTGGTGAGGTTGTGAAATTGTTTTGGGATGGGGTTATTTCGCCCTCTGGTGCTGGAGTAGAGGTTTTTTGGTCTGTTTGAAAAGATGCTGGTGCGATCGCCCCTACGACGATTTCAGCGTCAATATTTTCTGGTCTGTGAAATTCAGCGGCCTCGGGCTGTGGAGAAGTTGGGGCGGCGGCTGCTGGGAGTGCGTCGGCGGTGATTTGTGTTTGAATGGCGTCTGTGATTGGTTCGGGGCGGTTTTGGGCTGATGCGGTTTCTGGAACTATGTGGGTTTTTTGTGCGAGTTCGGCTGGGGGAATGCTTGACTCGTCTGGCTCGACTGCTGGAAAGTTTGATCGGCCGCAGATAATAGCCCGCCACACTTGACCTGTTGCGACGCCGCAATTCTGACATTCTTTGGTGTTAAAAGCGACTTGGGTGCCGCAGTGGTGACAAACTTTGTAAATTAGCGAATTTCCGCACTGTTGACAAAATTTGTTGAGATCGGGATTTTCAAATTGGCAGCGGGGACAGAGGAGCATAGGGGTTTTAAATGGGAGATGTGCGATTGAGTGAAAGCGGTGGGGAAGTTTGGGGGTTTGGGGTGGTGAGTTATGGGCTTTGAGTTTTGGGCCTGACTCGCAACGGATAACTCGCATTGCCCTATGCCCTATTTTATCGGGATGAATTGAGAACTAAGATATTTCTTAGAACTGAGATGTTGCACCCATGTCAGGAATAGGCCCAAAAGCCCGCCCCACCTGCGGCCTCGCGTGCGGGCACAAAAAAAGTGAACTCATAAGTGGAACAGGCCAGAAAGCCTGTTACGGAAAATCGTGCAATATCTCAGTTAGAAGGGAGTTGCTGTATAATCTTCTTGGAAAACGGTGTCTCGGGCGATCGACACAATGGTGGATAGGGGTACTTGACAGAAATATTTCCGCCGGAATTGTTCTTCGGAGACTGCTGCTAGGAATTGCGCTGCATAACGGGTGGCGGTGGCAGAATTGGGCATCCAGAATTGAGTTGAGGGGCTAGAGAATAAGGTTTTGGAGATGTGTTCTCCAATTTCTGTTGTTTGCGGTTGTCTGGTGATGTGGAAAGCTCGATCGCGATAATTGACTTGGAAACCTAGATGTTTTAGGGTTGTGAATCCGAGTTGCAGGGAGGTGTCGCTGATTCCGAGTTTTTGGCTTAGTTGCTGTCTGGTGACGGGTTTGTTGGTGCGGCTGAGGTATTTGGCGATGCCGATTAGCTGTTGGCAGATTTGCTGCGGGGCTACGAATGGGGGTAAACTGTAGGCGATCGCCAGTTTTTGCTGCTTCTGCTGTGCTTGCCGAAACCAGACGCGCAGTTCGTCCCAGCTTGCGGGGCATTCTTTGAGGATAATCGAGTTTTCGCGATCGACTATTTCTGAACTGTCAGCTAGATTTTCTGCCAGCATTGGAGATGCTGAGTTTGTGCTGGCTGCTAATAACTCTTCATCGTTATTTCTGTTTCGCCAGTCTACGATCCAATCTATTTTAGTCGGACAATTAATTTGGCTTTCTTCCGTGCGTTCCCGCACTGCTACGAGACGCACTTCATACCGCGATTTGTAAGTATTAAAATCGAGTTCGACAGTGGCATCACAGCGGCCTTGAGGAACTTCGTTTTGGTTGTGTCCCCACCAAATGCCGGGAAATCCTGTATCGCTAGATTCATCTCTAATTGTAAATTCTGTTTTGATATATTCTACTTTTTGTCCCTTCAAATCTTTGATTTTTTGATTCCAAAGATTATCAAACCAGCAATTTTTGATTAGCAATTTAGGTGCGGGGTTGCCCATGCCGCAGGGTTCCAGCAGTTTGAGTTCTTGAAATAATTCTTTGCCCAATTCGGAAACAGTAATTGTGAGGTCGGCTTGAACGGGGGCTGCTGTTAAAGTTTCGGGACTGTATTGTTGTCGCAGTTGCTGATTTACAGCATCGGTAAATAGGGGGATGTTTTCAACTGGGAGACTCAATCCGGCGGCGAAGGGATGACCGCCGAATCTGTCCAATAAATGTGCTTGATCTTTGACTAATTGGTAAAGATCGATTTGATTGGCAGAACGGGCGGAACCCCTGGCAATTTGAGATTTTGAATTGGGGTTTTTAGATTGGGAAAGTGTTTGCGAATTGGAGTTTGAAGACTGACTCGATTGTGTTTTTGCAAGACTTTCGTTAATTTCTTCGGTTCCTTCTGTGCTGAACAAGATCGCGGGACGGCCGTATTCTTGGGCGATTTGTCCCGCGACTAATCCCAATACTCCTACGGGCCATTGGGGGTCGCTGAGGACGATAACGCTAGTAGTTGAAAGGTCGAGTTTGGCTAATTTTTCGGAGGCATCTTTGGCTACATCTTTTTGCAAAGATTTGCGCCGGGAGTTGGCAATTTCGGTTAAATTTGCTAGTTCTTCGCAGCGCTGTTTGTCGCGGCTGGTGAGGAGTTCTACGCAGAACTTGGCGTCACCTTGAATGCGGCTGACGGCGTTGATTCGAGGGCCGATCCCGAAGGAAATGTCGGTTGGGCGATCGCCCGTTTTTTTGCACAGTTCGAGCAACTTTGCAACTCCCGGACGGGTGGGATTTGCAATTTGTTTTTGCAGTTGTTCGATGCCGATTTGTGCTAGGTAGCGGCTGTCTCCAGTCAGTTGGACTAAATCGGCAATTAAGCCGATCGCCACTAATGCCAATAAATCTGCGATCGGTCGCTGCGGAATATCAGGTAAAGTGTGATATAATGCTTCGATTAATTTGTAGGCTACGGCGACGCCGGACAGGTTAAACAGTGGGTGGTGGGGTTCAAAATAGCGGGGATTGATAATGGCTGTGGCGGGAGGGCGATCGTCGGGTAATGTATGATGGTCGGTGATAATTGTATCGATGCCTAAACTTGTGGCATATTCGATTTCGGCGATGTTTGTACTGCCAGTATCGCAGGTAATAATCAGGGTAATTCCCGATTTTGCTAAGGCGTCTATTCCTGGGATATTGAGTCCGTGAGATTCGGTTAAGCGGTTGGGAATGTAATAAATTAGTTGGTCGTGTTTAGCGAAAAATTCTCCTAGTCCGTCCCACAGAACGGAGGTTGATGTGATGCCGTCGGCGTCGAAGTCTCCCCAAATAGCGAGTTTTTCGGCGCTGTTTCTGGCTTGCTGAATTCTGGCGATGGCCCAGTTCATTTCTAGTCCGAATTCAAAGGGACTTGCTGGTTGGTAAAGTTTGGGGTTGAGGAAACCGGGTATTTGTTCGGGGTTTTGAATTCCTCTGTACCAGAGAAGTGCAGCGGCATAGTTTCCAGGGAGTTCGGGCGCGTGGTTTTTGACAGCTTGAATGAGCCAAGCTGGGGGTTCGAGTAAGGGTTGATTTTGCCAGTTTTGAGAGAGTTCGGTCATCGGTTATACGATCTGTCAGTTAATCGCCCACAATCAAGGTTTGTAGTAAGGACTTTAGTCCTAATTGGCTAAAATACTCAAGAGAGGACTGAAGTCCTTACTCTGAACTTTTAGCGGAACTTTTAGCGGACTTTTTTAACAGGCTGTGGAGTTTTGGAAAAGGTATGTTAAATAGATATTTCATCGATTATAGCAAGATTTGGTAGCCAATTTGCTGAAGTTTCTGTGGCAAAATTTGGTGAGGAAGCTGTGGTTTCTTGTCTGCGGTTGCAGCGAGTGGCGAATTGACAGGAATCGCAGAGATTTGCACTAATTTCTACTTGGGGCAAAAATTCTGTGCCTTCGGTATAGCGCTGTCGCCAGTCGCTTAGCTGGTGCAAGAGGTGGGTTAAATCTTGTTTTGTGCGATCGTGCTCTGTTTGGTTGTAGGAAAATGTGAGTTTTTGCGGCGGTTCTTCTCCTCGCAATTGCACGAACCAGTATGTCATGGAAACTTGTTCGGGGGAATAGTCGCTGGTTTCTACTAAGACATATAAATAGAGGCGGGTTTGCCAACTTTCGGCTATCCATTTTGATTTTTGTGGGCGGGGATAGGTTTTCCAGTCGAGAATTTTAGCTGCGTTTGGTTCGGCTATTAATAAGTCGTAGATAACGGTGAACAGGTATTCTTGAAAAATTAGGGTGCGGGGGTGTTCGGCTTGGCGGAAAATTTGGTCGTTATGTTCTGAAGCAGCGAAAAGTTCGGGTGCGGTGTTGATAAATGCTGCGACACAGCGTCCTATTTCGGGGTCTTGTTGGGTGATGGATGCGATCGGCAATCCGAGCTCTCGCTGCTGCATCAACAGGTGAAAGCGGCTTCCCCAGGCGAGTTTTTCTTGGTGTTCTGGGGAGGCGGTGGTGGCGAGGAGTTCAAGGTAGCTGTGTTGGAATTTGCGCGGACATTCTTCGATGATTTTGAGCTGGGATTGGGAGAGTCGAAACATTTTTTGGTATGAGGTTGTGGGTTTTTGGTAAGGTTTTGTTATACTAATTGTATCATGTAGGCTATCTGCAATCAAAAGGTTTGTAGTGAGGACTTTAGTCCTCAGAATCGGAGGAATGAAGTCCTGAGTACAAACCAATATTATTTATGGTCGTTCGAGCGGACACGATCTAAAATACTTAAGTTGAGAGTTCGGGAAACGCAACGCTGTATCCTTAACTTGAAATTATGGGAGCGAGATAAATCACCGGCATCCCAAAGAATCGCGAGTATAAATCCCTGTTTGAGAATTAATCCCGCTGGCTTTTGTGCACAATTCTTTAACTTGTGCGCCGTCCATAATTGCGTCAGTAAAATCAGCGCCTGTAATATTAACTCCGTCAAAAGTAGAACGCAGCAAAATTGTTTCCGCTAAAATTGCATCGCTTAAATCGGCCTTAGTAAATTTAACTTGATCGATCATGGCATTAGTTAAATTGGCGCCGTGCAAATTTGCCTGAGTCATCACCGATGCGCTCATAATTGCTCCCCGCAAATCGGCATGAGAAAAATTAGTTAAATCCATATTAGCGTTAGAAAACTCAGCAGCGCGCAGCATTTGACCGGAAAAGTCGCGTCTTGTCAGTTCGGCGTTGCTAAAGGACAGCGGCGGTGGGTAATATTTAGATTGAGCCTGGGCTGGGCGCGGGAGGATGAAGATAGTTAGCGCCAAGAGGAATGCTGCTAGTTGCCGGAGTTTCATAAGTTTGATATTCTTGCAAGGTGGGTATTTCGTAGTGTATCCCGAACTTTGGTCGATCGACTAAACGGTTACAATCTCAATTAATAGTGATGGAGATCAAAAAAACGATATGCTAAGCTTTTTCTTAACTTGGATAGTAGCCGCAGTTTCGCTGGTGATTACCGCTAACATTGTACCAGGTATTGTGGTGACGAGTTTTCCGGCGGCGATGCTGGCTGCTGTGGTGATTGGATTTGTGAACGCGGTTGTCAGGCCGATGATTACACTGCTGACGCTGCCTTTGAGTATTATTACTTTAGGTCTGTTTTTGTTTGTTGTGAATGCAGTTTCGCTTTCCTTGGCTTCGTGGTTGGCGGGTGCGTTCAGTATCGGTTTTGCCGTTAACGGTTTTTGGCCTGCTTTGTTTGGTTCGATTGTGTTGTCGTTTGTTTCTGGGTTGATCGGTCGATTTGTGTATGCCGGCACTTTCGAGTAGTAAGATATTATCCTAGATAGTCGATCGGGCAAACTGCAACCGCTACTGTTACCGCAGAACCCACCTTAACCCCTCCTTGCAAAAGGGGGGTATTTTGACGGCGAAATATTTGTTTAGGGACTAAAAGCCTTTCACGGGCGGGCAGGATGTCCACCCCACAAGCAGATTCACTCTTTGTTGAACAGGTATCTTGCCTGTTCTTGAGAATGGTACAAGATATTTGGGCGATCGCGCAAAGTGCAGCCGCTTCTGCTACGCTGGGCGTACCGACCGCTGTTGCTACAAGATTTGAAGGATTAGGGACTTCTACGGAACTCAAAACGTCAGCCGCAAAGGTTTTTAACGGCCAGTTTCGGGCTTGACAAAGTTCGAGCAAGCCAAGTTCACCTGCTTTAGTGTCTATGGTAGCAATACCTGCGATCGCACTTTCCGCTAAATGATAAGCGCGACAGACATTTTGAATCGCAGTTTCGATTAACTCTCGCGCTGTTCCGCCTTCGCAACCTATCCCTACCCACAACACTCTCGGATGCCACTGAACCTTTGGCAAAGCAGATTCCGGCGCAAATCTTCTCTGGGTAAAACTAATCCAAATTCGCCCTTTGAGAGTTGACAGATTTTCCCCATCCCAATACAAAGAATGTTGTTTGGGCAGACTGTTTTGCCACAAAGTAGAACCAACTTCTTGAATTACTTCTACAATTTCTCCTCTCTTCATAGCTGCCGCCACTCCCGTCCAGTCGCCTTCCCCGCGATTCCAACCGCTGGGAATGTCTAGCATATCTAACGTAAATTCATCGCTCATTATTCAGTTATAGCAACCGCCACATCGGTGAGGACATAAATAACTTCATGAATAAAGCAGATACTCGTCAAGCATCAATGGTTTGATTCCCGTTATCCAACTGTTAACCCTTCGGCTTCGCTCAGGGCGAGCTGTCCACTGTCAACTGTCAACTGCTATACCTATTCCCTAGTTTCACTGAGACTGCAATCTTGAAAAGATTTTAACACTCTTCATTGAAAAAAAAATGTATAATATTTGTAGCACAAAATAGAAAAAATAAAACATTTAATATGGTAGAACTGAACCAGTTACTGTTAGAGTTTGAAAGCAACCTCACATGGGAAGCAGTGACGCAAGAATGGAAAGAACGTCGCGACAGTTGGGTGAGTAAAGTGCAAGCAGCAGTTGAGCCATCACAGCTAGCAGAATATCTAGTTGAATTGGAATCAGAGATAGAGTGGGAAGCGGTGCAAAATCTATGGAAACAGCGCCGGGAAAGTTGGGTAGAAGAATGTCAGTCAGCATCAACTCTTGAAGAAGTATCAAGTTTATTGCTGGATCTTGAAAGCAATACAACTTGGGAAGTAGTTTCCCATGAATGGCAAGACAATCGGGAGAATTGGGTACTGCAAATGTACGAGTTTAACGATGAGTGATAATTCACTCAATCAAAATCTATTTTCATAGTCAATGATGTCCCGGCTGTGCGGTTGATTGTCTCGCTTCCCTCAATTACTTTAAATCCAGATCGCTCGTACAAATTCAGGGCCAGATTTGAGCTTCTGACACTCAGGGATACCGCTGGATAAGATGCTTTTGCTGCTGACAACAAAGGAGCCAGCAACTGCGTTCCTACACCCTGATTTGTATATTCTGGAAGAACTGCAATTGCCAATTCTGGGATAGTATCGTCAATCCAGCCAAATCCCTTTTCATCCCCTGTAAACAAACGCAGCCACGCTGCTCCTACGGGCTGGCTGCTATTTAATTCAATTGCTACGAAACCCAGATCGTTTGCACGTCCCCAATCCTTAACATATCTCGCAATTAAAGGATGATTCACAACAGCTTGCACCGTTGATTCGCCTTCTTCTGCCATGTGCGCCGCGACGTACAGCATTGGCCACAGAAAAGGCTCGTCTTCCTGCGTTAAAAGCCGAATAGAATAGTCTAAGATTTTGTCCATAAGTAGAAGGAAGTTCGGCAACGGATTCTGTAACGTATTTAACGGATGTAACGGATGTGTGGAAGAATAAAGCAGGAAAAAAGACGCGAACTACCAATGACTGATGACTAATGACCAATGACCAATGACTAATGACCAATGACCAATGACTAATGACTAATGACTAATGACTAATCTTTAACTAAAACCCCATTCAGAAAAATATCGGCTAATCCTTCAGCCATTTCCTGCATTTGCTGCGGAGAAGCATTGGGTTCCATAATCGTATTTTGACTGAAACCCGCGACTGCAAACATTCCCAAAAACACCTGAGCAACAATCTTCGGATTCATCTTCCGATAAACTCCTTTTTCCATCGCCGTTTCAAAAAAAGCCTCAGCCACATCGCTCATTTTTCCGATGACTTCCAACTGAATTCTGTCGCGCAAATCCGGGTGAAACTGCGCCTCCAAAAAACACACCCGCATCATATCGCTATTCTCGCGGATATTTAGCATCCGGCGCCGCATCACCTGAGCCACCGCTTTGTAACTGCCCATTTCGCTCAATTCTGTCAGCAAATCTGTCAATATTTCTACCCATCCTTCCGTGGCTACCTGAATCAAAATCGCTTTTTTATTATCAAAATGCCGAAATAGCGTACCCTCCGCCACCCCCGCCGCCGCTGCTAAATCGCGAGTTGTGGTGCCGTCGTATCCGCTGCGGGCAAACAACCGCTGAGCAGCTTGTAAAATTCGCTTCTTGGTTTCTGTTTCTGAAGGAGGAGACTGATTAAAAATTCGCATGGCTTTGCAATTGGTAATTGGCGACTTAAGTAGAAGGAAGAAGGAAGAAGGAAGAAAGAAGAAGGAAGAAGGAAGAAGACATACATAGCCAGCTTTTTAGCGAGCCGTATTTTACGTTTAGTTAGGTGGATTCACTTGGAACTGCGGGTTTGGGACGGGCGGGCGAAATAATGTTACGCTTTAAGTTGTGCGCGACTTTAATCCCAAACTCAAAACTTTTTGCCAGGCCCCAGATTCTTTTTGAGATTTGCTGTATTAGCCTAACATCTGCGGCGCAACAGATCGCTTAGGCCTCCAAAAATCTTTATCCTTAAGAAAGAATCCCTGGCATTGGGCACAAACATTTGTTTGTTTGACAATCCAAAATCTAAAATCCATAATCGCAAATCGAATGACCCCGCAGTTCCAAAAACCACGCGCGGCGAAGCTATCCCCTAGGGAATCGCCCAACCCCAAAACTCGATTCATCGCCTCCCTGCTGGCTGCTGTGCTGCTGTGGTGGGGGATTTCCCCCGAAATCGCGATCGCCCGCGAGAATCCCGCTAACGGCTCCCAAGCAGTGTCTGTTCAACCGTCGCTCGATCGAGTAATCAAGCAAGTCACCGAATTTAAGCTCGACAACGGCATGACATTCGTGGTGCTCGAAAGGCCCAGATCGCCCGTAGCATCGTTTTTGATTCACGCTGACGTGGGAGGCGCAAACGAACCCGACGGTCAAACCGGAGTCGCCCACTACCTCGAACATTTAGCCTTTAAAGGCACACCCAAAATCGGTACTACCGACTACAAAGCCGAAAAACCGCTGCTAGAAAAACAAGACGAACTATTCGAGGAAATGCAAGCAGCGAAAGCCAGCGGCAAAACTGAAGAAGTCGCCAAATTCAAAGCAGAATTTGATAAAGTTGAAGGGGAAGCGGCGCAATTTGTTAATCGCAACGAATTCGGCAAAATAGTCGAACAAGCAGGCGGAGTCGGACTAAATGCCGCTACTTCTACCGACTCGACAATGTATTTTTACAGCCTCCCAGCTAACAAATTAGAACTGTGGATGTCGCTGGAATCAGAGCGATTTCTAGAGCCTGTTTTTCGGGAATTTTATAAGGAAAAACAGGTAATTTTAGAAGAACGCCGACTGCGAACTGAGAATTCGGCGATCGGGCAAATGGTTGAAGCTTTTGCCGCCAAAGCTTTCTCTGTCCATCCCTACCGCCGCCCGGTAATTGGCTACAGTAAAGACATTGAAAACCTCAGCCGCAGCCAGGTACAGAAGTTTTTTGATAGTCACTACATCCCCAGCAAGCTGACTGTGGCGGTTGTAGGAGACGTGAAAGCTGCGGAGGTGAAGCGACTCGCGCAAATTTATTTCGGGCGCTACAAGGCGAAACCAGCGCCTCCTGAATTGCAAATTGTGGAGCCTCCGCAAACGCAAACTAAGGAAGTCACGCTGAAGTTAAAAACTCAACCTTGGTATTTGGAAGGATACCACAGGCCGGCGATGAATCATCCTGACAATGCGGTTTATGAAATCATTGGTTCTTTGCTCAGCAGTGGCCGCACTTCTCGGCTCTACAAATCTTTGGTAGAACAACAGCAATTGGCGTTAGCTGCTCAAGGTTTCAGCGGTTATCCGGGGGAAAAGTACCCGAATTTGATGTTATTTTACGCTCAAACTGCTCCGGGCCGCACGGTTGATGAGGTAGCGGTAGCTTTGAGCAAGGAAATCGATCGCCTAAAAACTGAGCCGGTGTCTGCTTTGGAGTTGGAGCGGGTGAAAACTCAGGCGAGAGCGGGTTTGTTGCGATCGCTCAATTCTAATATGGGCATGGCATTTTCGCTGCTGGACTATCAAGTAAAAACTGGTTCGTGGAAAAATCTGTTCAAGGAATTGGATGCGATCGCGGCTGTTTCTCCTGCTGACATTCAGCGTGTTTCTCAGGCAACTTTCCGCCCGGAAAATAAGACAATTGGTAAGCTTTTGCCGCTGTAAGAAGTCATCAGTCATCAGTCATTGGTCATTGGTCATTGGTGTCAACTTAAGCTGAAACCTAGTGCCGATTTTCTGTCTAGCGATTAGGTCTAGATCCCCCCTAGCCCCCCTTGCTTTCGGGGGGGACAGGAGTATTCTCAAAGTCCCCCTTGCTTTCGGGGGACTTAGGGGGATCGGGCTTCGGATAAAAGCGAAAAACACTCGTTTCCCGGCTCTGCCTGGGAACGCAGATCCAGAGGCTCTGCCTCGAATTGTCAACATAGGAAACATTGGAGAAAGAATGAAAAGGACTAAATTGAAACTGAAGAAAGTAAAGTTATTTCTGCTATCGCTTTGCTTTTTTACTGTTTCACTGGGCACGTTTAATTTGTTACCTTCCTTAGCGGCTGGGCCCAAACACTATGACGAATTAAAATTCCCGGCGCTGACAGAAATTAAACTGCCGAAATACACTCGCTTTGAGCTGAAAAATGGCATTCGCGTGTATCTAATGGAAGATAGAGAACTGCCGCTAGTTGGGGGGACGGCGCTATTTCGTACGGGCGATCGTTTTGAACCTGCCGATAAAATTGGATTGGGAGGTTTGACGGGAGAAGTGATGCGAACTGGTGGCACGAGTCGGCATACGGCTGATGAACTAAATCAGTTGCTAGAACAGCGTGCTGCTTCGGTAGAAACGGGGATTGATGTTACTTCGGGGAACGCTAATTTTAGTGCTTTAGCTGAAGATATGGAACCCGTTTTTGACTTGTTTGCGGAAGTTATTCGGGAGCCAATTTTTGCTAAGGAAAAGTTCGATTTAGCGAGGAATCAAGAGCAAGGTGGGATCGCCCGCCGCAATGACGATCCGAACGGTATTACTGGCCGGGAGTTTCAAAAGTTAATTTATGGCGATCGCAGTCCCTACGCGCGCACGGTGGAATACAAGACTCTCGCCAATATTTCCCGCGACGATTTGGTGGGTTTCTACCAGAAGTATTTCCACCCCAAAAACATGATTTTGGGTATTTCTGGCGATTTTGATACTGCTAAAATGCGATCGCTCGTCGAGCAAAGATTTGGCAACTGGCAACCGACTCAAAGTGCAGAAGTGCCTGCGCTACCAGCGGTATCGCCCGCCAATCAAGGTGGCATATTTTTGGTAAATCAGCCGCAATTAAGTCAAAGTTACGTGCAGATGGGACATTTGGGCGGAATGCTCAGCAGTCCAGATTACGCTGCTTTGGACGTGATGAACGGGGTTTTGAACGGTTTTGGCGGGCGTTTGTTCAATAATGTGCGATCGCGCCAAGGCTTAGCCTACACGGTTTACGCGGCTTGGAGTCCGAGATTTGACTATCCTGGGACGTTTGTGGCTGGAGGCCAAACGCGATCGGACGCGACAGTACCATTTATCAAAGCAATTCGCGCTGAGATCGATCGTATCCGCACCGAACCAATTAGCGCCGAAGAATTAGCTTTTGCTAAAGATTCGACTCTCAATTCTTTCATCTTCAAATTTGAAAATCCGAGTCAAACTTTGTCGAGACTAATGCGCTACGAATACTACGGTTATCCCGAAGATTTCATTTTTAGCTACCGCCGCAGCATCGAAGCAGCAACAATTGCCGACGTGCAGCGCGTAGCCAAGACTTACTTGAAACCGGAGAATCTGGTAACATTAGTAGTGGGAAATACTGCGGCAATTCAACCGCCGCTATCGAGTTTGGGAACTGCGGTAAAAGTGCAATCTGTCGATATCACAATTCCGTCCGCGACTTAATCGATGATTCCTGTGACGCACCAGACTATTGTGTGGTGCGTCACTGTGAGATGTGAATCTAATTTGTAAATTTTCGATGGCGAACCTTACGGCTAATGAATAATATAATGCAATAAAGTTCACTTAACGTTTTTTGTCATTGCGATCACAGGGAGAGCAATCGCAGAGACTATCAAATTTCTCGATTAAGTCGCGCTGATCAATTATTTTCTTAAGTAAACCGTATTGTAATATAATGAATATCAACACGCAAGAGCAATTCGAGTTAATTCTAAGTTCTAGTATAGAAAGTCAAGAATTCATCAGACTAACTTTAGGAAAATATAGAGGAGGAGAAGACGGTTTAACTAAAATTCTTGTGAGAATCGTACAATTCAAATCAAGCATAAAACTTTCTTTTACCTATAGCTACAAAACTAAGGAAATAGTCAAAAATTACCCAATCGAAGAGGGAGTAGATTTAATCAAAACCCTGATTGGTAGTGAATTTATGAGTATTAGATTATTTTCAATCAAGCAAGATGTTCAACTTGAATATGGCAAAAATCAAAATCCTAAACTTCATTTTATTAAGCCAACTTTTACCAATCCTGTTAATACGACTCCGCAGGTACACGATCACAGGAAGAAACGGTATATTGAATCAGAAAATAATGTATATCTCAGAGCATTAGGCATTACCAATAGTCAAGGTAATGTCGTAAAAACGATGGAAGATAAGTTCAGACAGATAAATAAGTTTGTGGAAATCATACATGGCTTAGTTGAATCATCAGGATTGGCCGAAAAAAGTCATATTTCTGTAGTTGATATGGGCTCAGGTAAGGGATACTTAACCTTCGCAATATATGATTTTCTGAACAATATTTTAGACAAACAAGCATCAGTTATCGGTATAGAAAGCAGAATACATTTAGTAGATTTTTGTAACTCTGTTGCCCAATCAGTTAATTTTGAAAGGTTACATTTTAACCAAGGAAACATCAGTAACTATAGCGCAGAAAAATCAGACATAACCATCGCACTTCATGCCTGCGATACTGCAACAGATGATGCAATTTATAAAGGGATACAGTCTGATTCTTCTTTAATCATCCTAGCACCCTGCTGCCACAAGCAAGTTAGGAAACAGATTCATCCGAATATGGCTTTGAAGGATCTCCTGAAGTCTGGTATTTTGCTGGAGAGGCAATCGGAAATAGTGACTGATGGATTAAGAGCGCTTTTACTTGAGTTGTCTGGCTATAAGACTAAGGTTTTTGAGTTTATAGCTGCTGAACATACGAGTAAGAATATAATGATTGTGGGAATTAAAAGCAATCATAGTATCAATAAGGAGCAGATTATTGGACAAATCAAAGAAATTAAAAAACTTTATGGAATAAACTTTCACTATTTAGAGACTTTACTATTTCCCCACTTCTTTCTTTCCCCCGATCTGGCAGATCTAATTAATGCTGAGTTGGTAAGCGATCGCGCTATAATACCAATTTGAACCCGATCGCATTCAAGCAGTAATGCTGGGTTTGAAGCGCCCTATGGTCAATTTGGATTGAGTAGCGATTTGCCCGATCGCCCGAGTCAGGCCAGCCGATCGAGATCGACACCCAACTCCCGCAACTTAGCCGCCAATAAATCCGCCCGCAACCGTTCACGTTCCGCCCGCTGGCGTTCCTGTTCTGCCCGCAGCCGTTCCTGTTGGGCCTGTTCCGAACTCCACAGCAGCAAATTTCCCTGGGAATCCCACCAGCGCAGCCAATTCATAGTTTGGCCCAGCCGTTCCCCCGACCAAATCCCCAGCCACAAATCTAACTCTGGAATCCGCACCCGTCCGTCAGCATCAGCCGCCTGCGTTTCATAGGCTCCATTGAGCAAATACCGCACTTCCAGCTTGGGCTCGTAGGGGTCGTAAGTCACATAGGTCGGCACTCGCAGAATCTGTTCGTAGAAGTAGAGCTTGCCGTAGGGAGGAGTCGATCGCACGGACAATTCGCTGTAATCCTCATTAGACAAAAACTCCATCACCACCGATACCGGCGCACCCTCCAGATTCGGCGTGTAGCTGCGGCGAATCGTGCCCTCTGCAACTCGATACACTTGCGGCACGAAAAACCAATCCGGTGCTTTGACAACAGTCTGCTTATTTACCGTCGCTACCAGTCCAAAATTGGAACCGATCAGGGCGATATGTTCAATGCCTCCAGCGGCTCCCAGAGCATCGGTGAGAGCAGCAGCAAGCGGCGGTTGTTGAATATTTTCCACGGGATCGTCCGGTAAAACAAAGTCGGCTGGTAAGGCTTCCCAGGTAATAGTTGGTGCTTGGGAACTGGATGGGATTTGAAGTACCATGAGCTACATACCATTTGAGATTTTAGATTTGAGATGGGAAAAGAAGACCGGGCGGTTGAAACCGCGTCTATACAGACGAAACCCGCCTCCGCGGGTTCAAGAGCGCGCTGTGAAGATGATGTTATTGTCTTCAGTCCGCGTCGGCGGACTTCGTTTTTGTAGGCGCGGTTTCAACCGCCCGGTCTTCTTTTCTGTTTTGACGCTAAAAATCAATAGTCAAAGGCGCTCTCGGAAACGGAATTACATCGCGAATATTCCCCATTCCCGTCATAAATTGCACCAACCGCTCAAACCCCAAACCAAAGCCAGCGTGAGGCACAGTACCGTAGCGGCGCAAATCCAAATACCACCACAATTCCTCCTTATTCATGCCCTGCGCTTCCATGCGCCGCTCCAACACATCCAGCCGTTCTTCCCGCTGGGAACCGCCGATAATTTCCCCAATATTCGGAGCCAAAACATCCATTGCTCGCACCGTTTTCTCGTCTTCGTTTAAACGCATATAAAATGCTTTAATTCCGACTGGATAATCGCTGACAATTGTCGGCTTCTTAAACAAATCCTCAGCCAAATAGCGCTCGTGTTCCGACTGCAAGTCTAAGCCCCAGCTTACCGGAAAATCAAACTTTTTATCGGCTTTTTCCAAAAGTGCGATCGCCTCCGTGTAAGTAATCCGCTCAAAGTGATTGTTAATAATATTTTCAGCAGTAGCCAAAACCGTCTTATCAATCCGCTCGTTGAAAAACTCCATATCCTCCGGGCAATGTTCCAAAACGTAATTAAAGATGTACTTTAAAAACGCCTCAGCCAAATCCATATCACCCTGCAAATCGCAGAAAGCCATCTCCGGTTCAATCATCCAAAACTCAGCCAAATGTCGCGAAGTATTAGAATTTTCCGCTCGAAAAGTCGGGCCAAAAGTGTAAACATTGCCGAAAGCCATCGCCATAACTTCCGCTTCCAACTGGCCGCTAACAGTTAAATAGGCGCGTTTGCCAAAAAAGTCCTTCGCATAATCAACCTCTTGCGAATCAGTGCGCGGCACATTCTTTAAATCAAAGTTGGTAACGGCGAACATCTCCCCCGCACCTTCGCAGTCGCTAGCAGCAAGAATCGGAGTGTGAACCCACAAAAATCCGCGTTCCTGAAAAAATTGATGTACCGCCGCCGAACAAGCATTGCGGACTCGAAACACAGCGCCGTGGGTGTTTGTGCGCGGCCGCAAGTGGGCGATTGTCCGCAAAAATTCCAATGAATGGCGCTTTTTTTGCAGCGGATAAGTTTGCGGGTCTGCTTCGCCGTAAACTTGTACTTGCGAGGCTTTTAACTCAATTCGCTGTCCTTTCGCCGGTGACGCTACCAGCACTCCCGACACTTCTAAAGATGCACCTGTATTGATTTGTTTGAGTACATTGGCAAAATCAGGCAAATCGGAATTTATAACTACTTGCAAGTTGGCCATTGCCGAACCGTCGTTGACTTCGACAAAGGCAAATTCTTTTAATTCGCGTTTAGTCCGCACCCAACCTTGAATCGTTACAGTTTCGTCGGGTTCCCCACCGCGCAAAATTGCTGCAATTCGTTGATTTGTCATTATATTCACTCCTGTTTATTTAATATTTTGCACTACATCTCTGTTTTCTCTTCCTCTGCGCCCTCTGCGCCCTCTGCGGTAAAAAAATCAAAAACTATCCCGCATAGGATTTCAACATCCAACCAAGCAAAATGCCGAGTCCCCCAAAGCGAACTGCTTGCCAAAAAGGTTGTTTTATGCTTCCCCAAGAAAACAGGCTGCTTTCTAAATTTAACTCGATCGTTTCCAATTCTTGCTCAATTTCCCGCAATTCTTGCTTGAGTTGCGGCAGTCGATTTTGGCGCAGAGACTGGCGCACATCTTCGCGCCGGTGGCCGAGTTCGGCTTGGCGCTGGCGATCGACCTGAATTTGAGTGTAACGCTCTTTGACTGCTGCGAGCGATCGCTCCACTGCTGCGATCGCCTCCACCAACTCATTTTCTGACTCTTCCCGATTTAACTCTGACGGCTGTTGAGGCATTTCGATCTGCAAACCTGACAATACTTAAAAAAAACCAATTTCCAATTAAGTTGTTATTATATGCAGTATATTTTTCAAATTCAGAAACAGCAGCCAAATCGCTATAATTGCCAATTATGCTTGAAACTACACAAACAACCCAAACTGTCAACCTCAACGAGCTTACCACAGTAGAACTAGCCCAAGTTCTAGCAGCGCGCCTCGCCATTTCCGAAAAAGATTGGCACCGCCTCAAAGCCAACCGTTCTGCGCGGGCCGGCGAGCAAGCCTCGGCCGCTCTGGTCTTTTTGCTCAAAAAACAGCCAGAAGAAGCTCTCCCGCGCTTAAAACAAGCAGCAGGATGGCTGGATGGATCGATCTCTGCTCCTCCCTGTCCCACCCACGGCAAATAATTTTGAGTTTTGAGTCTTGAGTTTTGACTTGATTAGTCGCTCAAAACTTAGACAATCGCGCCGCTCGATCGAGCGGCGCGATTGTGAGTTCAAAAGATTTATACTTTTTTAACTCAAAATTCACATTTTGCGTTACAATCGACTATCAATAGCCATATCCTCCACATTCTCACTCCAAGGTTCAGCCCGGAAATGAAAAAATTTGCAGGTCTAGCTGAGGTGAAAACTGCTGCCAAAATAGCGGTTCTAGCGCAAGCGAGGCAGCAGGTAGCGACTGGGAAGTTCTTTGCACAGCCGTAACTCTGTACCTTGAGAATTCCACTCTACCCGATCGAATATTTGGTAAAGAATAAACACCCCCCTACCGCATTCTTGTTCAACATGGGGTAGTGCAGAGTTATCTGCAACATCGTCTGCTATGAGACTGTCGCAATTATCGCTATAAAGGTCACAACCGCAAGGGGCTTTAAAGCCTGAGCCTTCATCCGATATCACCCACCAGTATTGGTTTTGGACGATCGAAAAACGGACTCCAACTGTTTTACCGGGGTCTAACTTGTTTCCATGCTTAGCAGCATTTACCAAAGCTTCTTGAAGCCCCAAGCGTAATTCTGCTTGCCAGTGATCCGGAACCTCTGCTAGGAGCAGATCCAAAACAGGACAAAGGTATAGAGTAGAAGCGAAGCTAATCGTAATCCAATTGCGTCCCACCGGACGGGTTGAAATAGCAATCACTCAGAAAACTCCCTAACTTTCAGGTGGATAAACTTCACACCCTGCATAGTTGGCTCCCTAGTATTCAAAATGCTAATTAATTGAGCGGCGCAGCTCTACTTCTATCTTAGAGTATTTAAGCACTTAAGAAAAGCCAGCAACCTCACAAAATATTCTGCGATTCTCAGAAACGAATGCCGGGAACCACCAGTAATTTTACTTATAAGTTTCACCTACCACCAGATTTTTGATGTCGATCGAGCCAACTCACGGGGGATCGCCCCGACATCTCCCAAGCCGTCAACAGTCGCGGTACCAAACGATCCCCACCTTGAAAAGATCGGAAATATCTATTAAAACATCGATCCCTCCATCGCTCCCCATTGGGGATCGGCCCTCGCCGCCAGAAGAGCGCCGATCGCCCACAACTCCTACTTGCCGCCAAAGATCGCACTTATCATACCTAGGTGTGTTGCCGCCAATCCTCGATATATTTCCCAAATACCGATCACACACGCTCGATCCCACTGCTGCGGCCTTTACCAAATCAATATTTGTTACAAAACTTATTTAATCCGCTCGCGATCGCCCGCACTCACCCAACTCGCCCAAATTGACGTATCCCTTGCTGACCAAACCCTGGCGCCTTTGCCAAATTTAATAAATTTAAACGCCGCGATACAATAGTTAAAGTAAATACTTATTTCTTTACATTATGCAAACCACCGCAGCCCCGATCGCGGGCACATACTGGCAGTGGCGGGGGCATTCAGTATACTACGTGCGATCTAGCGATCGACATCCTGAACGCCCTCCCCTGCTGTTAATTCACGGTTTTGGAGCGTCCACAGACCACTGGCGCAAAAATATCAGCGGGCTGAGCAAAGATTTTGAAGTGTGGGCGATCGACCTTTTGGGATTCGGGCGATCGGCAAAACCCGAAATCCAGTACAGCGGCGACCTCTGGCGCGACCAACTCCACGACTTCATCACCACCATCATCGGCCGGCCCGCCGTACTAGCCGGCAACTCCCTCGGAGGCTACGCGGCCTTGTGTGTCGCAGCGCAGCGTCCCGAATCAGCCGCCGGACTGATCTTAATCAACAGCGCCGGCCCTTTCAGCGAACCGCAGCCCGCACCCGAAGCCCCGCCCTTGCAAAAAGCCATATCTGCCGTAGCTAAAACCTTATTTCAGCAAGATTGGGCAAGTTTTCTGCTGTTCCAATACGTGCGCCAGCGATCGACCATTCGGAAAACCTTAGAAAAAGTTTATCTCGACCAAAGCGCCGTCACAGACCAATTAGTAGAAGAAATTTACCAACCATCCTGCGATCCGGGTGCGCCCAAAGTATTCGCCTCCGTATTCCGGACGCCCCAAGGCGAAAAAATCGACGTATTGCTGAGTCTATTAAACTGCCCGCTGCTAATGCTGTGGGGAGAAGGCGACCCCTGGATGAATTCTGCAGACAGAAGCGCCAAATTTCGCAAACACTATCCGCAGTTGGCCGAACACTTTATCAAAGCCGGTCACTGTCCCCACGACGAAGTACCAGAACAGGTAAACGAACTGATTCGCGGATGGATAATTGACCAATAGATCCGCAAATCGGATGATTTTTCCCCGCAGCATCTCCTCCCTCAGAGATCGGGAAAATTATCCGATTTGCGCTCAACATATATTTATTGTGCAAACACCAACGCCGTTAATTTCTAGTCAAATATTCTCAGTCGGGGCCGGAGAAACGTCGGTGTCGCAGTAGGGAACAGCGGTTACGGTTACAGGTTCGCTGGCTAAATTGCGATCGCACCGCAATTTAGCCAGCGAACCTGCATTAACGACTTATTTTGTGAAAAACCTATTTTCCCACGTCCCATCGGGCAGCCAGATGCCTCCTAGGGCACGCACGCGCTCGGGTAACATCAAGTATGCCCAAGCCTGGCCCAGAGATTTGAAATGTCGATCACAAATTTCGATTTCCTGCCGTTGATATTCGTTTTGTGCAGGTTCCCGCAGCGGATCGTAGTCTTCTAGTCGGTCTAAATCCTCCAGAATAGCGATCGAAGCGAAACAGAGGAGAAAACCGCAGACTGTACCTTCTCCGGCCACCATTGCAGGATAGCCGATCGGCAGTGCAAAAAGTTGACCGCGGGCGATCGCGGGCAAAGCATCCACAACCTTTCCCTCGCAGTAGCGCAGATAGTTGCACTCCCCCGGTTTGAGAGTGCCGTAGACAAAGACTTTCATCGGGTAGGGCCTAACCGCTAGTTTTTGCTATATTAGATGCCTAAGCTAATAGTTTAAGTCTCGCGGGCGATCGCGACCGCAATCTTGATAAATTTCGTTGTTTACCCTTCCTTATAATTCATGACTCTAGCAGTTAGTTTTATTACTTTTGGACTTGGGCCTTTGTACTTGAGCTCATTTTTGCCCGACTTGCCCCTGGACAGCTTGTTTTCCACTCAAGGGATTATGGTGATGCTGCTGGCCGCCTATGCGGGGGCGATGTGGATGTTTCTCACCAGTGCTCCGAAGGTACACACGGTGATGGTATCGGATCTCGCGCAAGCCAGGGAGTTCTATGAAGGTATGCTCAGCCTCCCCGTCGCAGAAGTGCCGCTGCACTACTATTACAATTACGAGCAAACCTTGGGGACAACTGGTATCGATCCCCTGTATTTGTCGCCGAATGTCGGGAGGGGAACGAGCACTCAAACGATGGCAAATCCCGAAGGTTTGTGGTATCAGTTGATGAAAAATACCCAACTGCACATTATTAGCGGGGCTGGTGTAGGGGAAAAAAATCGCGAACGTCATGTTTGTTTCGATCGCGATTGTTTGGATCAGCTATTAATGAGGGTACAAACTCGCGGCATTAGTTATAAAATTCGTCGGGAAAAGCCGCTGAATTTCTTGGTCAAGGATTATGACGGCCGCGTGATAGAAATGGCTGAGGTTAGTAATTAGTTTTAAAGGTTTGTAGTGAGGACTTCTGTCCTCAGAATTTGATGCGGACTGAAGTCCTCACTACGAACCTGGGAAAGTCAATTGATTTTGGCTTCAACGCTGGATTTTTCCGCTGTCGCCGCTGCTTTAACTTCTGAAATCGCTTTCCGGCTGAAGAGTTGGAAATACAAAGAAACAAAGAATTCTTTCACTGGGAAAACGATAAAAGTTAAAGGATTAATTGTCACGATGATATTGCGGACATCAGCTTTAGCTTGTTTGACAACTTGCTGCGCTACCCAGTCAGGAGACATAATGCCGATCGGGTTTAAGTTGCTTTTGAACGGCCCTAAAATCAGTTTACGCACGATGCAGGGTGCATCCAGCCGCCGCAGGGTGACTAAATCTCCCAGGGCACGTTTGCTGAGTTCGTACAGGGGACTGACAGCGGGGATCACTTCTGCTTCTGAAGTGTTGATCCAGACTTCTTTGCAAGCGATGTTTTCGTTAGTGCGGACTGTTAAGAAAAAGAGTTCCATCAGCCGCCACGCCGAAAAAGTGTTAATTTCGTATGAATTTGCGATCGCCTCTCCGGTTCTTTCTCCTTGTACGTTAATCCCGTGATTGATCACCAGAATATCAATTTTTTCTAACAATTTGGCTAAATCCGCTTCTTCGCCAGCGTGCCAAGTTACGGTTTTTATAGGCAAAATCTCGCCGTCTACATTCAAAGTAATTTCCTCATTTCCCGACGAGAGGGCGATAACTTTTGCACCAGCTTTGTGCAGGTGTTTGAGAAGCAAACGCCCTAATGTTCCCGATGCACCAGTGACGGCTACAGTTTTGCCTTTGAGAGAAAGTGCTGTCCCCATAAGTTTATCTATTAAGGTGAAAGTACCGCAATAGTAAGCATTTTGATTGTCGAAGTGGTGCCGCCAATGATAAGGTTTATTCACGAACCAGTTGCCAGGAAGAGTCTGGAAGTCTCCCGGTTGGTGGGTGATGTCGGTTAATTCGTCTGCGCCTTTGATTCCGCACGCGCGGGCGATCGCACTCAACAAAAAGCCTAAAGTATAAATACAACCCGCTGCTGCGCCCCAGTGATATTCCGGCAGCCAAAAATAAGCTAAAACCCACAGCAACAAGCCCAAAACCAACATCGCCCCACCTTCGGGCACGTCGTGACGCCAGTGTGCTTGCTTGTAAATTGTCTCGCTGACGGCGGTCAAATTCGGGCGGAAAACGCGGTGGTGCCAATTGTGCAGCTTTTGCAGGGGCGGCACATAATGAGACGCAACGTGATAAAAGTCTCGGATGATTTCTGCCCAAAAGACAGAAGCTATTCCCACAGCGCCGACTATCCAGTAATTTACCATGCTCGCAGAAGTTAGAAATTTGAAATATTATATCATATCATTTCATAAAAAAGGTTTGTAGTGAGGACTTTAGTCCGCAGATTGTAAGGACTAAAGTCCTCACTACAAACCAATTGGATTGTGCTGGATATCTTCGGATATGATCTAAGATATTGTCATTTTTAAATGCTCATTGAAAATGACTTTTATTGCAAGTATGGTAATTGACTTAGGCGTTTTAAAATCTGCAAAACGCGGTACAATTCATTGCCGGGATTGCGGATTACGAATTCTGGAGATAAGGCATACTGCGCTATTTCGCCTCTGACTAACTTGACAAAAGAGAAGTTAGCACCTGTGGAAATCATGCCAAAAGTAGGAGTTTCGGGATCGGGATCTGCCAGCATATATGTCAGGAGTTGGGCAAGTGCTTCGTCCGTTGAAAACGAAAGTTGTTTGGATTCAATTACTGTCACCCACAAGTTTGCTTTCATAATTAGGATATCTATTCTGCCTTCGATGATTCTGCCTTCGTCTTCCTCTTGAATGGCGATCGACTTTTCGGCTTTGACTTGAAAAGGAGACTCATACAGACCGGCAATAAACAAAATGGGGCTGATGATTGTTAGCTTGACTGCATTTTCCAATACAGGCGGGGTGTCTACCAAGTTGAAGTATATGTCTTGGACGCGATCGAGCAATTGTTTTTCTGAGTCTGTTACTTCAGGTAAGTTTTCTTGCCATTCTCGGAAAAATTCGCTGTTGCGAACTCGCTGCAAGCCGAAGTTATCGATTAGATAGCGGAGGTTGATATCTCTTGCTTGAAGTTTTTGGATCATAATTTGCACCACAATGTACTATTTTAAGCTAGTTGACTCAGGCGTTTGAATATCTGCAAAACACTGTACAGTTCATTGTCGCGTCTACGAAGTGAAAATTGCTCTGACAAAGCATAACGTGGAGTTTCCCCTCTAACCAACTTAAGAAAAATAAAGTTACCGCCAGTAGTAATCATCCCAAAAGTAGGTTTTTCTGGATAAGGACTAGCCCACATATAAGCCAGGAGTTGTCCCAGTCCTTCTTCAATCGAAAAAGCTGCTTTTTTTGACTCAATTACCATTACCCAAAATTGGTCTTTTAAAAGTAAAATATCTAGTCTGCCTTCGATGATTACACCATCATCTTCTTCTTGAATTTGAATTGATTTTTCAGCTTTTACCTGAAAAGGAGACAGGTAAAAGCCGGCAATAAACAACAGAGGCCCCACTACTGACAGCTTAACTACATTTTCCAGTAATGGTGGATATGTAAGTAAATTGATAAATCCGGCTTTCAGTCTATCTAGCAATTGTTTTTCTAAGTCAGTGATTTCTGGTAAATCTTCTTGAAATTCTCGAATAAATTCCTCATCTTCTGCTAGCTGAAGACCGAAGTTGTCTATCAAGTAGCGAATGTTTATATCTTTAGCTGCGAGTGTTTGTGTCATTGTTTGATTTTTATATGACAGTCCTATTCTACAGCAATTTTCCTGTATTTTGGTATTTATACAGATAATTTTTGACATTTCATAACTTGTATGCAGCGTAATTTATTTAGGTTTTTGGTCGGCAGTTTGCTGTTTTTGGGCTGCTTGCATTTGCAGCAATTGCGGCACGGTTACAAAACGGTATCCCTGCTGTTTGAGTTTGGGAATAATTGCCGACACGGCCTCGACTGTTTGCTGGCGATCGCCACCACCGTCGTGCAGCAAGACGATCGCCCCTGATGTCGCTCTTGACACCACGCTACGGGCGATCGCAGCCGCCGGAGGTTGCAAAAAGTCCTTAGGGTCGATCGACCACATGACAACTACATAATTTTTCTTTTGAGCATAATCGGCGAAACCGTTTTTTAAGCGGCCTCCCGGAGGACGAAACAACAAACTTTTCGCGCCAGTCGATCGATAAATATGAACCCCAGTATTATCTATTTCATCCGATGCTGTTTTTTCACTGACATTATGATAGTAATGATGCCATGTATGATTGCCGATCGCATTTCCCGCTTTGACTACTTGCTTCGCTATTTCTGGATTCTCTCGCAAATTTGCACCCAAACAGAAAAATGTAGCTATCGCATTATGTTTCTGTAAAACTTCTAATATTTTCAAAGTTTCCGATGTTGGGCCATCATCAAATGTCAGGGCGATAACTTTTGAGTCGCTGATACTTGCTTTATATACAATTTGGCTGCGAAATTGCGTCGGCGGCGCGAATACTAAAGGTTGTTGGGGAGGTTTGGGAGACGGAGTTGCTGGGGGAGAAGGCAGTATTTGGGGTTTGGGCGGTTTCAGGAGATTGGGCGGAGGATTGCCAAAAGGGGGGATTTGGGCTAACGAATTTGAATTCGCAGTTTTTAGGCGATCAGGAAAAAGTAAAATTACTACCATCGAACCGATAATTATAGCGATTTTAAACCACAATTTTTTAGTAAATTTGGTATTCATGAACTGTACTATTTGCTGTTAACGATATAATTATCGCTTACAACTTTGTCTAAAATTAGTTAAAATCCAAGATAGCAACGCATCATCCGAGGATAAAAGCCATGATTGCTCCGGCAAATCTCAGCCGCATTACGATCCCCCCTTTAGAAAATGGCGATTTGCTCAGCCGTGCAGAATTCGAGCGGCGCTATACAGCCATGCCCGCACTCAAAAAAGCAGAATTGATTGAAGGAATTGTTTATATGGCTTCACCCTTACGCTTTGAACCCCACGCCGAGCCTCATGCCGATTTAATGGGCTGGCTGTGGAGTTACAAAATTGCTACTCCAGGCGTGCGTCTGGGCGATAATCCTACTGTGCGTCTCGACGTGGATAACGAACCTCAACCCGATGCTGTACTGCTAATTGATTCCCTACATGGTGGGCAAACTTTCCTTAGCGATGACGGATATATCGAAGGCGCACCCGAATTTGTTGCCGAAATTTCTGCAAGTACCGCTACGATCGATCTGCGGGACAAAAAGCGAGTTTACCGCCGCAATGGAGTCAAAGAATATTTAGTTTGGCAAGTAATGAACCGCCGAATTGATTGGTTTTCCTTGCAGGAAGAAGAATATATTGCTCTTCTCCCCGATGCTGAAGGAATTATCCGCAGCAGAGTTTTTCCTGGATTGTGGCTGGCAGTATCAGCACTTTTAGATGGAGATATGCCAAGTGCGATCGCAACCCTTCAAGCCGGATTAAATAGTAAAGGACATCAAGAGTTTGTCCAACAGTTAGCTTCTTTTCCAAAGGCTACTTTATAGAGACGCAATTCGTGGCGACTCTATAAATAATATCCCTAGAATCGACAAGTTTGCCGCGCTCTTTCATCCTCCACTTCTTGCCACCCAAAAGAAAAATGGCTCACCGCATTAATTTGCGGCGTTGCAGAGCGAATTGCGCGCATTTGAATCTCTAAAGACGGACGATTTTTCAGAGATTTTCCCCAATCTCCGGCAATCGCAGGAATGATTTTTGCTCCCGGAGGCGCTAAACTCACTACCCGCTGCACCTGCGGCACAATGCAGCTTACATCCCCACAATTTCCGTAAGACATTGCGTGAAATTCTACACCAGCCGGAAACCTGTCCCAAGGCTGCAATCTCGAATCAAATCCCCCTTGATTTATCTTTTGATTTCCATTAGGGAAAAACACCGCTCCGACAGGAATTCCCATTTTTTGAGCTGGTTGAGTTGCCATTCCGAAAAAATCTAAAATCCCTTGGACTGCGTGAGCAACGCTCAGTTGCCAGAGGTCTTTTTGGAGAATGCCGGTATCGGGAAGCGGCCGTGTTGGTGTTAATGTTGGTGTGGGAGTTGCAGGGTTTGGTGATTTTGTAGCGGGAGTTATTGAAGCTGCTTTTGATGTGGCATTCCCCCTTGTAGAAGCTGGAGTTGCTACCGGAACAGGTCGCGGAATTCGCCCCTGCCAAAGAGGTTCTTGCTCGGTTGGATACTTTTTGACTACTGCTTGAACGTCATTAGTATTGATAAATCCTTTAGTTAAGTATCGCTGAATTAAATCTCGTCCTTGCTGATTGTTAGCCCGCTGCAAAAGCATTTGCTGGGATGCTGCGCCGTAAATCCACAAATCTTGAACTTTGGTAGCCACGGAAGCTGGCCCGACGCCCCGTACATAGCGAATGTAGTCGAATAACATTCCTTGTGGCTTGCGCTTAACTATTTGATTTACCAACAAAGAATAGTCTTGCCTTGCTTGCGGATTGTAGGGATCAACAAAGGCGTGGGTGGCGTGACTTTCTCCGGTTTGGTCGTCTAAACCGGCGTCTTGAATTACTGTTAAACTTGTCTGCTTTTTACCGTTGAGGGCGAGGGTTTGCTGTCTGTCGGAACGCTGAGAATAGGTATAGCCAAAGTTCATGGTAAATAACCAGGCGTATACTTTTAATCCTCGCTGTTTGCCTTTGGCGATCGCCTTTTCCAACAAATCATATTTCTCGTAGCCACGATTTCTGACAACAGAAGGCCAAACAGTCGGATTATCTGCTGCTGGGAGTAGCACTTGACCATCGTAAAACACTTCGACGTAGACTTGATTGTAGCCTTTATTCACAACTTTGTCTAATACGCGATCGATTTCTCCAGGTCTGACATCGCAGGGATACAAACGCAGCCAAACTGCTTGGGTTTCTGGCCAAGTTTTTTGGCGACATTCTGCGATTTCCCGCGCGTGTTTGCTCAAAACTGCAAAATATGCTTGCTGGGATTCCGGTTTTCCTGACAGGGCGGCGCGGCGCAAGTCTTCTTTTTGGTTTACCTGCTCTTGGGATAATTGGCAATAGGCTGATGTTTCGGCAAAGGCTGGTTGATTTTCGATAAACGGCCAAACAAGCTGGCTGATGAAGCTACTGGTTAAAACAGCAGTTACCGCACTTAAAAAGCGTCGCTGGTGTTGAAAGTTCGCGATGCGAGTTGGTGCAATTTTCATGGGATAATTAAATTTGGTTTTCTAGTTTTAATTGGGTGGCGATCGCTAATCTGGCGATCGCCCAGACGCACATCTACAAATTTCTACTGTTTTTTGGTTGACCCAGTTATGGCACAAGTCGATCGCACAATGCAATTTTTGTCTGGCGGCAATTTAGAGTCGGTGAGATAAAATAATATTTACTCGGCGGTTGAAACCGCTGCTATACAAACGATGTCCGCCTTCGCGGACTAAAGAGTAAAAAAGTAAAAAAGCCTCATTTCGTATTATATCCAGTTTAATTTCTCACTATTTTCTCACTATTTTAAGCAAAAAAAGCGCCTGGGTAAAGTGGGCGCTAAAAACAGTTGATATTTGTACTAAAAATTGTTAACACTCAAATATTAAGGATGAAAGATTAATTATTAAAAATAATCTTTTATCCCTAAATTTTGAGATTAAGATCCTCTGTTGAGAGCTGATTCTACCTGCTGAAATTCTGCCTCAAGACGCTTTTTCAACTTTTCAGGAACAGGACGGTTGGGATAGGAACTGTAATGTCCTGCCAAAGAGTTTAATGCCGTGCGCATTGTCGTGAAAGATGCCAGCTTGGTAAGAGCGGGATCGCGGCGATATGCTGCAAAAAAATCGTTGATGCTTGTGCGAGCAGCGGCTTGAGCGGCTGCTTTGTCTGGCGCGCCATCTGGCAAACTGAGCGCTGTTCTCAAGCTTTTGACTAATGTTAATGTGTCTTGGCCGTAATCTCCACTCAGAGTGGCGGGAACATTGGTACAGCCCGCTACGCCGATGACAACAACTAATACCAGCGCTAACAGACGGGAAATGTAATGCTTCATAAGGGTTAGAAAAATGGAAGCGAAAGCGGCAATCAAAATTAACCTTTATCCTATCTCGAATTCAGCTAATAATGTCAATTTTTAATTTTTTTTGCACCTCTACCATAAAACAGAAACTTTGTCAATCTCAAATAGATTGATATCATGTCCGCTCGAACGACCACAATCAAATTGGTTTGTAGTGAGGACTTTAGTCCTAGTTATGGATGCGGACTAAAGTCCTCACTACAAACCGTTTTTATTACGGCTAAGTGACCGGACATAATATGATTTATCAATCTCAAATTTAAAATCTAAACTTGATTGATTTGTCCAGAAACGACGGAGAGAATTTGGGTTTGGCGCAGCCACTGACTGTCAAAAGCCCCTAAGTGAGTGGTAGTAATCAGTGTTTGAAATCGTTCTTGAATTGTTTCTAAAAGTTGATTTTGGCGGCTTAAATCGAGTTCTGCAAGTACGTCGTCGAGCAACAGTAAAGGTGCTTCGCCGACGACTTCTTCAATAAGCTGCAATTCGGCTAGTTTTAATGCTAATACGAGAGTTCGCTGCTGGCCTTGGGAGGCGTATTGACGCGCTGGGGTGTTGTTAATTGTAAATGTAATATCGTCGCGGTGCGGGCCGACTAAGGTGGTTCCTTGAAACTGTTCTGCGATCGCCCTTTTTTGAATTTTCTCTAAAAATTCTTGGCGCACTCCTTCGAGATTGTCTTTATCCATTAATTCCGAGCTTACTTCAATATTAGCATCGTATTTGACATCTAAAACTTCTGTGGAACCACTAATTGAACCGTGCCAATGGCGAGCTAAAGGCATCAATCGTTCCAAAATTCGATCGCGCCTGCGGATCACCCGAGCCCCCGCTGTCGCCAACTGCGCATCCCACAAGGCTAATTCTGAACTGGGAATGGGGAATTGGGCATTGGGCATTGGGCATTGGGCATTGGGCATTGGGAATTCTGCGATATTTTGGTCTTCGGGAGTTTCAGAGCCGATAAATCGTATTTTGTCAAAGCTTTGGGAAAATTCGGCTTTCCTAACTTCTTTAGAACGTTTCAGCAGAGCATTTCGCTGGCGCAAAATTTGGTTGTATTGCTGCAAAATATGAGCGTAAATCGGCTCTAATTGGATGACTAGCCGATCGATCCAATTGCGCCTTCCTTCGGGCCCGCCGCGCACTAAGTCCAAATCCAAACAGGAAAATTGCACTACATTTAAGACGCTCAAAAAGTCTAAATGGCGGCGCAGCGGTTCGCCGTTGAGCTTCAGGCTGCGGCGCGCCGCTTGGCGCAGTGTTAAAGATAAGTCGATCGCTCCGGTTTGACGTTCGAGTGTAGCATCTATTTGGGCGATCGGCTTTGAGTCGAGGATTAAATCGCGATCGCGCGATACTCTGTGGCTTTTTAAGGTGGAAAGCAACTCTACCGCTTCTAATAAGTTAGATTTTCCTTGGGCGTTATTTCCTACTAATATGGTTTTGGGAGCGTCAAAGGCTACTTTTTGATCGAAGTAGTTCCGAAACTGCCGTAGGTGCAGCGTTTTCAAATACATAATATTGGTAATTAGTAATTAGATGTTTGTAGTGAGGACTTTAGTCCTCTGATTGGATGCGGACTGAAGTCCTCACTACAAACCTACAAGGAGATGTTTGTAGTGAGGACTTTAGTCCTCTGATTGGAGGCGGACTGAAGTCCTCACTACGAACCTACAAGGAAATGTTTGTAGTGAGGACTTTAGTCCTCTGACTTTGCGGACTAAAGTCCTCACTACAAACCAAATATCTGCTGATAACACTATTTTCTGGCTTTGTACAAACGTACAAACAGTTTTTCCATTTCAATCCAGACAAACATTAGGGCGCTGAAACCGAAGCAAATTAGTAATTCAAAGGGCGTCAAATAGTGAGTGCCGAAAAATGCTCTCAGTGGCGGAACATAAATCAGCATCAATTGCAAAGCCGTGGTAACAATCACAGCTCCCCAAACAAAAACATTAGTGCGGGGGTCTAACTCGATAGTTAGCTGAGTGTTAGACCGAATTGCGATCGCATGACCCATTTGCGCCAAACAAAGAGTCGTAAATACCATTGTTTTCCAAGCATCTGGATCGCCGTGTCCGGGGGCGTGAGTATATCCGTAAGCCCAGGACATCATGGCGATCGTCAAAATTGCAAAAATAATCCCAATCCGCACTATGTAAGAACCCAAACCCCGCGCAAAAATACTTTCTCGCGGACTGAAAGGAGGCTTTCTCATCACGTTCGGTTCCCCCGGTTCCACGGCCAAGGCCAAAGCGGGAACGCCGTCTGTTACTAAGTTCATCCACAAAATTTGCAGCGGCGTCAGCGGCACTCCTCCCAAACCCATTAAAGGTGCGGCCGCAATTGTCAAAACTTCGCCGATGTTGCTGCCCAAAATGTATTTAATAAAGCGGCGAATATTGCTATAAACCACTCGCCCTTCTTCAGCGGCGGCGACAATAGTTGCGAAGTTGTCGTCGAGGAGCACCATATCGCTAGCTTCTTTGCTGACATCGGTGCCGGTAATCCCCATTGCGATGCCGATATCGGCTTGTTTCAAGGCGGGGGCGTCGTTAACGCCGTCACCGGTCATTGCGACAAATTTGCCCCAACTTTGCAAAGCTTGGACTATTCGCAATTTGTGTTCTGGGGAAACGCGGGCGTAAACGCTAACCTGTTCGACTTGCTGTTTGAGTTCTTCTTGGCTGAGCTTTTCTAATTCTTGACCGGTGAGAACTCGATCGCCCAACGAAGCAATACCTAAATCGTAGGCGATCGCCTGTGCCGTCAATTGGTGATCTCCTGTAATCATCACCACCCGAATCCCTGCATCGCGGCATTTCACCACTGCTTCGCGCACTTCCGGGCGCGGGGCGTCCAGCATACTGACGAGTCCCAGCCAAATCATCTCTTGTTCGCTGGTTTCGTCAGAACCTTCGGGCGGCACGTTTTCCCAGATTTTGTATGCAAATCCGAGGACTCGCAAACCTGCGCTTGCCATGTTGTTGTTTTCGGCGAGGATGCGATCGCGCATTTCCTGGCTTAAAGGTTCAACTCGATCGCCGACTATAATGCCTTGGCAGCGCTCCAAAGTCAACTCGGGAGAACCTTTAGTCAGCATCAAATAATTCTGCTGCTGTCCTTTGTCCGAGGGAAATCCCGAATGTCCCGAATGTCCCGGCACTTCGCAAATCACGCTCATCCGCTTGCGTTCGGAAGAAAAAGGAAATTCCGCCGTGCGCTGCAACAATTGAGACTGTTGTTCCTTATAAATGCCTGCTTTTCCGGCTAAAGACAGCAGTGATCCCTCCGTGGGATCGCCCAAAATCTTCCATTCTTGCTGTTCGTGCTGCAATACTGCGTCGTTGCAAACTGCACAGGCAATTAATAAAGATTCGAGTTCTGGATATTCTTCTAAATTAGTAATTTGGGCTGAGGTATGGCGATCGGTAAAATCTCCGATCGGGGCATAGCCGTCGCCTCCAACGCCCACAGTGCAGTCGCCCGTAGACACGAGCTGCACTACCATTTTATTTTGAGTCAGAGTACCTGTTTTGTCGGAACAAATGGTTGTTACCGAACCCAAAGTTTCTACAGCCGGCAGTTTGCGAATCAGGGCGTTTCGCTTCACCATCCGCCTGGTTCCGAGTGCCAAAGTAACTGTCACTACTGCTGCGAGTCCTTCGGGAACCACAGCCACAGCCATGCTGAGAGAAACTTGTAACAGTTCTTCAAATCTGCTGGTATCGAACCCGATGCCGCCGTTTTTGAAGGTAATCATGCCGCCGATGACGACAACTGCGACTAAGCCGAGGGCACCGGAGACTAGAACATTTCCTAACTGTCCCATCCGCTGTTGCAGGGGAGTCGGTTCGGTTTCTACTGACTGAAGCATGGCGGCAATTTTGCCAATTTCAGTTTGCATTCCGGTGTTGGTGACGATCGCCTTGGCGCGTCCCTGAACAACTTCTGTGCCCTGAAAAATCAAGTTAAGCCGATCGCCCAAGGAAGCATCTTCGGGAAGTTCTAAATTAGCTTGCTTGGTAGCTGCGATCGCTTCTCCCGTCAAAGCAGATTCTCTGACTTGCAGGTTGTTCGATTCGATCAGCCGGCCGTCTGCTGCGATTTTTACCCCAGCCTCTAACAGCATCACGTCTCCAGGTACGAGTTCCTTGGCTGCTATTTCCGAAGTTTTGCCGTCCCGCAGGACTCTGACTAGGGGGGAAGAGAGGTTTTTGAGGGCTGCGAGGGCTTTTTCAGCACTTTGCTCTTGGAAATAGCCGAGAATGCCGTTGAGGACTACGATCGCAAAAATGGCGATCGCATCTTTGGGAAAAGTATTTGATTTGATATCCAAGAATGCAGAAACCACGGCCACACCCATCAGCATCAACAACATGATGTTGGTGAACTGATCGACAAAAATCGACCAAGAACTGCGACCTCCGGTTTCTTCGAGTTCGTTGGGGCCGTATTGCTGCAAGCGTTCTGACACCTGTTGGCTGCTCAAGCCTGCGTCTTTGTTGCTGCTGAGCTGCTGGAGAGTTTTGTCAATTGCTACGGTGTGCCAAGAAGAGGGAGAATTTGAAGACATAAATTACGATCGAGCATGGGGCAATTAGGAGACTGCGGCCGAACAAGCTACAGCCGATGGATGTGGCTGATTGCAGTGAGAGAGTTTTGAGTTTTTAGTTTTGAATAAAAAACTGTTTAACTTGTGACTCGTATTGGGCCCCGGTTCGATGCCGTCTCCCAGGAAGCTTTTAACTTCACTGTGTCTGGCGGCTCGATCGCGCCGTTTGTAGACCTACCGCTGACAGCACTTATCCACTTTACTACTAAAAATTAGCAATTCCTTCGGCTTTTACTCAAGGCCCAACGGCTGAGTCTTCTCGCTCAATGCTGATATTTCGGGCAAAAACTGAGGCGGTGGCGATCGGGCCGGCAATTTTTTGGACTTTACCGCCACCGAATTCTGTCGGCATCCTGCATCGGGCAGAATTTGTGCTGTTTTCCCTATTCCCCTGCCTTGTTTTTGCAAAACTTTAATTTTGTTTACTTTTCTTAACAATCCCGTCTTTTCCCTGTCCAAGGCAACAGGGGCGATCGCCCACGGCAAAATTCGGGCTGCCCCACCGCGACATTACGGGCGTTGGAACCAGGCTAAGGGTTTCGCGGTGTCCTATCGCATCTACCGCAAGGAGTAGATTTGCTCCCACTAGCCACATATCGATTTACCTTCTAAGAGAGATAAGTTTCTGTAATAAATTGTAATAAACAAACGCGGACGAGCATTGTATAAAGTTATCAGAGGGTTGAAACGACACGCTAAAGTTAACAAACACACTGATTAACAAGGTTTGTCGGATCTCATAAAAGGTGTAAAATTTTCTAAGGTTTCTTAAATGTCCGTTACAATGTCACAATAGTGAAGGTAGCGGAAAGGGAGAGATCGATCGGAGCAGCAGATTAGCTGGCATCAAATTTCAACCCTTACAGGCACTAGCGGCCTGAACAAATTTAACTTAACGGTTTTATACCGCAACCAAACTCAATTAACTCAAATAGGAGAGTTCGTTCATGTTTGACGCATTTACAAAAGTGGTTTCCCAATCTGACGCTCGCGGCGAATTCCTCGCACAGGGTCAACTAGATGCTCTCAGCAGCATGGTTTCCGACGCTAACAAGCGGATTGATGCAGTAAACCGCATCACCAGCAACGCATCCACGATCGTTGCCAACGCAGCTCGCACCCTGTTCGCCGAACAGCCTCAACTGATCGCTCCTGGTGGCAATGCGTACACCAACCGCCGCATGGCAGCTTGCTTGCGCGACATGGAAATCATCTTGCGCTACGTAACTTACGCCACATTTGCAGGCGACGCCAGCGTTTTGGACGACCGCTGCTTGAACGGTCTCCGCGAAACCTACCAAGCTCTGGGAGTTCCCGGTGGCTCGGTTGCAGCCGGTGTGCAAAAAATGAAGGAAGCAGCGATCGCTCTTGCTAACGACCCCAACGGCATTACCCGTGGTGATTGCAGCTCGCTGATGTCTGAAATCGGCAGCTACTTCGACCGCGCAGCTAGTGCAGTCGGCTAAAAATAGCCAGCGCGAACATTTCTGGGTGTAAAGAAGCGAGCGATCGCATTTTTGCCAACTTTCATTTTGGTACAAACACAACAAAACATTAGGGAGACAGCAGAACAATGAAAACCCCTTTGACCGAAGCAGTAACCGCAGCCGATTCTCAAGGCCGTTTCTTGAGCAGCACCGAATTGCAAGTCGCCTTCGGCCGTTTCCGCCAAGCAGCAGCAGGTTTGGAAGCAGCCAAGTCGTTGACCGCCAAGTCTCAGCAATTGATTGACGGTGCAGCTCAAGCTGTGTACAACAAATTCCCGTACACCCAACAAATGCAAGGACCGAACTACGCGTCCACTGCAACCGGCAAAGCCAAATGCTCTCGCGACATCGGCTACTACCTGCGGATGGTAACCTACTGCTTAGTTGCAGGCGGCACCGGTCCGATGGACGAGTACCTGATTGCAGGCGTTGACGAAATCAACCGCACATTTGAATTGTCTCCTAGCTGGTACGTTGAAGCTCTCAAGTACATCAAAGGCAACCACGGTTTGAGTGGCGACGCTGCAACTGAAGCTAATTCCTACCTCGACTACGCAATCAACGCTCTAAGCTAGATTTGCGTGATGCCCGGAATTGTAAGCTGCTGTTAGCTTGAGTGTTAGCGGTTGTTTACAATTCCGGGCATCTGCGATCTTAGCCGAGTTTTCCAAATACTTTTTTTAGAACTTTTCAGTTTTTAAAGCAAAAAAGGGAGAAGCGAAGATGGCGGGATTAGGTGCAGCAGAACGGTTGGGAATAAAAGCATTTGAAGAAGCGGGACGAGTAGAACTGCGCCCCCACTGGACGCAAGACGATGCGCAAGCAGTAATTCGCGC
>JANYGO010000251.1 GCA_025362325.1 Cyanobacteriota bacterium | reverse complement strand
GAAGAATTGGGCAATGTTTTTAAGGCATTTGTGCAGACAGCTTCCGGTCAAAAAATTCAGAAAGGTACGGGTTTAGGATTGACTATCAGCCGTGAATTTGTCGGCCTGATGGGAGGAGAAATTGTGGTAGAAAGTCAACTGGAACTCGGCACTACTTTTAAATTTGAGATTCCAGTGGGTGCGGTTTATGCTGCTGATGTTCCCGCCGGGCCAATTAACCGCGAAGTTATTGGGTTGGAACCAAATCAACCGTACTACCGGATTTTAATTGTGGACGATCGCGAAGACAACCGCCAACTTTTAGTCAAAATGCTTTCTCCCTTTGGTTTTGGGCTGCAACAAGCCACCAACGGCCACGAAGCAATAGAAATTTGGGAAAATTGGCAGCCCCACTTAATTTTGATGGATGTGCGAATGCCAGTGATGGACGGTTACGAAGCTACTAAACAAATTAAGACCAGAATACAGCAGAGAGAGCAAGAGCAGCAAGGAAAGGGGGACAGGAGTATGGACGAACCAGACTCCCCGATTCCGAAGATTGTGGCTTTGACAGCTAGTACAATTGAAGGCAGGCGATCGTTTGCTTTATTGGTGGGCTGCGACGATTTTATTAGCAAACCTTTCCGCAAAACAGATATATTTGATACCCTCAACAAACATTTGGGGGTGAAGTATCTGTACTCTAACTCAACGGATTTGATGTCAGCGGGCGATCGAAGTAATCTATCTGACCCCACGTCTAATGCTGTGCTTGCTTATTTGCCCCAACTTCCCGCAGAATGGGTAGAGAATATGAAGCAGGTAATCCGCAATGCGGATTTTGACTTAATTGCCAGGACAATCGAGGAAATAAGGGATGCTCATCCTGAATTTGCCGAAATCCTCCAGGGTCATCTCGATAATTTTGATTACCAGAAAATTCTTAATTTAATTGCCGAGACGGAGGAATCAGATAATGCAGATGAAGGCGGAGCAAAATGAAAACTATCAAGCAGATATTTTAGTAGTTGACGATACGCCAGATAATCTGCGTTTGTTGATTAGAATTTTGCAAAAAAACGGCTATAAAGTTAGACCTGTTACTAATGGTTTTTCAGCCCTAGATGCGATTCAATCGAGCGTACCAGATTTGATTTTGCTCGATATTATGATGCCTGATATTGACGGCTACGAACTCTGTAAAAGATTGAAAGCTCAACCGCAATTTAGGGAAATTCCGATCATTTTTCTCAGCGCCCTAGAAGAAGGAATAAATAAGGCACAAGCTTTTGAAGTGGGTGGAGCAGATTATATCACAAAACCTTTTCAGGTGAAAGAAGTATTGGCGCGAGTGAGCAATCAACTTACTGTGCGTTCCTTGCAAATGCAGTTGCAAGAAAAAAATCAAAAATTGACGGATCAAAATGTCTTGTTGCACCAGGAAATTGCCGAACGCCACCAGGTTGAAATGGAAACAAGGTTGCTGCTGAAGGCAACTCAAGCTATTAGCAAATCTGAGGATTTTGAGTCTGCTATAGATGTGATTTTAGACTTAATTTGCGAAACTATTGAATGGAATCTGGGAGAGGCTTGGATTCCTTGCAGTGAGGGCGTTTTAAAATGTGCTACAGGCAGATATGTCAGCGATTCGAGTTTTGCCCAATTCCGACAGACAAGCTGGGAGTTAACTTTTGCTCCCGGTGTGGGGCTTCCGGGGAGGATTTGGCAGTCGCAGCAGTCTGAATGGATCGAGGATGTTTCTAGTGCACCGGAACAAGTTTTTTTGCGCTCGAAAATTGCGGTAAATGTGGGATTGAAAGCGGCTTTTGGGGTGCCAATTTTGGCGGACAACCAAGTGCTAGCTATTTTGATTTTTTATCGCGAGAAAGTTCTGGAATGTCAGCCGCGCTTGTTGGAATTAGTGAGTGCGGTGGCTACGCAGCTCGGTTCGCTGATTCAGCGGAAACAAGCTGAGGCCGCGCTGAAATTGCAGCAAGAGCAAACAGAGAAATTGCTGCTGAATATTTTACCGAAACCTATTGCTGAGCGCTTGCAAAAAGAGCAAAAGTTGATCGCGGATCATTTTGATGAGGTGACGGTATTGTTTGCTGATTTGGTGGGTTTTACAGAGTTTTCGGCTCACAAAAGTCCGACGCAGTTGGTGGAAATTTTGAACGGGATTTTCTCGGAGTTCGATAGGTTGTCTGAGTTGCACGGGTTGGAGAAGATTAAGACGATTGGGGATGCTTACATGGTGGTTGGGGGTTTGCCGACGGCGCGACAGGATCACGCGGAGGCGATCGCACTTTTGGCTTTGGAGATGCAGGTAGCTTTGAGAAGGTTTAATCTCAAAGTTGGAGAAAATTTTCAATTGCGGATCGGAATTCACAGCGGTTCGGTGGTGGCGGGAATTATTGGGATTAGCAAATTTAGCTATGATTTGTGGGGGGATACGGTGAATGTTGCGTCTAGGATGGAGTCGAACGGATTGCCTGGTAAAATTCAAGTGACGGCGGCGACTTACGAGCGTTTGAAAGAGCAGTTTGTTTTTGAAGAACGGGGTGAGATTCCGGTTAAAGGTAAAGGAACAATGCTGACTTACTGGTTGATTGAAGAACTAACTAAATTTTGAGAATTTTTTGATGTCAATTTCAATTAATATTAAAATTAGATCCAATTTGCACTTTTAGGAGGGCTAATCCTTTGCAGACAGTTGAAACAAAATCGCCGACAGCATTGAAAAGAGTCCTTGTTATTTTAATATCACTGGTAGCGGTAGCGGTACTGTCGATCGCTACTCTTATCCTAATCCCCGGAGAAAAAACCATGTTTGCTGGAAAAAGACCAGCCAATATCGGCATTGTGTCAGGAAAACTCGCGGCGTGTCCCAATTCCCCCAACTGTGTCAGCAGCTTCAGTCAAGATGCCGAACACCAAATTCAGCCTTTGGCATACACTTCGTCGCCTACAGAAGCCATGGCTAAGCTCAAAGGGGCGATCGAGTCCTCGGGCCAAACTAAAATTATCTCCGCAACTGATAATTACCTGTATGCGGAATTTACCAGTGGTTTGATGGGTTTTGTGGATGATGTGGAATTTTTGGTAGATGATGGAGCAAAGGTGATTCATGTGCGATCGGCTTCGCGTCTGGGAGAGTCAGATTTAGGAGTCAACCGCAAAAGGATAGAAACAATCAGAGCTCAACTAAATCAACTGTAAGATAAGACGGCGGTTGAAACCGCGTCTACACAAACTTTCGTCCGCCGGACGCCGACGGTCGAAAATAACGTAATTTTAACCGCCCAGTCTTCAACCCGCAGGCGAGTGCGTGAGTGTTTGTATAGAAGCGGTTTCAACCGCCCGGTCTTCTCGATCGGGTTCTGAATACCTGAGTGCGCTATCGCCAACACCGAGCTGTATTCCTATAGTATTAAGCTGCTTCAATTCTACACTTCAGACTTTAGGGAGAGGGAAGTCTACCAATTAATTTCTACTATTAATTTAAGTAGAGCGAAAAAGGAAAAAACAGATGGCACTTCAAAGAATAGCTGATTTTGAACCGAACTATAAGGAAGAAATCTTTGCTGGAGAAGACATCAAGGGATTTGATGTTTATGCCGGCGACTCTGATGAAAAAGTAGGTACCGTTTATGACGCTTTGGTTGATGAAACTGGCAAGTTTCGCTATCTGGTAGTTGATACAGGTATTTGGATTTTTGGCAAAAAAGTATTGCTGCCGATCGGCTCTGCCCGCTTCGACTACGGAGCCCATCGCGTCCACGCCACAGGCCTTCGCAGCAAAGCTCAAGCAGAACAACTGCCGGCTTACAATGAATTAGAACCAGTAGATTACGATCGCGAAGAACAGGTAAGAGGCGTTTACCGCAATCAAGGCACAGCAGGAGCAATCACAGCAGCTCCTGCTAGCTACGATCGCAGCAACTACAGCTACGATCTCGATCGCCCCCTCTACGAAACCAACGAACAGAACCACCAAAATTTCAAGCTTTATGAAGAACGCTTGATTGCCAACAAAACCCGCGCAAAAACAGGCGAAGTAGCAGTTGGCAAGCGTGTGGAAACTCAAACAGCAAAAGCTTCAGTACCCATTGAAAAAGAACGAGTCGTAATCGAGCGAGTAACGCCCGTAGAAGCGGGTCGAGTAGTTTCAGTCGGTGACGCTGACTTCCAATCAGGGGAAGTTGCACGCATGGAAGTCTACGAAGAAACTGCCGACATTCACAAGGAAGCCTTCGTGCGCGAAGAAGTCAACGTCAGAAAAGAAGTTGTTCGCAGCACAGTTGACGGCGAAGAAACATTGCGCCGTGAAGAATTAGACGTTAAGACCGATGGAACTCCGGTTGTAGATAATAAAACTATCTAAACCAACCGCAGCAGGTCTTGAATAGGAATTGCGGATTAATGACATAATTCTCTCACCGCGCAGGTGTGATTTGTGGCATCGCGCAATTCCTAGGTAGCGCAATACGCTTCAGTTAAGCCAGATCCCCCCTAGCCCCCCGAAAGCAAGGGGGGGAAAAGAGTATTCTCTTTCGTCCCCCTACAACCAGGGGGATGCTGCAAGGGATCTCCGAGGACTAAACAGTTTTAACTGAATCGTATTCCTATATAACGGTGGGTGGCGTACAAAACTTGTCTAGTTTTGGCAAAGTTTATGCACTTTCCCCGCCTTTACCAATTCGCCTTTACCAATTCATAATAAAAATCCCTAAGCAGGAAAGTTTAAAAAATGAACGGTCAAGCATCAGCCGAAAAAATAGCAACGGCACAATCAATTACTCGTCTCAACCGGGTGCCGGAAAAAGTCAGAACTAAGCTAAAAAGTTTTACAGTCAAAGACAACCAAGGTAACTTGGTAGGCAAAATTAAAGATGTATATTTTGATGCTAACGATCAGCTAAACTTTGTGGTTGCAGGGCTAGGAACGGAAAATACCCGGATTTTTTTAGTAAGTATTAAGCTGCTTAAAAAAGTGGATTATCACGAAAAAACGCTGTTTGTAAGTATTAATTCAGAGCAAGTCGAAATGTTGCCGGGAATTTCGGCAAATGGCTGGCATCAGTCTTTAGAAAACGCCTCAGAACCGCATAGTGAATTTAGCAACAGCGAGTCAACTAATCCCTCAACAGTTATGTCAAATCTAACAGATGCCGATCGCACAAATGAGAATTTGGAGACAAGTGAGGAGGAGGAAGACTTTGATATTGTGGATCAAGATGTAATTCGCCTCCTAGAAGAACGATTGGTGATCAATCGCAGCAAGCGCAAAGTTGGCGAAGTCATCGTGCGCAAAGAAATTGAGACTCGGATGGTACAAGTGCCGATCCAGTGGGAAAAGCTGATTGTCGAACAAGTCGGCGACGATCCGAAGGTGTTGGCAGAAATAGATTTGGGCGAGGGACACATCACCGGTATAGATTTGACGGAGATTAAGAGCGATCGCCAGGAACCGACAGTTAAGGCAGAATTTACTTCTGTGCAGAAAGCTAGCAAAATCTTAAATTCGATCGCCTCTCAACCCCGCCACGGTTGCGTAAAAGTCCGCATAGAGCTGGTTTTGGAAGACAAGCAACTTGAAGATACTTACCAAAAATGGATGACGGAAAACCACTCAGATGACCAAAATCAAAAATCAAATTAGTTTGATCGTTCGGACTTTAGTCCTCAAATATTTATGAGGAATAAAGTCCGAACGATCAAACACCTTGAAATTTTGAGCGATCGGCATATAGACAAAATTGTACCGAATTGCGGTAAGATTGTGGTGGTCAAATTTAGAAGTATTTGAAAATGCCCAACACCATCTCCGACATTAAAGTAAAAACGATCGCAGGCGCAGACAAGCAGCTAGGAGAGTACGCTGGCAAGGTACTCTTGATAGTTAACGTAGCTTCCCAATGCGGCTATACACCCCAATATAAAGGACTCGAAGAATTGAGCCAGAAGTACGCCGCTGCGGGACTGCGCGTGTTAGGATTTCCCTGCAACGACTTCGGAGCTCAAGAACCGGGAAGTAACGCAGAAATCGTCAATTTCTGCACTACAAAATACGGCGTCACCTTTGAATTATTTGACAAAGTACGCGCTAAAGGCAGCCAGCAGCACCCGCTGTACGCTAAGCTTACAAGTGCAGTCGATCCCAAGGGTGAGGTTTCGTGGAATTTTGAGAAATTCTTAGTTAGCAAACAAGGTGAAGTGGTTGCCAGATTCCGCAGCAGCGTGGGCCCAGATTCGCCAGAATTGAGCGCTGCAATTGACAGAGAATTGGCAAAATAAGAAGTTCGGCAACGGATTGTGTAACGGATTTAACGGATGTTGAGGGAAGAGAGAAGAAGTTAATCTGCTTTTTTGTCTAAGTTTAGAGCTAGTTTTTTTCTGCTCTTCCCGATTGTTTCCGCTTAGCAGCAATTAACAAATACCGATGATTGGCTTTAATGGGAAAATAATTTAATTTAATGGAAAATACATCGGGATTAGATTTAGCTGTAGGTTTACTTGCCTTCGCGATTCTGGGAGGCGGGCTGGCCATGCTATTTGTAGGTATGGCATCGTTTCCTAAAGAAAAGTAACAATAATTGAAATGGGGAGTCGTAGGGTGTGTCGCCATGAAAAATATCAAAATAAATATCGACAATATTAGAGCGACGCACCTGACAAGCATCACCCGTGCCAACAAACCAAACACTTTTTGGTAGTGGCCTGAAGGAAAGGATCAAGATGATAAAACAAAACCGAATTCAAAAAAAAGTAGGCATCTAGAGTTGTAAACTAACATTATAATGATGCACAAAACTCCAAATGGAAGCAATATGATTTTCCAATTTCTTAGAG
>JANYGO010000202.1 GCA_025362325.1 Cyanobacteriota bacterium | reverse complement strand
CTGTGGGGAATTAAGAGCGGTGGCAGAAACCATCAGCTTTATGCAGAAGCACGAGTTATGCTCGATCGCCTGATTGAGGATTTGCAAAAATAGTCAATTCGGAGTTGCACCAAATCACAATCGTGCTAAACTAAATTTATCAAAGAGAATTTAAAAGCAAAATTTAATTTGGTAAATTTTCTATTTTTACGCGGCTGGCAAGTGAGAACGTCAGCCGTTTTTTTTGGAGGCAATTGTGAATATTGAAGAATTTGAGAAATTAGCCAAAGATGCGATCGCCAGCTTTGATAAATCTCCGTTTAAGCTCACCGACAAACCGATGGCGCAAATCAGGCAAAGAAAAAGGCTTCCTACCAACTTCCCAGTTTCTCACGAATATCTCGGCCGCAACCGCTGGGGATATTACATTTACCTCCTGGATGCTCGGGCAATCCTTCAGTACGCCGATCGCTACCGCCAAGAATTTCTCTAGTTTCCAGTCTCCCTTTTTAATGGGTTCACCCGGTCAGTCCTGCACTGCCGGGTTTTTTTGTTGGGTGGAATTGGCACGTGACAGTTTATTACGGTAAACGTGTTGCGTGTAACGTAAACAACTGCTATATTAATTATCAACCACCAAACGATACTTTCTCTTGGTGGCGCACCCTATAGCTGGCGATCGGCTGTTTCCATCTAGTCGATCGCTTCTCTCAAACAAGCTGTGAAATATCAACTCTGTGAAATATCAACTCAAAGACAACTCAAACCCAAGGGTAGTAATCCGCGAAGGACAAATCTGCCGAACAGAGCTTAACGCCCCCCCAGTGCTGGTGTGGAAAGACAAATTTTATTGGCGCTCCTGCGCCTCAGACGAGAAGCTGCTGATTTATCACCAGGGCGGCGGAGAATTTCTGAGCAATTTGGAGGTACCGTATGAATCCGAATAATGCAATTGCTGCCACGGCTAGCAACGGCAGTTCCGCAGCAATCTCTAGCATTGAAGAAGTGCTGATTGGCGGAGACCTAACCAAACTTTCAGTAACCGATCGGCTCAGTTACTACCAGCGAGTGTGCGAAAGCTTAGGTTTGAATCCGCTCACTAAGCCCTTTGATTATATTAAGTTGAGCGGGCGGATGACCCTTTACGCCAATAAGGATTGCGCTAATCAACTGCGGGCCTTGCACAAAGTTTCGATCACAAAATGCGACACCGAAATTCGAGATGGAATTTTCATTACCACAGTTACTGCCACCACTAAGGACGGGCGCAGCGACTGCGACATTGGCTGCATCCCCATCAAAAACCTCAGTGGCGAGGCGCTTGGTAACGCAATGATGAAATGTGTCACCAAAGCTAAGCGCCGGGTGACTTTGAGTATTTGTGGTCTTGGTTGGCTCGATCAATCTGAAATTGAATCAATTCCAGAAGCAAAAATGATTGAAGCTCCACGACCAGCTTTTAGTGCAGCAGCAACAGCCCCAGTGCACCCAAAACCTAATTTAATTCCTCAGCAAACTTTAGTTTTGCGAACTGAAGTCGAGGACTTAATAAAGGGCTGCAAGCTGAACCCCCAGCAAACGCAAGTTGCTTTAATGAGCAACTTTGAGAAAGACCATTTGGATTGTCTAGCCGATGACGAACTGCAATGCTTTGCCAAATACCTAATGTGTTACCTCGGCAGTACGCAGCTAATTACCCGGCTTGCTTGGACGCCCCAAACTGGAAAGAAATTTCTCACTGAAAATTTTAGTGGCAAACAAACTCGCTCAGAGTTGACTGCTGATGAAATGGAAAAATTTTTGGAATATTTGGCGTCAGAAACAGCAAACCCTAATTGACCACCTTACCTAGCTTGACAATTATGTGTATCAACATCCGTATCGAACAACTTCAGCAACAAAAAGCCGACATAGACGCCAAACTGCAACAGCTAGAAAGCTTGCAGCAGCAGACAAATCCGCTAATGACGGCGATCGCAAATTTATCGGCTAGTTACAGGGACAACGCGCCGGAAGAATTGCCAGCACTGGTAGAGCAAATTCTTTCGGCCATGAATATCAAAGATTCTGTTGCTGCTATTACCCAATCGGCAATTGAGCACGATGCCGCGGCACTTCAATTTGCCGCTACATCAATCGAAAGTGCGATCGAGCAGCGCACAGCAGAAGCATTTACGAATGTTTCTGCTGACGAACCAGCAGCACTGGTGGCTGAGCAATCTGCTGCGGTGGAAGCTTCAGCAGTAAGTCTTCATGACGAGAAAACTCAGGACTTAGCTAAAAGTATTCTCGCCGAGCACGGTTTTTTCATGCCTGATTTATTTTTAGGCGATTGTTATTCTCCGGAAGATAAATACGAAGATTATGAAAACTGGTCAATTTACTACCAGAGGCACGACCGCCGCGGCATAAACGGCATTGGGCTTTACAGCGAACAGTTTGGATTTTGGGATGCAGGTACAGAAATGATTGGCGAGGACGATCCCACATTTCCACAAGACTTTGCTGATTACGATGCGATCGTCGCCTGGACTCATGGCGTAATTGATGAAATAGAAGCCAGCGCATCAAATATTGCGGATGAAGAATGCCTCAGCGGCGAAGAATACGATAGGGCGGTGGAAGAGGAATTAGCGCTGGATGATGACCAGGAACCGGATTTGGTAAGCCTATTCACCGTAGTAATGGCCGAAATACCCTCATTTGAAACAATTTACAACGTTTTACCGGCCTTAAATAACGGAAAATTGGCAGGCGCAACTTTCCAATTTTTCGATGCTGGATGGAAACAATTATTTACCCAAAGCCAGACAGTGGAGGAATTATCAACAGGAGAGTACAACGTCGATTTAATCGCCACAGCTATTTTTGCTGCTTGGAAACGTCGCCAAGAAGCCGCTAAATTGCCTCCACCTTCAGCTTTTACTGCCGAAAACTCAAAGGAAGATGAATTCACGGAATTTGTGGAAGTTGGGCCAACTGTCGGCTACCTAAAGCGCCGCGACAACGGACAAATTCTTTCTGCCTACATTGGATTTAGCAATAAAACAGAAGCGGGCGATCGCACAATTACTATGGCAAGCAACCGAGCTAAGAAATGGGCTGAATCCTTAGAGGGCGACTTGGGAGCTAAATGCGAAGTTCGCAAGCCCAAAAGAATGACATCGACAAATCCTGCGATGCCATTTGCATACGAGGTGAAAATCGTAGGTTTGTCGGCAGGACAAATTCAAAAATTGAGCGAAGAAAATTTCAATTTACTTCCTTACGAAATGGAAGAGAAGCAAGAAAAAAAGGAATTATTGCACTCTGAAGTTCTACAGCCAGTAGTGTGGGAGCTGAAAATCAATGGCTATCCTGCTCAATCTGGAACACCAGCAGAAATAGAAGAAGCTTTCACAACCCAATTAAACAAGCTTATGAAAGAAGGAAGTCGGACACTTTCTATCCACAAAGGGCACGGTGAGGTGGAGGATTATCGCATTAATGATTTTCAATTTGTTGAAGTGCCTGACTTTGATAAGTTTGCTCCAGAATATTATGTTCTCTGGAACAAACAAACCAACATCCGTGTATGGTCTACGGTACGGTCAAATTCCGGTTCTGGCGGTACACAGAGGGTGTGGCGGCATAACTTGCTAGCAACCGACAAAGAAGCAGCTTTTACGAGCAAGGAAGCTGCCGCCATTCACGCAGTTCGGCGTAACTTGAAGCTAACTTGAGCGCCCAGCAAATAGCAGAGTGGGTTTCCCAGCAACCCACTCACACAATTGAGGAATTCATGGAAGGAATGGAATATTATCGCTGGGGCGAAGACATTCCAAATTTCGGGGAATTTAGCACAGCATTTGAATTAGGCTGGCAATTTGCAAAAATTCAAGCCGCGGGGTAAACATGAAATTATCAAAGTATCAGAAAGAAATTTTAAGCGCA
>JANYGO010000201.1 GCA_025362325.1 Cyanobacteriota bacterium | reverse complement strand
CAAGCCTGTTTATCCATCAGCGAATCTGCGATCCTCTTCGAGGGCTTCGCTAACGGGCGATCGTGAATCACAGCAAACAAATCAAACTCGTTGCGTTTAGGATTCCACTGGTATTGCAAAGTAGGAGCATAACCCATTTCGATCAATTGTGCGATCGCGCGCGGGTAGGTAATTAGGCCCAGATCCCCCCTAGCCCCCCTTAAAAAGGGGGGAACCGGAAATACTCTTGTCCCCCCTTCTGAAGGGGAGTGCCAGGGAGATCGAATTTCCGTTGTGCGATCGAATATCCGTTGCAAAAGTGCGATCGCCCACCAACAAATATCAAGCTGCGGCCGTAACATTTGCTTGCAGAGGCTCGATTTCCTGCGGCGTAGCATGACGGCGCGGGTCATTAAAGCCCCAAGCAAATAACCAATCGGGGTCAGCGTGTCCGCAGCCGATCGAATATATCTGACTGTGCCTAAAATGTTTAAAAAACTCCTGACACTTTTCGTCAGTCATTAGCGACTCATCTAGCGGCAAATCATGAATCAGAGCATACAAATCAAATTCATCTCGCTCTGGATTCCATTGATAACGCAATTGGGGACTGTAACCAAGTTCGCTCAGCTTTACCAAAGCCTCATCAGGGTTAGCGTAGCCGTCTAATCGAACGCGGTTGAGACAAACCACTACCTGAACGTGGCGGTACTTTGCGGGTGTTAATCGATATTCAGTCATGAGTTTTTCCCTCTTTTCTCATCACAAGTGTAATAGGCTCTCCCGGTTACGTCCGAGTGTCTCGTTGCTTCGCGATTTTGTTTCTCGCAGCGTTTAAAAGCTTCTGCGTCACTCCGCGCATAAAAAGGTCTGTCCGGGTTTTCCGCTAGTTCAGCTTCTAAATCCTCCCAAGATTTCTCTGGGTTATTTGGGTCTCTTAACATTTGTTTCCTCAGTTTTGGCGGCCGTCTTGACGCGCTAGGGTTCAGACTCTGGCGAGGTTGCTTGTATCTCTAGCCATTGCTTCATCAGTAAACCAACGATTTCACTCATCGGTTTTTCTTGAGCCGTACAAGCTAGTTTGAATTGCAACTTTAGCTTTTTGTCTACGTAAACGCTCAGCTCAGCCATGTCAGGTGGAATTTTTTTAGCCATATCTCTCAAACGCGCATATCTGCATTCTCGCATCTGGCGATCGAGAAGGAGTTACTACGTGTTACGCGCAATCTCGTTAAACGTAATAGTAGCACGATCGGCTAAAAAAACGACAACCGCGCCGAGTTAGTTAGATTTGGGCGTATCAGACCAAAGAAACCGGGTTTTTTACCTAATCTGTTGGCTACAACGAAAGATTTTCGTAAAAAAACCCGGTTTCTGACCACCGATGCGTCCAGGACTATTAATTGGACGATCGTGCGATCGCAACTCGGCTGTAAGCTATATTTATCAACAGCTCCGCGCCCAAATTGACACGCCCGGAAGCGCCAAATATCATCGCCCACCCATGAAACAACCCTCAAAACCCCCCGATTTCATCATCATCGGCGTCCAAAAAGGCGGCACAACATCCCTGTACAACTACCTGATCCAACATCCCCAAATCGCCCCCGCCGCCCAAAAAGAAATCCATTATTTCGACCTCAACTTCGACAAAACCCCCGACTGGTACTATTCCCAATTTCCCCAACCACAAAACAGCGAATCCCAGCTAACCGGAGAAGCCAGCCCCTACTATATTTTTCATCCCCGAGTCGCCCAGCGCATCCACGATTTATGTCCGAAAGTTAAAATTATCGCCCTGCTGAGAAACCCAGTAGAACGCGCAATTTCCCACTATCATTACTACATAAAAATTGGATACGAATCGCTATCTCTCGAAAGTGCGATCGCCTCCGAACCCGAAAGACTCAAAGGCGAAGTCGAAAAAATCCTAGCCAGTCCAACCTACGAAAGTTACAACCACCGCCACCACACATATCTCAGTCGCGGCCTCTACGCCGACCAACTTCCAATGTGGATGCAGCTATTTCCCAAATCACAACTTTTAATCCTCAAAAGCGAAGATTTGTATATCAATCCTTGCGGTACATACAACAGCGTGTTAAATTTTATAGGCTTGCCGTCGCATCAATTAGAAACCTACGAAAAGCACAACGCTACCGAATATCCGCCGGTGAGCGAGACAGTATACGAGCAATTAAAGGCATATTATCGATCGCACAATCAGAGATTAGCTCAAATGTGCGATCGAGACTTCGGCTGGGACTAATCATTAGTCATTAGTCAGCAGTCATTAGTCATTAGTTAGTAAGTCCAAAAAAACAATAATATGCGATCGGGAATTGTAGGGGCGGGTTTTACCAACAAGATCTAACAAGTACAAACAATCTAAATAAACCCGCCCCCACCCCACCAATAACCTAGATGAACCTTGATTTCATCCCATCCTCCAAACGTATAGGTCGATTTACCGTGTTCGTGGGGGCGGGTTTACGAGATTGTGGATTATTGACGATTATTGTTGGTGAAACCCGCCCCTACAAATCTTTTGCTAAAAATAGCTTGACATTACTATTTATTTGTGCTATATTTAAAAATAGTATTGTGTTTAATCCACAAATTCCAGCACTTCATATAATGTTCGCAACCAACAGCTATTTTTATTTTTGGCATACCCAAGTTCGCCCGGAGTGAATGGATAATTCACTGTGAACACCGGGCGAACCGCAGACTAACACCTGCGGTTTTGTTTTTTCTAGCTTTTTTCCCATCCACAAATCAACTACAAGCGAAAACAGCAATGACATTATCCGCCAACTGGTACTACGGCTTTTATTTCTGGCCTCACAAGAGCTCCGGGTAAATTGTCGCGCTGTCTTTTCGCACCAACCCGGAACTCTTAAAAGTTCCGGGTTTTTTACTGTCAACCACCCACTTAAATTCCCAGGAAAACTCCCATGTTAGATGCCAAACTCGTCACTAAATCTCATCCAGAACACCAGACAATTGTCAAACTATCTGAAACCGTCTCAGTCGGCGGCACAGAATTATTAATCATCGGCGGGCCCTGTACCGTGGAAAGTTCAGAACAAATGGAGACAGTCGCCAGTAAACTCTCAGTCGCACCGGTACAAGCTTTGCGCGGGGGAGTCTACAAACCTCGCACTTCTCCCTACGCTTTCCAAGGGATGGGAATTGAGGGGCTGGAAATTTTAGCGGATGTCAGCCGCAGTTACGGTTTACCCGTGGTAACGGAGGTAATGTCGATCGCCCAAATCGAGCCAGTTGTCACCTATGCTGATATGCTGCAAGTAGGCAGTCGCAATATGCAAAATTTTGAGTTACTAAAGGCGATCGGTCAAGCCGGAAAACCTGTTTTGTTAAAACGCGGCTTGTCAGCCACCATCGAAGAATTTGTAATGGCCGCCGAATACATTCTCAGTCACGGAAATCCCGATGTAGTTTTGTGCGAAAGAGGCATCCGCAGCTTCGACAATTACACCCGCAACGTCTTGGATTTGGGTACAGTCGTAGCCTTGAAACAGTTAACTCATTTGCCAGTAATTGTAGACCCTTCTCACGCCGCCGGCAAGCGGGAATTAGTCGCACCTCTAGCCAAAGCAGCGGTTGCTTGCGGTGCTGACGGGTTAATTATTGAGTGTCACCCGCAACCGGAAAAATCGGTTTCTGACGCGCGACAAGCTCTTTCTTTGCCGGATATGGTGGATTTAGTTGCAAGTTTGCGGCCTGTGGCGGCGGCCGTCGGGCGGTTGGTACCGGATGCTAAGTCATTGGTGATTAGTCATTGGTGATTAGTCAGTAGTCATTGGTCAGTAGTCATTGGTCATTGGTCATTGGTCGGAGGACTTTGTTTTTGTGGCGTCTGAATAAATTATGGCGCACTTTTGCAGCGACCAGCGAAATTAGATTAACATAAAAGCACGATCAATACTGTCATCTACAAGATCTCGCTTAATTATGGCACTCAAACTTCATGTTCCATCGATCGTCTGTATCGGCTGCGGAAACACTATTACCGAAGCCATCAAAACCGTTGAACCCGAAGCTAAGATTGATGTGGATTTAGCAGCCAAGACTGTGACTGTGGAAGCTAAAGCCTCGGAAGAGTCAATTAAACAAGCTGTGGTTGCTTCCGGTCACACTGTTCTCGAAGCCTAATATTAGGATAAGCCCTGGTTTGCAGTCAGGGCCCCTTTACAGATAATCGCTTGCTTGACACTCTCAGGGCTAAAGCCACTGAGATTCTGCGGACAAAGCAGGTTTGGGTAATACCCAGACTCTAACTCTCGCTACGGTCGTCAAGCACCGTCTACCCAGTTGGTTAAGGTTTACACCTAACTTACTGGCTACTTTTCTGAGGATATTGGCAGAACCATTTAAGTCTGCATTCACCACAGTTCCATCGGCAGACTGATACAATCCACGCTTAATTCGTTTTCCAGATGCTTTCCACCCAAGTGGCTTTTCACCATATTTGGGCAGGGAGTCTCCATCAAGAAAACTAGCTTTGGATGTATAGGCTTCTTCGGTTTCAATAAACTTGATGCCGTGCAAGTCACACAGTTGTTTTAATCGGTCTTTCAACTTACCCAAGGGCATTTGAACAAATTTTTGATTGCTTTTTTTGCCCAGATTGACCTGGGATTTGAAACCTTGATTCCAACCGCAAACAATGTTGCCGATACTGTATTTTAAGCAATGGCTGACAATCAATTTTGCAGTTTTGTTAATACCATCACGCATTTGGTGATTGCGTTTGCAAGTTGCACGGTCTAGCCAACTGTCCCAGTAACCTTCTGACTTTCCTTCTTTTCTAGTTGCTACTTTTTTGTTCCACAATTGATTCATCGCTTTCATAGCACGAGCATCAATTAAGAAAGAGTTTCCTAGTGTATCGACACAAGCTGCTAAATTATCAGCAGTTCCCAAGTCAATTGATAACGCTTGACCAATGTCTAGATTGTGTTTTTCTTTTTCGACCTCGTAAGACATCTCAAGGTAAAAAGCTCCATTTTTAGGGACAATCGTAAACTCTTTAACATGAGAAAAATCAAGATTTGACGGCATAGGTAGAAAGAATTCAGAGACTCCAAACCACCGTCTCACCGTTAAACCCAAAGAAAATCTTAACTGATTGCCAACAAGTTTCGGTTGTTGACCTCCAGAATTAGGATAAGCCACTTTGAACAACTTAGAGCCTTTTAGGTATCCCGGTGGCTTTGGTTTAAAATGCAATTGACCTTTGAGATGCAAATCTCTTAATTCCTTAAAAGATTTGAATGCTTCTGCAACCGACATCAATGTTTGCTGCATTGGTGTTGATGGCAACGACTTAGCAACCATTGATTTTGCAACTGACGACTCAAAAGATAAGTCAAACTTTCCAGTCAACAACTTTCCTGTTTTAAAAAAAGTTTGGCGAGCTAGGTAAACGCCACTGTTGTACAGTTTGCCAGATTGTTGACAGAGATACTCCAATAATGCTTTAAGTTCCTGATTGGGCGACAGCAATACTTGCTGAACTCCCATTGCTTTTTTAGCTTTAGTCACCTCTATTTTCCGAGTGTATTGGTTGATTTGTCTAGTTTAGGCGAGTATAGTGGATATGTCAAGCTGTATCAACAAAACATTTATGCTGCCACTACCTGAATATAAAACCCACAACCACGTCAAATTTTTGCTTAACTACCACTTTGTCTTTATTCCCAAGCGTCGTAAGAAAGTTTTAATTGGTGATGTGGCGACTAGAACTCGCCAAATATTTTTAGAACTGTCAATTGAAAAAGGTTGGGACATTCTGGCTCTAGAAGTAGCGCCAGACCACGTACATCTGTTTGTAGCTGTTAAACCAACGGATACCCCTGCGTTAGTGATTAAGTTGTTCAAAGGTCGTTCCAGTCATCATTTAAGAGCCGAATTTCCGCAACTAAAAAAGCTGCCGTCTTTGTGGACGAGCAGCTATTTTGTGAGTACGGCAGGTAATATTAGTAGTGAAGTGGTAAAAAAATATATAGAAGATCCACATCATTCGGCTAATTGAAGAAAGAAAGAAAGAAAGAAAGAAAGAAGACGGGGACTGAAGTCCCCCGTGCCGCTTCCCTCTCAGGACTGAAGTCTCTGAGTTTCCCGCATCCCGTATTGTTTTTATGAATCTTTGGTTGGGGAGCGAGTTTACAAATATTTTGGATGTGCATCATAGATATCGTTGAACTCGCCCCTACAGAAATTACCAATGACAACAGTCAACAGTCAACAGTCAACAGTCAACAGTCAACAGTCAACAGTCAACAGTCAACAGACTACTGACAAATTAAGATTCTTCGTCTAAGTGTTCGGAAACTGCTTGGTAAAGTTCTAAAACGTGGCGATCGAGTAAACTATAAAAAACCTGTCTCCCCACTTTGCGGTAACTTACCAACCGCATCGCCCGCAACGCCCGCAACTGGTGCGAAACTGCCGATTCGCTCATGCTCAAAGCCGCCGCCAAATCGCACACGCACAGTTCTTGTTTTGCCAAAATTGACAGCAATCGCAAGCGGTTCGCATCTCCCAAAAGACTGAAAAACTCTGCCATCCGCTGGGCTTTTGCGGTGTTCAGCACTTGTGTTTGGATGTCTCCGGCCAGCTCTGGGTCAACTACGTGCGATGTATCGCACGTTGGTGTATCGTTTTGTTGGTGAGGCTGACTTATCGATCCGTTAACAGCAGACTTCGGTGACATCTTTTCCCGGCTGATTTTAATTCTCATTTTCATATTAGCGCGATCGGCTCACCTTTTGTAACAAAAATTTTACATTCCCTTGACACACATCTGAATATATGTTCATATATAAACATACCGAAAAAAACCCACTCCCGAGAATCTAAAATGACCACTGTCACTCAAATAAAATGCGCCTGTCCTTCTTGCCTGTGCGTTGTCAGCCTCACTGAAGCCATCGAAAAAAGTGGCAAATCATACTGTTCCAGTGCTTGCGCTGACGGCCACCCCAACGGCAGCGGCTGCGGTCACACCGGCTGCGAGTGCCACAAATAAATATTCGGCTTCAAAAAAGGTTAAGAAATAACCGCAAAATCTATCTAAAGGGAGATGCACTATTCGCATCTCCCAATTTTTGTGCTTTTAGGTTAAACAAAGGTTAAAATATGGGTACTTTAAGGTTAAAATTGCCTTAATAGACTAAGTACACAGCGAAAAAGCACAATTGTTACCAGCGGAATACAATGAAAGCAAGTTAGCGCCGCGATACTAAGTACAAATCCTGCTATTAATAGCAGAGACAGAACCAAAAGTTTAATTAGGAAGGAGGGGGCTATGAAAGAGCGGGAAGATTTTTTACATCCTCGCAGTCGCTACTACGGTGATTTCACGCCAGAAAACTTGGCGTTTAATGCCAACTTGCAGGAATTTGCTCAAAAAATAACTTATATTTGCTCTCTGGAAACAGGAGGTAAAATTAGCTCTGAGAAAGCCTATAAAGATATTAAGGCGCTTTGGAAAGACTTAAAATCCTCTAAGAAGCAATTGGGAATTGGTCAAAAACCTCCCAGTACCGATGGGGAAAATTTACCTTAAAGTCATCGCAGTCAAACGTAGATGCAGATGGCGGTTGAAACCACGCCTATAAAAACGTAGGCATTAGCCTTCTTGAAGGGTAGTCCGCCGCCGCAGACTGAAGAAAATAATATAATTTTAACCGCCCTGTCTTCAAACCGCGGAGGCGGTTTTTGTTGATCTAGGCGCGGTTTCAACCGCCGACTTTTCTATGGTTTAGGAGTTGGTGTTGCTTGTCCTGCGAAGGGAGTACAATTGCCACCGAGGCCGAAAGTGATGGCACAAGTATTAGTTTTCAGCATTCCCTCATAGGTATCAGCACCGGTGCCGGGGCCGCCCAACTCATCGCCGTAAAGTTCCTTGTCCGAAATTTTGACATTAGCCTCCCTCGCCACAGTCTGCATCAACTTCGGATTAATTGTGGTTTCGGCAAAAATTGTCGGCACTCCTGCGGTTTTAATTTCTGATGACAATTCGGCAATTCGTGCTGCTGTGGGCTGTTCTTCTGTGGTCACTCCCTGCAAAGCTCCAGCCATCTCCAAACCATAAGCATCGGCATAGTAACTCAGAGCATCGTGAGTAGTTACTAACTTGCGTTTGTTCGGTGGAATTGTCGCAATTTGAGCTTTTATCCAAATATCTAATTTTTGCAAATCATCTGTTAATTTGGCGGCATTGCTGGTATAAAGTTGAGCATTACTGGGAGCGATTTTTTTCAATTCATCGCGAATAATTTCTACCATGCGGATGCCATTTTGAGGGTTGTGCCAAACGTGAGGGTCGGGGAGTTTTTCGCCTGCTGCGTGGGGTTTGTTTTCCGCTTTCTCTTCTGGGCCGTGTTCATGTTCGCCCATCAGCGGTTTGGGAACGGCGAGTTCATGTACGGCGATTTTTGGTGCGGAATTACTGCTGGATTTAATTAATTTAATGATGCTGGGTTCGAGGTTGTAGCCGCCGTATAAAATTAGATTTGCTATTTCAATGGCTTTGCGGTCTTCTGGCTTGGTTTGGTAGGTGTGGGGGTCTTCTCCGGGCTTAATTAGACAGGTGGTGTCGATCGACTTTTCGGCAATTTCCTTAGTAATATCGCAGATAACGCCCGTCGTGGCGACGACTTTCGGCAAGTTGGAGCTCGGACTCTCCGGCGAAGAATTGCTGGCTTGGGGGCCCGAAGTGCACCCAACCAGTCCGCAGCCGATCGCCAAAACCACCGCACCCCACAATCTGCCGCTTTTTCCGGTCAAGTTTTTTAACATTTTACCTTTGGAACGATAATCGTTATTACTTTTAGAGTTATCCTATTGTAGTAGGTACGAACAAGAATCGTTCTCAAAATCTGGAATTATGTTAGAAGTGCAAGACTTGGCGGTGAATTATCGAGGAATTTCGGCCCTTAACAACGTGAATTTCCAGTTAGAACCCGGACAATTAACGGGGGTGTTCGGCCCCAACGGCGCGGGGAAAAGCACGATGGTGAAAGCGATGCTGGGATTGATTCCGGCGTGTCGGGGGATGGTGAAATATCAGGGGCGCTTGTTGAAGGAACAGTTGGGGCGGGTGGCTTACGTGCCCCAGCGATCGCAAATTGACTGGGATTATCCGATTACGGTGCAAAATGCGGTGATGATGGCGCGAACTGTCCAGACTGGTTGGTTTCGCACTCCCTCGAAGCAGTCGCAAGAATTAGTCAAAGCTGCTTTGCTGCGGGTGGGAATGTGGGATTTGCGCGATCGACAAATTGGCGAACTCTCCGGGGGACAGCAGCAGCGGATATTTTTGGCAAGGTCGATCGCCCAACAAGCCGATTTATTCTTCTTCGACGAACCCTTTAGTGCGATCGACAAAGCAACAGAAGAGATTATATTCGATATTTTTGCCGAACTCAAAGCCGAAAATAAAACCTTGCTAGTAATCAGCCACGATTTAGGCGACACGTTAAAAAAATACGATAATTTATTGTTGCTCAACAAACAGTTAATTGCCAGTGGTTCCTGCCGGGAAGTCCTCACGGCTGCGAATATTCAAAAAGCCTATGGATACGATTTAAGCTTAGTTTCTGCCTGAGCAAAATGGGATATTCTAACCGTAGGGTGGGTCGCCATAAAAAATCCCTAACTAAATATAGACAATCTCATAGCGACGCACCTTACAAGATAATGCAGTAAACAAACCCAAAACTTTTTGGTAGCAAAAATTGTATCAGGTGCGTCGCTACTCGAAAAGTCGATTTCCCTTGATGGATTTTCAGTGGCGACACACCCTACAGCTACCTCTTCCTTCTTCCTTCTTCCTTCCTCTATAAATGTTAAACATACTAATTGAGCCGCTAAAATTCGAGTTCATGCGAAATGCGATCGCCGTCGGAATTTTGCTAGGAATTGTCTGCGCCGTAGTCGGATCATACCTAATTGTACAGCAAATGGGAATGATGGTAGACATGATTGCCCATTCAGTATTAGCAGGATTGCCCGTTGCATTTTCTTTAGGTTTCAATATTTCCATCGGCGCGTTTATATCGGGAATCATTAGCGCCGTAATTATGGCGTTGATTCAATCGCAATCTCGCCTAAAAATAGATGCAATCATGGCATTAATATTGTCTACATTTTTAGCAATTAGCGTCACCCTAATTAGCCTATTGCGGACTACAAAACTAGACTTAGATGGGTTTCTGTTCGGGAATATCTTGTCAGTTGCACCGTCGGATGTGCAGCAGACTTTTGTCATAACTTTGATTATTTTGGTGGCGGTTAAACTCTTTTACAAAGAACTGCTATTTTATACTTTCGATCCGCTGGGCGCGCAAGCGTCCGGTTTGCCTGTAAACTGGATTTATTTGGGAATGATTTCAGCGATTACGCTGACGGTGGTTGCAAGTTTGCAAACTGTGGGGGCGCTGTTAGTGATTTCGCTGTTAGTCGGGCCGGGAATTACGGCGTATTTGTTAGTAAAAGAGCTGCATTTAATGATGGGAATGGGGGCAATTATTGGCATGACAGCTAGCGTGACCGGGATGTATCTCAGCTATTATTTGAATATGCCATCTGGTGCGGCAATTGTATTAGTTGTGTTTGGGTTATTTTTAGTAGCTTTGCTGTTCAGTCCCAGTCAAGGGATTTTGACGAGAAAGAGAGGAGAATGAGTTCATTGGTAGGGGCAGCGGGCGGGTTTTGTACCGAGATTGTTTGCTGTCAAAATCCTTGGCTAAACCCGCCCCCACCCCACAAACAATATCAAATCTACCTCAAAATCAATCCAATTTTCCAGATATACCCACATATCGTAGGGGCGGGTTCACCAATAATATCGAACAAAAACTAACAATTGAAATAAACCCGCCCCACCCCACAGACAATATCAATCTGCATTATTTCATAACAATCAAAATTGATACAGCCTGTTAGCTATTCGTTGGGTTGGGGCGGGTTTATATATCCCTGGGCTGGTGACAGATATTGTTGGTGAACCCGCCCCTACAAGTCTTCGGGTTGATTTACCTAACAATATCTAACACAAACAAACAACCTAGCCCCGATCGTTCTTGGCAATGATCCAAATAGCGTGGATCATACCCGGAAACCAGAAAAAACAGGTTAGAACCAGGTTGATCCAAAAATCAGTACCAATCCCAACAGTCAAAAATACGCCCAACGGGGGAATAAAAATTGCAGCCAGTATGCGAATTAAACTGCTCATGTGAGTTACTCCAAACGACTTTTCTCTTTCAATTTAGCTTCACTGACCGACAGACCCTTTCCCGAAAAACTTAGGCGGTTCTGCGATCGTGTAAACTTCGGTTTCCTCAGCAATTACCCGCCGCAAGTGACCGGGAACTTGCATCAATCCCAACAGTGTAATCCCGTCTAACATCCGCAACCCGCCGGTTGTTTTCTCTGCCAGCAGTTTGTCCGTAACTTCTGGTTCAGGCCGCGTATTTATTTCCTGGCTGGAAGCTATGGCAAAACCCCAAGGAGCTCCGTAGGTAGAAATAAAGCTGGTGCAGGATTGAACGTTGGGGAAAACCGATTTCAGGGTGTTGACAATGCGGGCGTGCATTTTCATTTCTGCTGGAGAAACGGGGCCCGCTTGTACTACAAAATATCCGTTAGGCGACAGTATTTTGCGAACTTTCTCAAAATACTCTTTGGTAAACAACTGGAAAGATGGGCCTTCTTCAATGGGATCGGATAAGTCAGAAATCACAATATCCCAATCGTTGTCAGTGTTGTCTAAATAGTCCAAAGCGTCGCCGATTACTACTTCGCAACGGGGGTCGTCAAAGGCATTTTGGTGCATTTCTGGCAGGTGTTCGCGGCAAGCTTCTACTACTTCGCCGTCAATGTCGATCATCACGACTTTTTCAACTGATTTCCAGCGCAGGACTTCTCTAATTGTAGCTCCTTCTCCGCCGCCGAGCACGAGAACTTTTTTGGGCGAACCGTGAGCAATCATCGCTGGGTGCACCAGGGGCTCGTGGTACAGAAACTCGTCGCCTGTACAAGATTGCCATTTGCCGTCCAAAACTAAGCCTTTGCCGTAGGTACCGGTTTCAACGACGTACATTTCTTGGTAGGCAGTTTTCTTGTAAGCGAGTACGCTGATGATACCGTGAACGTAAATATCCCAAGGGGTAATGTACTCGCTCATCCAAAAGTCTGCACGAACTTCGCTACCTGACATCAATTATTCTCCAAATATAAACTGCTGTGTCGATGTTGTCACAAGTAGTAGTTCTTACCACAAAATGGTGCGGGTGTGTGAGTGCGATCGACACAGTGGAGCGAGATTTCTCAGCAATGGTATAGTATGATTGCCTTCTGGGACAGCACAATTGGCTTGGTACTTGAGATTGCTTGTGGGCGATCGCCCGGGGCGGGTTTTGTACAAATCTTGTCGCTCATCGGGCCATCTTTCACGCTGGGGCAGGCCCTACAAATGTGCGATCCTCTCGAATGCAAGCTTTCATCAGAGCTTGCTGCGCTAACGCTAACGGGCTGATCGGGCGATCGGATGACAACCGCGCGAATGCGAGTGCGGAAATGAAAAACTGCGATCGGTTCTAACTAAGTTTGTTGTTAATCTCTTGACATTTTGAATCAATTTTAGATAAGATTTTTAGATGTAGCAAAATAAAGGAGATGTTGAAGTTTCCTGACAAAATTTTCGAGTCTAGTCGCGACAAGATTCTAAGTAAGTAAAGGGTGCCATTAAATTTAAAAATCAAACTTTTATGAGAGTATTTTTAGGTTCAAAATAATAGCCGATGGAACCAACAGACTGGGAAAAAAGAATCAAGGAGCTAGAAAAAGCAAATCTAATCCTGCGGGAAAAACTCGAAACTTCGGAAGCCGAACGCAGCCAATTAGAAGCCCTAAATCAAGAAAAAGAATTTTTGCTAAAAACAGTCACTCAGAAATTTATAGATTCCGAAAAAATCTTAAAACACAGAATGTCTACACTAGAAAAAGCTCTCTCAAACCAGCAAGCAATGCAGATCAAATTGATCGAAGCCGAAAAAATGTCGGCTTTGGGGATTTTGGTGGCTGGTATCGCCCACGAAATCAACAATCCCGTCAACTTTATCTACGGTAATATTACCTATGTCAATGACTACACTGGCGATATTCTAAAATTGCTCGAAATGTACCAGAATCGGTATACAGAAACTGATGCAGAAATTGAAGATTTTCTGGAAAAGATTGACTTGAACTTTCTGCGCGAAGATTTGTTGAAAACTCTTTCGTCAATGAAAGTTGGTTCCGAGCGTATCCGCGAAATCGTGCTGACTTTACGCAATTTTGCGCGGGTAGACGAAGCCGAAAAGAAACCAGTTAACATTCACGAAGGAATTGACAGCACCTTGTTAATTTTGCAAAATTTAACTAAGGAAAAACCAGGTTATCCGGCTATCGAGATTATGAAAAATTATGGCAATTTGCCAAAAATAGAATGTTATCCGGGACAATTGAATCAGGTATTCATGAACATCATTAACAATGCTGTTGATGCCGTGCGGGATCGAGACCAAAAGCGTTCCCCGATCGAGATAGAAGCAAACCCTAGCCAGATGGCAATTACTACTTCTATTATTTCGGAAAACTGGGCAAGAATTAGCATCAAAGATAATGGTCTGGGCATGAATGAAGCTGTAAAAGGGAAAATTTTCGATCCGTTTTTCACTACCAAACCAGTCGGGCATGGGACTGGTTTGGGGCTGTCAATTAGTTATCAAATTGTTGTGGACAAACACGGCGGGAGGTTGGAGTGCATATCGGCTGTTGGAGAAGGGACTGAATTTGCGATCGAGATTCCGATCGTCGCTAAACCCCGCAGCTAAGGCGGGAGGGGGAGAGAGGAAGAGGGGGAGTGTTTTGAGTAATCTCACTGGTTCCCTGGCTCTGCCTGGGAACCTATATCTAGAGGCTCTGCCTCGACACAGAATTAACCTATATCTAGAGGCTCTGCCTCGACACAGAATTAGGGAGGCAGAGCCTCCGGATCTGCGTTACTTTCGCTCTTCCTGGTAACGAGTAAAACGAGTAAAATATAGGTTCTGCGTAAGTCTCGATCGATCGAGCTAAACTGAGGGATAATAAAAACTCCTGATGACCGCGGCTCCTCCTAGTTTGATGTGCAACCCTATGTCTACTGTCACTTTTGGTTTATCAACCCCCTCCGCGGCAGAGGCCGGGGCATCCTATGGTAGCAGCCAACCGCCCCAGCGCCCCACCGTGCGGGCACAGTGGATCGAGGTGTTGGTGGACTCTCCTTTTAGGGGCGCGGGGGACTCGCCGGGGGAGGAAAACAAGTTATTTACCTATAGCTTACCTGCGGAAATGAACGTGCAGCCGGGGGATATTTTGAGTGTACCCTTTGGCAGTCAACAGGTAGGGGCGATCGCCATTCGGTTCATTGCTCAACTGCCGGCCGACTTAGATCCGGCGCGGGTTAAAGATGTAGAAGATGTTGTTACTACGGGCTTTTTTCCTGCTAGTTATTGGGAACTAATAGAACGAATATCCACCTATTATTGCACACCATTAATTCAAGTAATTAGAGCGTCACTGCCACCCGGTTTGTTAAGCCGTTCCGTGCGCCGAATCCGCTTAATTAAGGATGCTATTTCTCCGAATGCCGAAACATTTCTAAATCCCGCCGCCAGTCAAATTTTGCAATTGCTGCAAGCTCAAAAAAACGGCGATTATACTTGGCAATACCTCCAGCGCCAAGTCAAGGGAAGTTATCGGGGCTTGAAAGATTTATTGAAACGAGGCTGGGTAGAAAGTTATTTAGAACCGCCCAATCCTCCGAAACCACAACTCAAACCGGCAGTGACATTAATCCCCAGTGCATTTGTCACGGATTTAACCAAGCGGCAACAAGAAGTATTGGAAGTTTTGCGGCGGGGCGGTGGTGAAATGTGGGTGAATGATTTGCTGAGAATTAGCAGCGCAAGTTCTTCGGTTGTCAAAAATTTGGAACTAAAAGGCAGTGTTGTAATCGATCAAAGGGAAGTGCTCAGGCTCGATCGCCCAATTGCTCAATTACCCGATGCACCGAAAAATTTAACTCATTTTCAAGCAGAAGCTTTAAGGTTTATTAACAGTTTTTCGGGATTCCGTCAAGTGCTGTTGCACGGCGTTACCGGTTCTGGTAAGACTGAAGTGTATTTGCAGGCGATCGCCCCAATCCTCGCCAGTGGCAAATCCGCCCTCGTCCTCGTCCCCGAAATCGGCTTGACACCGCAACTTACAGACAGATTCCGCGCCCGGTTTGGCGAGCAAATTTGCGTGTACCACAGCGCCCTATCCGACGGCGAACGTTACGATACATGGCGGCAGATGCTGACTGGAACGCCGCAAATTGTCATCGGCACGCGATCGGCCATTTTCGCACCTTTACCTCACCTCGGCTTAATTATCCTCGACGAAGAACACGACAGCAGCTTCAAACAAGACCAACCAGCGCCATGCTACCACGCCCGCACCGTTGCCAAATGGCGCGCCGAATTAGAAAATTGTCCCTTAATTTTAGGTTCCGCAACGCCAGCCTTAGAGACTTTGGTGGGGACGCGCCGAGATTATGACTCATTACCAACTATCCATTATTTATCATTACCAACTCGCATTTATTCCCGCCCGATGCCGCCTGTGGAAGTAGTGGATATGCGCCAAGAATTGCGGCAAGGCAACCGCTCAATTTTCAGCACTTCGCTGCAAAACGCCCTGGAACAATTACAAGCCAGACAACAGCAAGGCATCCTGTTTATTCACCGCAGAGGACACAGCACATTTGTCTCTTGTCGCAGTTGTGGCTATGTGATGGAATGCCCGAATTGCGATGTTTCCCTGTCCTATCACCACGTCGGCGAAGGAAGTGCAGAAATCTTGCGCTGTCACTACTGCAACCACACGGAAAGGCATCCTCAAAACTGTCCAGAATGCAGTTCTCCTTACTTCAAAAACTTCGGCAGCGGCACCCAGCGAGTCGAAGAGGAATTAACAAGATTATTTCCAGAATTGCGGGGGATTCGGTTTGATAGTGATACTACGAGAAATAAGGGCGATCACCGCCGATTGTTAACGCAATTTGCCAACGGTGAAGCTGATATTTTACTCGGCACGCAAATGCTGACGAAGGGGTTAGATTTAGCTCAAGTTACATTGGTGGGAGTTGTGTCTGCTGATGGGTTGCTCAACTTATCGGATTATCGGGCAAGTGAACGAGCTTTTCAAACATTAACTCAAGTGGCGGGACGTGCGGGCAGAGGTGACGATCCGGGGCGGGTAATTATTCAAACTTACACTCCCGAACACCGGGTAATTCAAGCTGTGAGGCGGCACGAATATGCGGGTTTTGTGGAGACGGAATTGGCAGAAAGGGCGGCGCTGAATTATCCACCTTCGGGGCGGCTGATTTTGTTGCGGTTGAGTAGTGTTGATGCGGCGGAAGTTGCGGTGACTGCGGTACAATTGGCGTCTGTTTGTCGGGAGTATATTGATCGACTTTCGGTGACTGGCTGCGAGATGTTGGGGCCTGCACCTGCGGCGATTATGCGGGTGGCTAATCGCTATAGGTGGCAGATTTTGCTGAAGTTGCCTTTGGATGATTCGCTGGATTTGTCGGATTTGATCGGGTTGCGCGATTCCCTTCGGGATAGCTTCGCTTCACGTACGCCGCGTTCTGTTAGTCTAACTATTGATGTCGATCCGTTGAATTTTGGTTGATTGGGGATGGATAAGTGCGATCGGGCTCGATACCCTAAATCCTTCTTAGTCGCAGGGTGGAGTTAGGGGTATTCATACTCGGTAACAAACGAGAGATACAAAAGTTTTCAGACGATTGTTGACAGCAATGGGGACTGCGCCGTGTCCTCCATAATATATTCGATCGGATTGAAAAGTGCTGTACAATCTCATCAAATTTACAATAAACACACTCTCTTTTCTGTTGTCTCTGCGCCTGCTGCGCCCCAGCAGAATTAATTATAATTTATGAAAGTTAAAGATATCGGAGAACAAGGTCTTTTAAGAATATTACAAAAATTCTGTCCCGCCGAAATTGTGGGGGATGATTGCGCTGTCATCCCTACAAATCCCCACAAATCTCTGGCTATCACTACAGATATGTTGGTGGATGGTGTGCATTTTAGCGATCGCACCACAGGCCCTTATTATGCAGGATGGCGGGCGGCAGCGGCGAATTTGTCGGATCTGGCTGCGATGGGTGCAATGCCTCTGGCGGTGACGGTAGCCCTGGCTGTGGCGGCGGATACGGCTGTGGATTGGGTGGAAGAGTTTTATCGGGGGATGACGGCTTGTTTGCAAGAATATCATACGCCGATCGCCGGTGGTGATGTTGTGCGATCGCCCGTGGTGACTGTGGCGATTACGGCTTTCGGACAGGTTGAGGAAAATCGTACCATTCGCAGGTCAAATGCGCGATCGAATTGGGCGATTGTGGCGACTGGGTTTCACGGAGCATCCCGCGCGGGATTAGAATTGTTGTTGAATCCAGAATTTGGGCAGAATCTGGAAAAGGGCGATCGAACTTCTTTAATTCTCGCTCATCAGCAGCCTAAACCGCGGCTGGATGTTTTGCCGATTTTGTGGGAAATTTTAGATGCTGCGGGTGAGTTTTCGATTGCTGGAATGGACAGCAGCGATGGTTTGGCTGATGCGATTGTGCAAGTTTGTCGGGCTAGCGGTGTGGGTGCAAAAGTCGATCGCGCAAAAATACCAATTCCCCCTATTTTAAGCGAAATCGTATCTACTGAAAAGGCTCTGGATTGGGCGTTGTACGGTGGAGAGGATTTTGAGTTGGTGCTGTTTTTGCCGATCGACTGTGCTAAGTTATTGGTGGAACGAATCGGTGATGGTGCTGCGATCGTGGGAATCACTACCGAAAGC
>JANYGO010000186.1 GCA_025362325.1 Cyanobacteriota bacterium | reverse complement strand
TTGTCGCCGTTGACGATTTGCAAGTTCTTGTCGTCTACTCGGATGCTGTAAATACGATGATTGAACGTCAACCTAGCTTGGGGCGCGAGATCGGTCAAATTATAGAGTCGCGAAGCAAAGCGGTAAGTATGGCTATTCAGGCTGATGTTTAGTCGAATGTTGAGGCTGATGTCCTGTGAGGATTTTGAACTAAATTGATATCGAGTAACCAATTATGTGTCATATCGAATCCTCTCTTCATCGGAATAGTAAATTAGAGTTGACTGTTGACTGTTGACTGTTGACTGTTCACAGTCAACAGTCAACATCACCTGACGGTGTAACCGGAAATGATATCAATGCAAGTTAAAGGCACAAGAAATTACATTCAAAAGTCAAAACTATCGATCGCCAAATCCCACTTTTTCTGGTAGAGCCGATCGCACATCTGCACTTTCTCAACCGCCAAATATCGCTGAAATTCCGGTTTTTCCAGACCGCTGCGCCACATCACTAGAGCATCTTCCCCAGTGTCTTCGTAGTATCGCTTGCGCCGTCCCGCTTCTTTAAAACCAAATTTTTTGTACAGGTAAACTGCCGCTACATTAGAATCCCGCACCTCTAAAGTCGATCGCTCTAATTGCCTGTCGCAAGCCGATTTTAGCAAAGCCAAAAGCAGAGCTTGTCCTAAACCCTGACGTTGAAACTGAGGATGAATTGCCAGCATGATAATGTGAGCTTCTTCTAAAATTGCCCACAAACAACCGACACCGATGAGAGTTGGCGGAATCTGTAGGGGCTGTGCCCCCGTGCCCGCCAGGTTTTGAGCTGATTCACAGTCGTCAGTTTCCCACGTCCACAAACCTAATAAATCGCTGTTAGGACTGTCTAACTCGCGCCTGTAGCCTTCGATCGCCCAAAGTCCCCCAAAACAAAGTCGATCGAGCTCTACTGCACTAGGGAGGTGTTCTGCGGCAAGATGTTTAATTTCTATAAAACGCACAGGGGATTTTAGATTTTTTAATTACTCAAAAGCATCAATCTGGGCGCTTATGACCCAATTGCTTGCGGTCAATTGTACACTGGGAAAGACCGTAAGGATAGTTATTGCGCGATGGTATCAACTCAATCTTTCGGGGTCGAATCGGGACTTAAGTATCTGTCTGAGTCTCAACAAGCCCTGCAAACTCGATCGCCCAATCAAGAACTGTTACCGCTGACAGCCAGTGTTAACAGCAGCGATCGGTTGGAAATCGGAGGCTGCGAAGTGACAGCTTTGGTGGAGCAATTTGGCTCGCCACTGTATATTTTAGACGAAGAAACGCTGCGGGCGGCTTGCACCCAGTACCGGGATGCTTTTGCACGTTACTATCCGGGCGAAACTCAAGTGCTCTATGCTTCTAAAGCTTGGAGTTGTTTGGCGGTTTGCGCGATCGCAGCTTCGGAAGGTTTAGGCATCGATGTCGTATCTGCCGGCGAAATCCATACTGCACTGCAAGCCGGTGTCAGTCCCGATAAAATCTACTTCCACGGTAACAACAAGTCCCGCGAGGAAATCCAGCTAGCTGTCGAAAGCGGCTGCACTACCGTAGCCGATAATTGGCAGGATTTAGAGACTCTCTCCGAGTTGGGGAAATTGGGTGTCAGCAGCAAAACCGGTGGGCCGATACGAATTATGGTGCGGTTTACTCCGGGAATTGAGTGTCACACCCACGAGTACATTCAGACGGGTCAAATCGATAGTAAATTTGGCTTCGATCCCAATTCGCTCGATCGAGTATTTAAGTTCATCAGCGAACAGCCGTCCTTATATTGTGTGGGAGTGCACGCTCACATCGGCTCTCAGATTTTTGAACTGCAACCCCACGACGACTTAGCCGAGGTCATAATTCAGGCCTTGACAAAAGCACAAAGTTATGATTTGCCGGCGACAGAAATTAATATTGGCGGTGGGTTGGGCATTCGCTATACTGAAACGGACGATCCTCCTAGCATTGACGATTGGGCTCGGACAATTTGCACCGCAGTGGTAGCAGCTTGCGAGCGGCACCAATTGCCATTACCGAAATTGCTTTGCGAACCTGGTCGATCGCTCGTCGGTACAGCCTGCGTCACCGCTTATACGGTGGGCTCTCAAAAAGTCATTCCGGGAATGCGGACGTATTTAGCTGTAGATGGCGGGATGTCGGACAATCCGCGTCCTATTACCTATCAATCAGTTTATCGAATCGTCGCAGCCGGCAAAATGTCTGCTCCCTTAACGGAAACAGTAACAGTTGCTGGAAAACACTGCGAGTCAGGCGATGTTCTGATTAAAGATGCCAAATTGCCGGAGTGTCACGCGGGAGATATCCTGGCGGTGACGGCGACCGGGGCATACAACTATAGTATGTCTTCTAACTACAACAGAGTGCCTCGACCGGCAGCGGTTTTAGTGAACAATGGGGAAGTTAACACGATTTTACAGCGGGAAACTTACCAGGACTTACTGAGGTTTGACCGCCTTCCGGAACGACTCGGAACTCAAAAGTAAAAAATAAAAAGTAAAAAGTAAAAAGTAAGATAATTCATTGGGATTTCTTAATGATTGTCTTTTAACTTTTTACTTTTGGCTTGTTCAGTTACGCGATTGGAATAACAACTGTTCATGGTTCACGGGTTCGAGTGCATCACGGTTCGCGGTTCACAGGCGGTAGCGTTCGATGAACCATGAACAATCAACAATCTGGCTATGACTTTGGCCTCATTCAGTCCTTATTGATTCAAGGGATCGATATTGGACTGGTATTTGCGCTTGCGTATTTGGTGCTCGTCATTGTTGGGGAGCGCCGGACGCTGTGGATGGTACGGGGATTTATTATTTTGATGCTGGCGGCGGCGGTGAGCAACTGGGCTGGATTGAGGCTGTTGCACGTTGCTCTAAACAGCTTGGTGACTGGTTCGGCTGTGGCAATGGCGGTAATATTGCAGTCGGAGTTTCGCCGATTTCTGGAACAATTGGGTAGGGGGGAAATTCTGCAATTGTTTGGACGCGATCGCCGACCAACTCCCGAACCGGACAGCGTAATAGATGAAATTGTGGACGCAGTAAAAGAACTTTCGCAAAACCGCACGGGCGCTTTATTAATTATAGAAACAGATTCTCCGATCGACGATCGGGATTTCTCTGTGCCGGGAGTTAAGCTAAATGCTGAAGTCTCTAAGGAATTGTTGCAGACTATCTTTCAGCCGCAAACTTTGCTGCACGATGGGGCTGTGTTGATTCGAGCTTCGCGGATCGTCTCGGCGGGGGTAATTTTGCCTTTGTCCGATCGCAGCGCCTCGCGACAGTTGGGAACCCGCCACCGGGCGGCGATGGGGATTACGGAACGGGTGCAAGCTTGCGTGTGCGTGGTGGTGTCCGAGGAAACGGGTTCGATTTCTCTGGCGCAGATGGGAATTTTAAATCGACCTTTGACTAGCAGCAAACTTAAGGAATTGCTGGAAGCAAAGCTGTTTCCGTCGGAGGGAGAAAGAGCTGTGGCTCCAATTCCGATCGGCAATTTCGGACGGCAGATAGGATTGAAGGGAGTGACACTGTTAAAACGGATACTGCGCCGTTAGTCTGGTAATCGGGAGAAACCATGAGTCAAGGAATTTGCTTGCAAAAGTTGCCTGCGGATCTACAACAAGAACTACTGCCTAAGCACATAGCAGTGATTATGGACGGGAACGGGCGCTGGGCTAAAAATAAGGGGTTGCCGCGGATTGCGGGGCACCGCCGCGGGGCTAGCGCTCTCAAGGAACTGCTGCGCTGCTGCAAAGATTGGGGGATTCCAGCTTTAACGGCCTATGCTTTTTCGACGGAGAATTGGGGGCGGCCTGCCGGGGAGGTGGATTTTTTGATGAGTTTGTTTGAGGGCAAGCTGCGGCAAGAATTGCGGGAGATGGTGGACGAGGACGTGCAAATTCAATTTATGGGGAATTTGAAGGCTTTGCCGAAGTCTTTGCAGGCGGAAATTGAGCGTTCTGTGACGGCAACTCAGCACAATCGGGGGATTTTGTTTCGGGTGGCGACGAATTATGGCGGCCGCCAGGAGATTGTACAGGCTTGTCGGGCGATCGCCACTCAGGTGCAAGAGGGCAAGTTGCAGCCGGAGGAGATTGATGAGGTTTTATTTAAACGCTATTTGTATACTGCTGATGTTTGCGATCCGGATTTGCTGATTCGGACGAGCGGGGAAATGCGTCTGAGCAATTTTCTGCTGTGGCAAATGGCTTATGCGGAAATTTACATTACTGAGACGCTGTGGCCGGATTTTGATCGATCGGAGTTTCACCGCGCTTTGTCTGTTTATCAGCAGCGCAGCCGCCGATTTGGCAAAATCTGACGATTTTAGATTTTGGATTTGAGATTTTAGATTAATTTCTCAGTTTCCCATTAGGTGTTGATTCTGACCTGTATTCCGAAATCTAAAATCTAAAATCGCCAATCTAAAATCAAATTAGGGGCCTGAGAAAACGGCATCTTCAATGTCGTGACGCGAGAGAGAGTATTTGAAGACTCGCTGAACGTCTTGGCCGTCTGCTCCGGCATCGATGTAACGAATGGTAACTTGATCGATATCGAGGGAGAGTTCTGCTTTCCAAGTAGGTCGATCGATCTGCCAGCAGTGGAGTTCTGCCCGGTCTTGCTGGCAGCCGCGACTGATTAGCCACTGCTCGATTTCCGGGAGTGGATGGCTGTATAAAGGAGTGTCAGCGGAAGGAAGAGTCATTGGATTTTTGATTTTAGATTGGGGGATTTTAGATTTGGGATGGGGGATTTTAGTAGGGTGCGCACTGCGCACCAAGAGGCTGATAAGTAGAAACCTATAAGTAGTGCATCAAACCACTTTTTGCAGCCAAGACTGTTTAATTGCCGCGAATTAAGCCGATCGCGATCGCCAGTATCAAACATCCGACTAAAGTAGATCCCATGATAAACAGAGCGAATATTTCTCCTGGGGACAAAGGGCGATCCGTGGGGTCTAGGTAAGCTGAGTTAGAAGTTTTTTCGCCCGATCGAGAAACCGGAGTATTGAAGCCTGGGGGCGACTGAATCACGTTCAGGCGAGAATAGCCTATTTTGAGGTCGTAGGCGAGGCGACGTTCTGGGTTGCTGAGGGTGGCGTAGGCGTTGTTTAGCTGCTGAAATTTGGCTGTGGCGACTGCTGGGGGCAAGTCGGTGGTATCGGGATGGTAGAGTTTGCTCAGTTCCCGGTACGATCGCCGAATTTCGATCGCGGAGGCTGAAGGATGCAGCCCTAACAAGCCGTAATGACTGGAACCCAAGGGGGTTTTTCCTGATATATTTTGACTTTTGTTTTTTGCAGTTGCCTCGTTTCCTGCCACCGAAGCTCCTCTGGGCCGATTGTTAATAATATTTGATTATTTTAGCCCAGAGTTGAGGGTAGCGCCACTGTATGCCAGATTTGGGGGTTGTGTGTGGGCGATCGGCTCAAGGTACGATCGCCCACTTTAAACTATGAATTGGTCGATCGCAAATTCTGCACATCCTCAACGCTAAGCCCCGTAACTTGGGCGATCGTGGCATTATCTAGCTGTGAGAGTAATTGTCGGGCGATCGCCAACTTCTCGAATCGCTTTCCTTGTTCTATGCCTTGTTCTATTCCTTGTTCTATGCCTTCCTGAACTGCCTTAATAATTGCTCCTTGTTGGTCATAAATAAACTGTTCTCTTCTGTCTAAATCTTCCAGTTCTTCCCGGCTTAACTTGGCTTGATTCGCAATATTAAAAGCTTCATGTATTTCTGGTATGCTATCCATTGTTTCGGGAACTGATGTCAGACTTCTGGCATTTTTCATGAAATAAATCCATTTGTCTGCTAAACTTTCAAGTTCCTCCTGTCCTTTGATAAACTTTGGCAACTCTACAAACACTAAATCTAGATTGTTTTCGGGATAAGTAAAGTTTTTCTTTACTTCTTTGAACACAAATCTCGAAATCCATTCTTCGCTGTCAGCAAACATTTCAAAATCAGTAATTGTCAAAGCAATCACTGGCTTCAGCAATCGATATCCTTGTGCTGCTTCCAATTGAAAAGCATAAGTCTTTGCTGCATTGTACAAAACTCGCTTGCCAAAAGACTGGACGTTGAGTACCTGCATTTCAATAATTACTAAAGTGCCGTCGATTAGTTTGGCTTTCACATCCAGATAAGTATCTTTTAAGCCTTCAAGTTTGGGCGGCAGATTTGGGTTGATAATTTCTAAGTCTTGGATGGTGGGATTCCCTTCATAAATCAAGGCGTTGAGAAAGCTAATTAGAATGTCTTTGCTTTCTGAGGAACCGAAGATTTTTTTGAAGGCGTAATCGGTTTTTGGGTTGATAAATATCATGGCTGTAATATTTAGGTTTTCGGCTATTAGTTTTGTGACGGAGCAGGGAGATTCGATCGCACTTCAACCGCTTATTTTGTTTCAGACAAAGGCTTGACATCTTGTGGGAAATGTGCATTAGCCATTACTAACGCTGGCTCCTCGATAATCTCTTCGCCTTCGGTGGGGAGCTCGCAAGAAATCAGTTCTGTGACAATTCTTTCTCCGAGAGCGTCTTCCCAATCCTGCAACTGTTCTCGGGCTTGGATCGGCGTATTGACAGCCACATCTACGCCCATTTGCTGGAGGTTGAGGCTGTGGGCTGCCGATCGACGATTCACAAACTCCACCAACCAAACGCTCAATCCGACTGCGGCCATCAAAGGCAACACAATCCTGTAATCACGGGTTAATTCAAACATCAACAGAATGGCTGTCAGCGGTGCTCTGGCGCTACCGGCGAGGACGGCGGCCATGCCCACCATTGCGTAGGCGGGAGGGCCTGCGACGCGATCGCTCAATGCCGGGATCATTTCCAAAAAGATGCCGTAAGCCGAACCCAAGGAAGCTCCCAAAAACATCGCCGGAGCGAATATCCCGCCCACTAAACCGCTGCCGAGGCTGATTGCTGTCACCGCCAGTTTGACCAATAGCAGCACCAGCAGCAAAGACAAGGAAAATTTCACATCTTGGAGCATGGCTTGGACTGTTTCGTAGCCGACGCCCAAAACTTGAGGTAATTGCAGGGCGACTAAGCCGACGCAAGCCCCGCCGATGATGGGATGAAGCGGGCGGGGCAGTCGTCCCAGCCAAGCAAATCCTTGGACTTTTCCTTGAAAACATCGATCGGCCAATTGAATTGCTTCTGTATAAGCTAGGGAAACTCCGCTCGCCAAAAGTCCCAATCCCATGTACAGAGGTAGTTCTAAGGGGCTGCGGACATCGTAGACAGGCAAAGCAAAGGCCGGCTGAGCTCCCAAACAAATTTGAGCGATCAGCGCCGAAACTACCGCCGAGAGCAAGACAACGCTGACTGACGAAGTGGCGAAGGTGCTACCGAGTACGACTTCTAACGCAAAAAAGACTCCGGCGATGGGAGAGTTAAATCCCGCAGATAAACCCGCTGCTGCTCCGGCGCCGAGGAGCAAGCGCTGCCGTTCTGGGGAGAGCTGCAAGACTTGAGCTAGCAGCATTCCGAAGTTGGCGCCGATTTCGACGCTGGGGGCTTCCGGGCCGAGGGATGCGCCGGTGCCGAGGGATACTGAGGCGGCCACCATTTTGGTGATGGGTTTGAGGGGGGAGAGTTCTTGCAGGCCGCGGGTGGCTGCAATTAAGGAAGACATATTCGGGCCAAAATCCCGAAACCGCCAGCGCATCAGCCCGATGATGACTCCGCCGAGGGTGGGAATGCAGGCTAGCGTCCAAGAGCCTTTCGAGGCGATCGCCCCCATGAAGTCTTCCAGCATCAGGCTGTGAATCAAGTTGATCAGATAGTGAAAGGTGACGACGCCTGCACCCGTAACTCCTCCTATGACTAGGGAGAGGATAAGTAGCAGGGTTTCTGGGCTCGGGTGCAGGCGGTTGAACAGCGGGCTGAGGCGGGATGCTTGGGGAGTTTCTGCGGTTTGCCCGGGCGGCAGCAGATCCACAGGATGGGTGGCTCTCATTTAGGGGTTAGTTCTTCTGTGAGAAGTTAGATAAATATTACATTTTATTTCTTATTCTCATTTTGAGTGATTTTAGGGGAATTGACAAGTTAATTAAGGCGTATTTTAGGGCAGATTTTTGGGGCTGGCGGCTGGGGTAGAATTACCGCTTCTGAGGGTGACTGAATTTTAGGTGACAATTGTATGCTCAGTGACATTCAAACTCCAATAAACTGAGTGATAATCCTAATTAACTATATCTACAGTGCTAGAGGTTCTGGCGATCGCACAATCGGATCGCTGAGCTGGCAGTATGGTAACAATAAGTGAAACTAAACACTGCGATTTGAGATTTGAGATTGGACAAAAAATCTTAAATTGAAAGTTTGTAGTGAGGACTAAAGTCCTCCGTGTTTGATGCGGACTGAAGTCCTCACTACCAACCTGTGTTTGATGCGGACTGAAGTCCTCACTACCAACCTGTGTTTGATGCGGAATGAAGTCCTCACTACCAACCTGTTTGATTGCGGTTGTTCGATCGGACACATCATATCGGTTGTTGTGCGGCCGGGATTCTGGGTCTGGGTTTGGCGATCAACATTAGCGGATCGCCGATGGTGGCGACTTTCCAGGGAGGGGATTCTAGCTGGCGGGCTGCGATTAAAAAGGGTGCACCTCGCTTCAGGCGATCAACCATTATTTTAGGTGGGATAAATGCAGATAAAAGAGGTTCGTTGACGCTACCAATATAGGCGTAAGCGCCATTTTGCAACCACCTGCCGGCAACGGTATTTGCATCATCTGGATCTGCTGCTGACCAACTGTGAATCATGTGGATTGCTGCGGGAAATTGGAGTTTTGGTATATCCTCAACTGAGGCATCGCCGTCGCCGACTTGAAATGATTTTGGATAGCCTTTGGAATTCATCAATATTAAGTCAAACGTCCACGGTTTTGATGCTAAACTCCGCCATGTTTGCAGGCTAGAATCGGGTTGCTGGACTAATTCGACATTAATCCCTATGCTTTGTAGTCCGCTAGCTGCTTCTTCCATTTCATATTTTCCCCAATTTCCTTCTTTTGGGTAGCTGTCATAAAGCATGGCTGTTTGGCTGTCGAGAAATATGGCACACATGGCTTGATAGAGCGATCGCACTTGGGAACCGTAAATCCAGCCGGCGGCGGCCCACCGTTCGCCGTTGGGATGCCTTCCCAAACCGTCGGTAACAGCTAATTGTTCGTCTTTGTTTTGGGGGGATTGATATTTTACTGCTAGTTGGCGTACAATGGTAATTGTGTCGATCTGGTCTCCGAGTTTAGAGTAAAAATATCCGGTGGATTCGACGGCTTTTGTAACCGCTACTTGCAGATTTTTCCACTGTGCATCATTGAGGTTATCGTTGGGTTTTCCGAAGTTACCTTCGAGAAATACTAAAGGTTGGCCGCGGGCGGCTGCTAAGGCAACTGCTGCTGTACGTGCGGGGTCGTTTTCTGATGCGATTACTACTCCTGGGGGTTCCCAGCCAAGCTCAGTCCATTTTGCATTTAAGGTTTGAGTATCGGTGGCATTCCAGGCTGCTGCTGCGCTGTTGAGCATTAATTGTTGGAGTTTTTGATTTTTTGGCAGTTGCTGTTTGATGCTCGGCAAACGGACTATTTCTTCGGGCTGGAAGCGCTGCAAAAACATCGGCGCATATTTCTTGTCTTCGATGAGAATTGGCCAGTGTCCTTTGAGGTTCCACTTTTGGATTGCTGCTAAGAATGTGGCTTCGTCGGGTACGAGAACTATGCGGTTGACTGTTGGGATGTTGTCGCGGAGAATGGCTGTTCGGAGGCCGATTTTAACAGGCCAGGGTTCTTGTTTGGCTGAGGTGGGGAGTTGAAAGGGTTTTTTGAGTAGGCGATCGCACCCGACACCGATTATTGCTAGGATCGAGATTAGGGCGATCGTCAGGAATTTAAATCTTAACTGTTTTTTCATAAGGGAAGGGAAGATCGGGACAAAACTCGATCGCAAGCACTAGAAATTATGCGTATATTTTTATACAAGTAGCAGATTTTTGAGGCATGACACAAAGAAAGATTGTAAGTGCGATCGGACTGGCGACTTTGTGTGCGATCGGCTTAGCAACTACAGGTTTAATAATTTTCGCAGCCAACGGTTCCTCAGTCAAGCATCAAGTCCGACAATTGCTTGTTACCAGAGAATGCCGGGGGTGCAATCTTTCTGGGGCTAATTTGAGCGCAGTTTTTCTCGAAGGCGTCAATTTAGAAAATGCCAACCTCAAAGATGCCAATTTGTGGAGTGCCAATTTGGTAAATGCTAACTTAAAACAGGCCAACTTGACTGGTGTTTACCTGATAAGCAGCAATTTGGTAGGGGCAAATTTGGAGGGAAGTAATTTAGAAAAGGCTTTTTTAGAGGATGCTTATTTTGGAGATGGTAACTTAAAAAATGCTAATTTAACAGGTGCTTTTATGAAAGGTGTTTTTCTCGTTAATGCTGACTTGGCGGGGGCGAATTTGGAGGGTGCTAATCTGTGGATGGCTAATCTGGAAGGTGCTAATTTGCAGGGTGCTAATTTGAGGAATGCTTTGCTGTTGGAGACGAATTTGGAGGGGGCGAATTTAAAGGGTGCCGTGATGCCTGATGGTAGGCGGCATGAATGAAAGTCAGTTGTCAGTTGTCAGTTGACAGTTGATAGTTGTCAGTTGTCAGTTGACAGTTGGGAGTTGACAGTTGTCAGTTGTCAGTTGTTAGAGGAAAGGGCGATCGCACCTGCAACCTTCATTTCCCTTTATTTGCTGAGGATATGAAGGGGTGAGGTGCGATCGCTACTCTAATAGCTAGCAGTTTGGCGTTGCGGGCGATCGAGCTGATGGAGCTCTAGGGCGATCGTTGAGAGAGATGATACACCGGACGCAAATTACCCTTGCAACCTAACGACAGAGTAAACTTCGTTCCGGTGCAGCAGGCTGGTTAGCCTGGGTCTAGTGAGCAAAGACTTTTAGATAGGGCCAACTTGCCGAGTGCCGTTGCTGGAATTAGAAAAAGCGCAGATCAACTCATCATCTGTTTGAACCCCAAGGTAATCAAGGGTCTTCTTTGATAAATCTAGAACACGTCCTGTAGAAGTATTTGGTCCCCAGTCAATAGCTCTAACAATAACCGCCTTATTATTTGCTGGGTTAACAACCAATAGATGTCGATTTACCCAAAATAATTTTCGACCGAGGTAGTCCCATCGCATGGCAATATAATAGTCATCTTCCGATAGTCCTCTCCCAACTTCACCAGTCAAAGCGACAGTTTCATCTGGAGCCATTGTTCTATCTTTTGAACCACCAAACCAAGAAACCTTTCCTTTGATAAATTCCCTATCTTCGTGCCTAATAACTTCACCAAACGGTTCAGTTTCCACACCTAATGCTTTTAGTAAAGTTCGATTACTCAATCCTTTCTGAGGAACTGAGAAACCATCTAGTTCTAGTCCTGAGTAAAAGGTTGACCAAGAAGTTGGTGTGATAATTCCTCCACTGAACGGGCCTGGCTCAGGCACATTGCCTTTATCAATTCGTTTGCTTAAAAAGTGAGCAATAAGGCTTCCAAGCCATTTAAGGCGCGGCTGTAACCACTCTGCTTGTTCAAGACAACTTATTTCTCCCAGCTCAATCACAAATTCTGCATCTGAGGTACGAGTATAGCTGAAGCCATAGTATCCTGAAAGATTACTGGTAAAGTTGTCTGACATCCACCGAAAAGGCCAGTAATTACTATAAAGAGCTTTCCATTCACTTGCAGCAGGTTTGTCAGTTGGATCGTTGTAGCCAACTGAAGCACCAGTGCGACAAGATGGATTATCACCATCAAAATGAATAAAGATTGCAACTTTTACATCATAAACACCCTGAAGTGTTGCATCTTCACGAATAACGCTTACTCCTGCGCTTCTCAGAATTCTAGTGGCCTCATCAGCTACAATGGGAGTCCATTCAATTTCATTTCCTAGTGGGCCTGTAGCTCCAGTTGCCCCACTTGTGCGTCCTTCATGACCAGCCTGTATAAACACATCGGCGCTTGGCATATTGATTTCCTCTTCGTTATCTAGATTATTGAATTGGTTACAGCCGATCGCATCTTTCACCCGATCTTTTGTTGTCTGGTGACGAGATTAATAGGTGATGAGGTGCGATCGCTCTGCAAATTTATCGACTACACCTTATAGATGCGATGCAACCAAATTGTGTCACCTTCATTTTCTGCTTGAGCACTTGTTATCGCAGAGTAGCGAACTTGTGCCTCACCGATGCTCCAACTATCACAGCAGGATGTCATTGCTCGTTTGGAATACTCTAAACCTTCTCCTTTTTTATTGTTACCTCCTGGCTCATTCCTGTCATACGTCCACGGATACCACTCTCCGTTTGGATCGTTAACTATAAATCCGCTGTCGGTGTAACCTTTGACAACCATAATATGACCGACTGAAGTGAAAAAACCGTGTACTATACAAAGTTTTCCCTGATCAATTGCTTCGCGAATGTCCTTGAGAGTACCGTTTTCAGTTAGATCGTCTTGGATGTCGTCAAAACTTTCAGCTAGACCTTTCAACCCCCAGGTAGTAAAACGATTCCAGCCATTATCAACAGCACGTATATAGAGTTCGTCCTCGAATTGACGCTGGCTGCCACGACCTCGAATACCTAAGTACCAAAGGCACATAGCTAGCGATGTCACGTTACAGGCTGTGTAGGGCTCGAACTTATTGTCTAGTTGAGAGAAGTATGGAACACCATTAATAACTTTCATGATTTGACCTCACAAATTTTTGGAGAATACTGAAACAATTGCGACAGAAACAAATCCGGGCAGGCGAAAAGAGCGTAGGCCAGATATAGGCTCAGATATTCTGAGCCTATAAGCCAACGGTTCAGATAAGACAGCCCTAGAGGCTAAACCATTTGAAAAACAGATACTGGGATTGCTCTCACGTTGCGCAATGACAAAAAAGTTGTTAACTGAACCGTATTGGCCTATAAGCAGCAAATTGAATCACCTGTAATCAGAGAAATATCATCTGGATTTCTAGTTACTGCTATCAAAGTCGCAAAAGGCGCTTATTCAGCCGGAGATAAAACTAACTTTTTGAACTTCTCCCAAGGAAAGTAATATTCTGGATCGCGACGAAAGTTCGGATCGAGCTTCGCGTGAGATACTACATGGCGAAGATTAGGATACTTAGCCCAACAGTAACGAACAATTTTTGCTGTGACAGCAACCTGCCAATCTGAAAAAGTATCGATAGGATTCTTTTCTGGTTGTGTATTGACAAGTTCTATTCCCAAAGACCAATGATTGACTCTGACTCTGCCACCATTAACATCAGGGTGTGATGCTTCGTTATGAACGTGCCAAGCAGCGAGGGTTTCTGGGGCACAGGCCCAAATCTTTTCACCGTGTTCAGGCTCATTTTCATCTGGAACAAGCCAATGAAAACTAGCTTTGCCATCTCTCATTACTGAAATTGCACCTTGGGAGCTAGAGCCTGCTGTTGCGTGTATTACAACTGCTTTAATGCCATCAATGGGGTGTACATCTCGTTGACTCGTACATCCTGACCAATAATCCCGGACTCCAGGATACCAAGTTTCAGGAATTAAAACGTCGAGCGGACGATCGGTGCTGGGAAGATTAAATTGGTAAGTTGTAGGATCTGCCATTTCTTGATTCCTTGCTTCAGGATTAGTCGGGAAATCATTTCTGAAATCTTTTCTTGTTCAATCAAAACCCCAAAAACATCGCCCTGTCGGTGAGAAAAAGTGACAGGCTTTTGTAAACTTGCGTAAATTCCCTCAATCGATTTGAGATTTGAGATACTTCGGCTTCGCTCAGCACAAGTTTTAGATTTTAGAATTAACCTCATCCCAAATCCTGATTAAATACCCCCCTTATTTCTTAGTAGGTGAAAGCCGACTTTGTTCGTATAGATGCGGTTTCAACCGCCGAGTATAAAAGGGACTACCTTGCGGTTAATTCAGTAAATAGGTTTTATTTCCTGAACAACAACCCACAGTCAGAATAATCGGTAAATATACTGAATAAATCAACCTGACAATTTATGAAAGCACAAGAGGCGATCGCCCTAATTGACATTTTGTTACAATCCGCAAACAAAAAGCAAAAACTCAATGACGTTCAATCCCTCGTCTTTCTGGAAACTTGGGAAGGACATTCTTATCAAGAGATAGCCGATCGCCTACTTTACGAACACGATTATATTAAACAAGTCGGTTCGCATTTGTGGCGAACTATCTCTCAAATCATCGGTGAAAAAGTCTCAAAGCAAAATCTTCAAGCAGTCTTGCGCCGCTACCAGCATCGCAGCGCACCAAATAACTGCATCCAAGATTGGGGAGAAGCGATCGATATTTCCTCTTTTTACAACCGCCAACAGGAACTCGAAACATTAGAAACTTGGATTAGCGGCAATTGTACCCGTGCGATCGGTATTTTTGGCATGGGCGGTATCGGCAAAACTTCTCTGTCTGTCAAACTCGCTCAGCAAATTCAATCTCAATTTGAATTTGTGATTTGGCGCAGTTTGCGGCAAGCACCAACCTTAGATGTTATCCTCAGCAATATTTTACCGATTTTAACTAATTCATCAGCGACAACAAATAACTCTGTTTCTGCTCTCATGGAACAGTTGCGGCAAAAACGCTGTTTGTTAGTTCTCGACAATTTGGAGTCGATTTTGCAAGGGGGAAATCGCAGCGGACAATACCAACAAGGCTATGAAGATTACGGACTGTTAATTGCGCGCATTGCTGACGAATCGCACCAAAGTTGTTTGATTTTAACCGGGCGAGAACAACCGGGCGGGTTCGCTGTGCGATCGGGCGAAAATTTGCCGGTGCGATCGCTCAAACTCTTCGGACTTTCACCGCCTGTATGCCAGCAAATCCTCGCTGATAAAGGATTAAAGGTAACGCTATTGCAATGTCGAGATATTGTAAATTATTTTGGCGGCAATCCCCTCGCTATCAAACTTGCAGCAACTAACATTAAAAATATTTTTGGCGGTGACATTCAGGCATTTTTATTGCAAGGAAATACTGTGTTTAGCGATTTGTGGGATTTGCTCGATCGCCAGTTCGATCGCCTATCCCCCCTGCAACAACAAATCATGTACTGGTTGGCCATTAATCAAGAAGCAGCGACTCCTGCGAGGCTAAAAGCTGAAATTTTGCCCAAAGTTTCTGGACGCGAACTGATGGAAGCGTTGGAGGCGCTGGCCGGGCGATCGCTCATCGAAGATCGGCGATCGCTCAATGATAGCGCACCAACAACTTTAATGTTACAGCCTGCGATCGTCGAGTATATCACAGAACGCTTGATTCAAACCGCCATCTAAAACTTTTAATAAATTCCGGGAATTAGTTTTTTGACTCGCTGGCGGTAATCTGAATAGTCTGGATATTTTTCACTCAACCAGGTTTCTTCGCGATTGGCTTTGATGTCAAAAAATATCACTAAAATTGCAGTGGCGATTAAGTGCGATATGCTCATTTGAAAAATTGTCCAGCCGAGGGCGGCTAAAATTAAGCCGCTGTATAATGGATGCCGCACTATGCTGTAAATTCCTGTTTGGATTAATTCTCCGTTTTCTATGGGATAGGGTAAAGGTGTGAGGTTTTTTCCTAAGTCTATCAATCCTTTGACGATTAAAATTAATGCGCCTAAGCCGAGCATAGCTGCCAGAAACCAGATCAGATAAATTAATTGAGTTGATTGTATTTTCAATCCCGGCAGTTGATAAACTGGTAAGATGGCAAATCCTGCTAGTAATGCTCCTTGCAGCAATACTAAATATTCGCCGCGGCTGTTGTGGCGCAAGCCTTCGCGGGTGAAACCCCAGTCAGTTAATAGTTGTTTCATAGTTATAGGAAAGTTCGGCAACGGATTTTTTAACGGATTTAACGGATGTCACGGATAGAGGGAAGTTCGGCAACGGATTTTTTAACGGATTTAACGGATGTCACGGATAGAGGGAAGTTCGGCAACGGATTTTTTAACGGATTTAA
>JANYGO010000165.1 GCA_025362325.1 Cyanobacteriota bacterium | reverse complement strand
AATCGCCTCGGAGCGCAACGGGTACGCTGAACACTGTGACGATATCAACGATCGTGAAATCGACCATTCTCAGCACCAGGACAGCGAAGAAGAAACCAACGGGATGGTGCTTGCTGTGCGATCGGCAACCCAAGAAGCCAGTCTCGCGATGACCGACGTGGCGGACGCTGCATCCGACCAAATCGTTGACGCTTTCTACATCGCACTCGGTGCGAACGTTGTCGATAAGTTGACTGAACGCAGTGCTCAAGTGCGATCGAACTTTGCTCAAATCACTAACGCAATTCGTCAAACTCCACTCGATTTGCGAAAAGGAAGTTTGCCGGGAAAAAAAGCCCCGAAACAGATTTCTGGACTTTGGGGTTAATCGAATCTTGTACAGAATTAGCTGATGCTTTTACAAATCAGTTAGTTCTGTCGCAAAATCTTGAACAAATTCGCAAAGAAAAATTGCTGATAAATCTGATAATCTTTGCGAGTTTGCGAACTAATTCAAATCAGGAGAAATTAGTGATGTGGAATTGGTTTAAGTCTGTGTTTTCTGTTTCGGTTGATTACGTTGGCGTAGCCCGCCCCTACGGGGGCTGCGCCAACGTAGAGGATCGACACATAGCAGTTTTGATGGTGGGGATTTGCTAATGGAGTTCAAATTATCACCAACACAAACTTGTCTTCTAATACGAGAACAGATACCACTGGTAAATAAATAACATGGATGCAAACAGACCTTTGTGTGGGCATTTAATCACTCATCTTGACGGAGAAGTTGCTCAACTTTTACAAGAAAAGTTAAACGTTGACTTTTCGATGATACAGACAATGACCGTCGCTGATTGGGCGGAGTTTGGACAATTGGGGATTGATGCTAAATGGTTAATCGATAACATTGACAAAATTGAAGAGATTTTTGGCGATGTTATTAAATCTCAAAAAGTTTGGAATGATGCCGTTGTTAAACTCTCCAAGCAAGGGTTTAAGGTCATTGAAGGCATTGATAAAGGTGCAGTTGACTTGGCAATCGCCCTGACAGGACGCAATTCTAAATTACTTGAAGGAAAAGACCGCAAAACGAATGCAATTGCCTTACAACAAGAATTAAGGACAGTAAACAATCAGTTAGACCAAATTGCTAACGGTTCGGTCTTGGCACGAGCTCTAGCAGAACTTGAAGAAGCCAAAGAAAAAGCAATTAACGAGCCAGCAGTTCAAGCTGGCGTTAGGGCTTGGTCGGAACAAGCCCGCGCAACTGCTAAAGCAGCAAAGATGGCTTTACAAGAAGGTCTAGCTGCGTTTTCTCATCCTAGTTTTCCTGGTAATGATGGAAGTTTTACGGGGTCTGATTGGGGACAGCCGTCGAACTCAAATCAATCGTGGAGTCAGAGTTCTTTTGGCAGTAAACCTCAACAGGCGATAGGTGGCAGTAATCGAGATTCAATCGGGTTCAATTGGTCAGGCAACATTGCTGGAAAAGCTAAACAATTTAGCAGCAATGTGGTCAAAGGCGCTAAGAAAATCGGTAAATGGTTCGGAATCGGTTAATTTTACGGGGGCATTATGTTTCAAAGACAACCGCAACCACTGCCACAAGCAGAGTCACCTAAATTTGAGTCATCGAATGCGTTCGATCGATTGCAAATTTACTCAAATTCATTCTTTCTCTCTGCCTGTGGCGCTGGTGGAATTCTAGCCGTGAACTTAGCCAGAGTCAGCCCCAGTTATTTTGGGCTGATTGTTGTTTCGATAGTTGCTGCGATCGTCACTCTCGCATTTTTCCCAAATGCTGACAATCAGCAAATCAGAAGAATCGGGATTATAGCATTGGCGGTTGGGCTATTAGCAGCTAATTGGGATTTGATTTCAAAGTTTAAATTTCAGCAAATTCACGGTGCGATCAGTATAGGTGCTGTAGTAATTTTGCTGTTGGTTGTAGCGGTCGTTGGTTCGGCAAGAGGTGCGGAATGAGTAAAATTATTGCTGCGATGGCAGGGACAATAACCAGCGCAGCGTTGGCACTAATCCCGATGCCGTTCCACCAATGGGCTAATTTCAGAGCTGCTGGAGCCATTGGAGCATTAAGTAGTTCGATCGTCGGCTACTGCATTAGCAATCGTAGAAAACAGCGACAACTTGCGATCGACAAATGGGAATTTCAGCAAGAACAGGAACAACGCTTAATTGCTGAAGCCACGCGCCCAATAGCCATTCAAGTTGCTACTACAAAAATGCAAACTCAAGCTGAGTATGCTTTGGCTGACCATCGGGATGATGTATCGGCTGCTTACACCGCAGTGATGATTGATAAGTATGGCGAGAATTGGGTGCGATCGCAATTACCTCAACCCGAACCTGAACAAGTTGCACTGCCGGAACTTGAATCTGAACCTGAACATGAACCTGAGACAGTCGAATCATTAGCTGCTAAAAAAACTAAACTGCTAGGGTTTATTAATGAGCATGAGGGCGGATGGATTGGGCAATGTATGAAAAAG
>JANYGO010000138.1 GCA_025362325.1 Cyanobacteriota bacterium | reverse complement strand
AACTAAATGGTGACAAAGAACCTGAGAATTGGTCAATTACTTGTATTTTATTTGCTCCCAATGCTCCCCAACAGAATCCCGTTGAAGATATTTGGTTACAAGCTAAAAACTTTTTAAGAAAGTATTGGTTTTTATGCAGGTTTTTTAAGATTGTCAAGTTTTTGTTTGAGTTTTTTACTAACGAACATAAATTTGATTTTCCCAAAATACGTCAATATACTTACACACAGAAAATCATTTAGGATTGCTATATATCCCGCAGCATTTCCAAATGCTTGTGCACAGGTGCGATCGTATTAGCTGCGATCGCCCCGCTAGCAGCAACAGCAGGCAAACCAATACCCGGAAACGTGGAATCTCCGCAGCAAAACAGCCCCGCCAAAGGCGTTCTCGGCCCGGGAAACAAGCCGGTACCAGCGCGAATTCCCGGCCCGTAGGAGCCGCGATTTCTTCGCAAAAACCGTTCGTGGGTTAGGGGTGTCCCGACTAAAGTGACTTCGCAGCGCGATCGAATATCGGGGATAATTCTCTCTAAAGCCAACCACATCACCTCGGCGCGCGCTTGCTTCTGCTGTTGGTATTCGGCGCTGGTGCGATTCCCTACGGGATAGCTGCGCCGCGCGTGCTTTTGCCACAAATCGTAAGGCTCGTTACCGGGCGTGTAGGCGTGAATGACGTGCTTTCCCTCCGGCGCGAGGCCCTGGTCGAGGAGGGAGGGAATCGAGACGAGAACGACGTTTTGAGGGGCGGAAACGCCCATTTCCCAGTCCTTAACGGAGATGTAGTGACACGCTAAGTCCGATCGCACTCCCGCAGCATCAATTCCCAGATGCAAGTGCATGAAACTGTCGCATTCGGGAGTCGCCTGCCGCTGTTGCCGAAACCTTTTGGGGACAGAGCTTTCCGGCAATAGTTTCAGCGTATCCCAAACCGAGGCGTTGGAGACGACGGCTTTGCGCGCTCGAATAATTTTGCCCGATCGCAGGCGCACGCCCGCCGCCCGGTTGTTTTCCACTAAAACTTCTTCAACGTGGGAATTTAGCAGCAACTGCCCTCCGTGGCGCTCTAAACCGCGTACCAGAGCATCGACGAGGGCTGCACTGCCGCCGATCGGATAGTCCAAAACGGCGGCGGGCCGATACCAGTCGGCAAACATGAAAGCTACCTCGGCTGCGATCGTACCGTCGGCTGGAAGTCCAGACAGCAGGAAGCATAACAGATTCAGCCAATTTTTCACAAACGGATCTTTGACATTTTTGTCCATAATTTTGCTAAAAGGGCCGGCAAGTGCGATCGCATCGCCAGCACTTCGCAGAAAAGCCGGGGCAAATTTGCCGAGGGTGATCGCAGCGCCCAAATCGAAGCGCAAAGCCAGTGATGGTAAGGCTGTCGCAGCTTTGGCGTAGGGTTCCATGACGCGCTGGAGTTGTTGCCATTCCGCTGCTGCTGCGCTACCGCGCAGTTTGAAAAGCACTTCCCCAAATTGACTCGCGCCTACGGAGGTGTCGAAATCGCCTTCGGGCAAGCAGCAACCCCAAGTATCGTAGGTGATGCAGGGGAGTTTTTCGCCGATCGCATCGAGAACTTGTCGCAGCGGGTTAGCAGAGGGGCTGTAGGATAATCCTGAGTACAAAGATGGCCCGGAGTCGAAGGTAAATCCGTCGCGTTTAAACCCGTGGGCTGCCCCGCCCGCGATCGCGTGACTTTCGCAGACAATCACGTCAAACCCATATCGGGCAAGCATTGCACCGCAACACAACCCGCCGATTCCGCTGCCGATAACGATGATTTCTGTGTCTGTGGGGGCGATCGCAACCATATTTTTCTCCACTACATCAGCTAATATTATCTCTGTTACCCATAATAAAACTGGTTCGTAGTGAGGACTTTAGTCCTTCTTCGCATCTAGTTTCACTTGGAGGACTAAAGTCCTCACTACAAACGGCCTTGTTAGCATAATAAAACTGGTTCGTAGTAAGGACTTTAGTCCTTCTTCGCCTCTAGTTTCACTTGGAGGACTAAAGTCCTCACTACGAACTTCCTTCTACTACACTGTTGGTTAAATGGAAAACATATCAATTCTAGAACAAGCAGCTAAATCGAATACTAAACCATCTTCCGCCGCCGTAGTTGCAGCCCTCCTAGAAGCTGAGAAAAACGCCAAGAAAAATAAAATTCGCTATGATTTCGAGCAGTTAACCGGCAATTGGCGCTTGTGCTTTATCACCGGCACGAAAAAGACTCGACAAAAAGCGGGAATTGTGTTGGGCGCGGGACGTTACATCCCTGAGTGGGTGGCGAAAATTCAAATTGCTTACTCGGTAGAACCTGTTGCTGAAGGCGAAAAGCCTAGGCAAACTGGCAGGGTGGAGAATTCGGTGCAGGTTGGTGCGATCAAGCTAACTCTTTCCGGGCCGACTAAATTTTGGGTTAATCAGAATATTCTAGCATTTGATTTTACCAGAATTACTGTGAAATTGTTGGGTAAAACTGTGTATCAAGGATTTATTCGCGGTGGTGAAGCGCGGGAGGCGGAATTTTTTAGTTTGAGTGTGGGGAAGCAGGCTTTTTTTGCATATTTTCTGGTAGAAAGTGGGATAATTGCGGCTCGGGGAAGGGGCGGCGGATTGGCTTTGTGGGGCAGAGTGTAAGCTGTGAATGATAAATTAGTAGGTTATACTTTTACTTGCTGTTGTTGACTTCTTTGATATTCTCCAAAATAGTAGCTTCCAGCTTGCGATCGCCTATTTGTCGCGCGATCGCCAAAGCTTGGTTATAGTATTTCAATGCTTCTTGTGGCTGTCCCATACTGTGGTATACTGTACCCATACTATCCAAAATATCAGCTTCCTCAGAGCGATCGCCGACTTCCCGCGCGATCGGCAAAGCTTGGTTAAAGTATTTCAATGCTTGTTGCGGCCCGGAACTAAGGTAGTAGTTAAGACCAATGCTATTTAGTGCTATGGCTTCAAGTTCTCTATTTTTAAGTTTTTGTGCAGTGGCTAGAATTTGCTGCCATGTTTCGATCGCTTGTGGGTATTTTTCTTGCTGCTGCTGTTGATCTGCTTGCCCTATCAGTTTCAGTAATTCTTGACTCTGTGCATCTTCTTGACTTTGCGCCCAACTAGGTTGCACCATCAGCGGCACAGTCACAAAACTCAAACACGCACCCACAATCAAAACACTGCTGATAATTCGTTTCATACTTTTCATAATTCACCACAGAAGATTAATAGCATAGGCATCAAACGCAGAATCTTTACTTAATCTCGATATCCTTCCACGGTTGCTGGTGCGAGGTACCAGCAATATTTAAACCTATGATTTTTCTGTTTTTCTGAAATAAATTGCATACATCCGATCGTGCCATCTAAAGTTTTCATGCAATTGCTCGATTAAGCTGTCGGCTTGTTATTTAAGATTAATAGTTTCCATCGACTTTGGCAAGCAAAATATGAATTTTTATTATACTATAAGCGGTATTGAAGGGAGCGGACAGGAATGTGAACCCGTCTCTACGGAATTTTAAATTTGGAAAATTTTGAGATCTATCCGGCTTTGGTTTTATTAAAATTAAGACGCTCTCCCGATTAACAATCGGGAGAACATCAAAACTACTCCACAATCCAAGGAGTTAAACAAGGAGTCCAACCGCTTAATTCTTCAGCTTTGAACCAGAGGCTAATTTCCTCGTTCGCAGTTTCCACAGCATCAGAACCGTGAATGATATTGCGGCCAACATTCACAGCCAAATCGCCACGAATTGTCCCCGGTTCAGAATTCAGAGGATTTGTGGCGCCAATCATTTTTCTCGCCGAAGCCACAACGCCCGCTCCTTCCCACACCATCGCCACCATCGGCCCGGAAGTGATGAAGTCTACCAGTCCCACAAAAAACGGTCTTTCTTTGTGCACGGCGTAATGCTGTTCGGCTAGTTCGCGACTCGCCGTGATTAGCTTCATCCCAACTAAGGTAAAGCCCTTGGCTTCAAAACGACCGATAATTTCGCCGACGAGTCCGCGCTGTACGCCGTCGGGCTTAATCGCTAAAAAAGTCCGTTCCAAGATTAACTCCTATTATTTTCTTAACCGATCCAAAAGACACAGTAGCTCACAATGCACCCAAAGGCAATTCTTAAAATTAGAAATTGTTATTTTAGACAGAAGTGTGCGAAGAGATGAACTTACGCAGAACCTCGATGTTGCAGGTTTGCAGTCCGCACCTTACCGCTACTTGTCGCGCCTCAAACCACTTTTTGCGTAAGTCCTGAAATTGCCATTTACGCAAAATGATGCAAATCACAATTTCCTGTGACCTAAAACACCCTTACCTATGATGTCCAATACAAATATGTATGATAACAAACACAACTATTAATGCTCAAAACCATAGATAATTAACGGAGGTATGAACACGATCTTCAGAGCAGCCACTCAAGGAAAAAAGCTATGGAAAAAATTGTAGCATTTATTGAACAAAAAAAGCAAGAATTTGCAAAATTGCCATTATTGGATTTTCTAGCAAATAAACACATTTACCCGAATCAACGACTAATTTTTGCACCTGTACTTGCTCCTTTGGCGGTCGGCTTGAGCGACTTAAACAAGTATGTCCTGCGAGAATCTTCCAGCACCAACAAAGTTCAGGAACTAATTAACAAATATACTTACAAAGAAAACTACTACTGGCACGGATATCTGGAACACCTAGAAACATTCGGATTTAACCAACTAATGAGTTACGGTGACTTCAGGCTGCTTTGGGGTGAAGAAACTCAAAAAACTCGATCGCTGTGTTCAGTTCTCGAACGCTACGCTTGGAAAGCCTCTCCCATTCAGAAACTGGTGTTAGCCGAAGCCTTGGAAGGAACCGCCACAGTTTTTTGTGAGGCGGCGCTAGAAGTGGTAATGGAATTACAGCAAATTACGAAAAAAGAATATATTTATTTGGGAGGAGGTTATGTGGGTTTGGAAAATCATCACATTTTAAATACACCGGAGATGCTGCAAGTTTTAGCAGAAATAGAACTTACTGATGCGGAACGTCAAGCAGCTTTAGAATTAGCACAAAATGTATTTGAACTGTTTACAGAAGCGATGAACGAGCTGTTCGGACACAGCACCACAAATTCTTGCAATACTGTGCTGCAAACATCCTCGATTTCTGCCTTCGATCGCACTTTCGACCGCCTTGATGTTTGTGGGTGATTAAACCATCACTAAATTATCTCGGTGTACCGCCGTTTCTACGCCTGCATAGCCTAAGATTTCAGCAATTTTATTGGACTTGCAGCCCTGAATTTGTCTCAATTCTAAACTGCTATAATTTACAAGCCCTCTGGCAATTTGCTTGCCTTCTGTGTCGCACAACTGTACTGAATCATCAGCTTGAAATTCTCCTTCTACTCCAGAAATCCCCGCAGCTAACAGCGATTTTCCGCCGTGGGAAATTGCCTTGACAGCACCCGCATCTAAATACAGTTTTCCGGCTGGAATCAGCACGTTGGCTATCCAGTGTTTGCGAGCGTTGACAGGGCGCGGTTGCGGCTCGAATTGAGTGCCTATAGACTCTCCGTTAAGTATTTTCTCGATATTACCAGGAAAGCAGCCGTCAGTGATGACAGTCCGCACTCCCGATGCTGTGGCTATTCTGGCGGCTTCAATTTTTGTCACCATTCCACCGGTTCCCCAACCGCTGCGGGAATCTCCTGTTTGCACGTCCAATGCTGTGAGTTGTGCCATACTTTCTACTAGGGCGATCGGCTGCGCGTCGGGATTGCTGCGCGGATCTGCGGAATACAGCCGATCGACATCCGTGAGCACAAACAACCAATCTGCTTCTACCAAACTGGCTACTAGCGCCGAAAGCGTGTCGTTATCGCCAAATTTGAGCTCGTCTACCGCCACTGTATCGTTCTCGTTGACGATCGGAATTACGCCCAACCTCAGCAGTTGCTGAAACGTATTGTAAGCGTTAACATACCCGTTGCGCTGCACTAAATCGCCCCTGGTGAGCAATACTTGGGCGATCGGCTGTTGTAGAGTAGTGAACAAGTCATCATACACGCGCATCAGCCGCCCTTGCCCCACGGCAGCCACAGCCTGTTTGAGAGCGATATTTCGCGGGCGTTCCGTCAAACCCAAGCGCGCGCAGCCCACCCCCACCGCACCCGAAGAAACCAAAACTACTCGATGTCCTTGCTGCCGCAAATCGGCTAAAATTTCGACTAATGCAGCAATAGTTGACAGAGCCAAGTTTCCCGTAGTCGATCGAGTCAGCGTCGAAGTTCCTATTTTAACAACAATAGTTTGAGTCATCAGTCATTAGTCATCGGTCATTAGTTATATTATCTGCGATCGCACGCCAGCCATCAAATTGATTTGTAGTGAAGAATGCAAGTCTTCATAGGAAGCATCTCAGTTTGGCATAGCTCCCGAGCGTCTCCGACTTTACAAAGTTTGCACGCTTGATGATGCAGTCATATCATGTCTGCTCGATTGACCCCAATAAGTAAGGCTCGCGCGTGCGGACTTTAGTCCGCAACATGAGAGCGGACTAAAGTCCGCACGCGCGAACCGTTTTTGTTATGGTAATCGACCTGACGTGATATGACTACTGACTACTGACTACTGACTATTGACTACTTTCTGCTATCAAGAGAAGCCCCCAAAGCTTGAGACACCCAAACCTCAAAAGAACGCACCGGATACTTGCGAAGCGCATACCCAGCATCAACCATTGGCTCGACTAAAATAGTAAACATACCCAAACGATTGCCGGCCAAAACATCAGTAAAAAGTCGATCGCCCACCATCGCCACCTGTTCCACTGGCAAATTCATCGCCGTCACAGCTTTGCGCAACTTGCGGCGCGACGGTTTAGCAGCACCAGTGATATAAGGTAGATTCAAAGACTGAGCAATTCGACCGATCCGAGTCTCACTTAAATTATTGCTCGCCAACCACAGCGATACTACGGGTTTAATTTCTTCCACCCACAGGCTGAGTTCAGGAGAAGCATTCATTGCCGTAATGGGAACGAGAGTTTCGTCCACATCCAACACTAATCCTTTAATATGATATTGCTGAAGAATCTCAGTCGTTAAATTTACGACTGAATTGCCGAGAACTAAGTCTGGCTGTAGTAGTTTACCCCAAGTCATAATGATTTTAGATTTTAGATTTTAGATTTTAGATTGAGAAATAAGAAAGTGGAAGTTAAAGATTGAAAAAGTCACAAGTCACAAGTAAATAATTCTTGCTTTTGCTTGGTAATATCGTTTTCCTTTGCATCCCCATCAGAATTTTCGGAGTGTAGTGCGAGCGCTCTATCGCCTTGAACGCTCGCAATCGGGTATAATTCCGATGTACCAGAATCCGATCTAACTTTTGACTTTTTACTTATAGCGGTTCTCAAGCGTGGTGAGGTATGCCCACGGAGGCCACGGAGGCCTATGCCCTGTTTGGCCCATGCCGGATAGTACCTCATATGAGAGTTCGAAAGGCTATATGTATCAGTCATTGGCAATCTATTGACCCGATCGCACTTTCTGGTCAACTTGAGAGACAGCAGCATCGTGTTCAGCCTGGGTGCGGCTGAAAATGTGAGTGCCGTCGTACCGAGCCATAAAATACAGGTATTCTGTATTTTCAGGAGCCAGAGTCGCTTCCAAACTGGCAATTCCCGGAGCCGCGATCGGAGTTGGCGGCAGCCCTACATTGATATAAGTATTGTAGGGAGAAGGCGTTTCTACCTGCTT
>JANYGO010000132.1 GCA_025362325.1 Cyanobacteriota bacterium | reverse complement strand
CACGACGGTAGTTTCCGGTGGCAAGCGTCGATCGCGCTTCATCTGATAAATTGCTGGTACCAGTTTGCGCTGGGTGAGATCCCCTGAAGCTCCGAAGATTACCAGAATTTGTGGTTCCGGCACCCGTTCTTTTCGTAAACCTACCCGCAACGGATTTTCCAGTAGCGTTACCATTTATTTTCCTTTTTCTAGAGCTGTTAGTCTTGCTAATACACCATGATAGTTTGCTGTCATTTCTGCTAGTTGCTGGGTGAGAGAGTTAATTTGCCCTTCATACTCAGCTTTCATTTCGGCTCTCACTTCCTCCCGGATTTTTACCCTTTCAGCAGCCAGTCGGACTTCCCAATCTCGATCGCGCTGTCGCAATTGTGCTTTTAGCTGCCTATTTTCGGCTCGCAACTGCTCCAACTCCAACGCCACAGCAGCAGCACGACGATCCCTATCTCTGTTTTGCTCTCGGATTTGCTCTCTAAGTCGCTGATTGTCCGATCGCAATTTCTCCAATTCTGAAGCACCATCCTTGCCAGTTCGCCCGCTTCCTAGTGATGGAAATCGCTGTTCAACCAAGCGCTGAACTGCTGCACCAGTGGGGATACCATTCGGCGATGACTCCAGAGCTTCTTGCCAGATTTCGAGTTGCAGTTCTGGCGATAATCCTGTTAGAGGACGGACTTGGCGCTCGTTGGCTGGAGATTTGAGACCCATGGGTCTCAAATTTTCCATTACCCGTGCTGCCCCTATAAATCGATCTGCTGTCCGTCTTGCTATGCCCCACTTATCCTGACAATAAGCCTCAAAAGTTTTTTGGGTTTCCCGATATAATTTCTGTTCCCGAATTTCATCAAGGGCTTTGCCAACTTCGTAAAAAGTCTGAAGTCCCTTTTCTACAATGGATTCCAGTTCTTGAAGCCTCGCTCGTTCGGCGACATCAAGTTGGTCGGTTGCAGACTCGCGATCGAGTAGGGTATTGGTACTTTCCATAGCAATTCCGAGTGCGGTGGGAGATGGAGAATTCGAGTTGGATCTCTGGCGAGATTCCTGCTAGAGGACGGACTAGATTTTTTTTCTAGGAATAATGAGCGCAATTGCGCTCATTATTCCTAGAAAGGATTTAAAACTCAGCATTTAGGAACCAAAACAATTATCTATTCCGACTTCTAAATGCTTCTGCCTTTAAGGATACAGATATGTGTCTAGGCGACGGGTGATAACTTCTGCACTTTCTCTTGCAACGAATCCATCAGGGATTGGAACGGCCCGACGAATTTCTCGATCCCGTCCAAGAGCAAGTCTGCCATCACTTTGTCCAAGTTGATGTCGATGTCGGGATCTTTGAGACTTTCGATCAGGGTGTAAGCTTCTGCAACATTGTTCTCAATCCGGGGTGCGACATCGCAGTGATCGAAACAAGCTTCAACGGTGTTCGGCGGCAAAGTGTTAACGGTGTCCGGGCCGATTAGTTCATCGACGTACATGACATCGCTGTAGTGGGGGTTTTTGGTGCTGGTGGAAGCCCACAGCAAGCGCTGGACTTTTGCTCCTTTGGCGACTAAAGCTTGCCAACGATCGCTCGCGACGATCTCTTTATACTTCTGGTAAGCTACTTTGGCATTGGCGATCGCAATTTTCCCCTTCACCGCTTCCAGTTTGGCTTTGGTGGAAATATCTGTGACGTTTTTGAGTTTATCGTCAATCTTGCCATCGATATTGATGTCGATCCGGCTCAAGAAGAAACTGGCAACAGAAGCAATATTGCTCACATCCAAACCTTTAGCCGCCCGCGCTTCCAAACCGCGAATGTAAGCCCAGAAGGTTTCGACGTAGCTGTCAACGGAGAACAACAAAGTCACGTTAACGTTAATCCCTTCGCTGATGACTCGCTCCACTGCGGGCAAACCTTCAGCGGTTCCCGGAATCTTAATCATCACGTTTTCTTTGCCGAGGGCTTTGTAATAACGGAGGGCTTCGCTAATCGTGCTTTCTGTGTCATTCGCGATCGTCGGTGGCACTTCAATACTGATGTAACCGTCCAAACCCTTGGACTCTGCGTAAACCGGGGCAAAGATGTCGCAAGCGTTGCGGATATCTTCAAATACCAGAGATTCGTAAATCTCCATCACAGATTTACCAGCCCGGATGCCCGCTTCGATATCAGCATCGTAAATCACATTACCCGCGATCGCTTTCTCAAAAATGGCCGGATTGGATGTAATTCCTCGTAGCCCGCGACTTTCAATCATCTTTTTGAGTTCGCCCGACTCGATCAGATCCCGAGTCAAATTGTCCATCCAGATGCTCTGGCCGATTTCTTTGATTTCTAACAGGTGATTCTTCGTCGCTTCTGTCATGATCTGTAACTCCTACAATTTAGTAATGGGGAATTGGGAATTAGAAATTGGAAATTGGAAATTGAGAATTAGCAATTGGAAATTGAAAATTGGCAATTGGGAATTAAAACATTCTTGCTTCCTTCCTGGCGTTACATCCGTTACATCCGTTACACAATCCGCTGCCGAACTTCCTTCCCGGCATTACATCCGTTACACATCCCGATTCATTGCGCGTTGCCGAACTTCCTTCACTCCTCAAGTGTTCTAGAATTGCGCGATCGATCTTGAACAAAAGACTCAACCAGCGCGACATTTTCTTTACTGCCAATAATCAAAGGCGTGCGCTCGTGAATCTTCGTCGGCACCACGTCCAAGATGTCTTGAATACCCGTACTAGCCCGCCCGCCGGCTTGCTCCATCAGAAACGCCAAAGGAGCCGATTCGTAGAGCAAGCGCAATTTGCCTTCGGGTTTTTTCACCGTTCCGGGGTACAAAAACACGCCTCCCTGAAATAAAATCCGGTGAAAATCTCCCACCAAAGCCCCGCTGTACCGGGCGCTGTAGCCTTGATTGCGGTGGACGTAGCGAATATAATCCCGATAAGATTCTTCCCACTGCCAGAAGTTGCCTTCATTGACGCTGTAAACCGGGCCGCTGTCTGGCACCTGAATGTTTTCGGTTGCTAGAATAAACTCGCCCAGACTGGGATCGAGGGTAAAGGAATGAACTCCTTGCCCGATCGAATAAACCAACATTGTACTCGGGCCGTAGAGCACGTAGCCGGCGGCGATTTGCTTGTGCCCGTGTTGCAGCAAGTCGGAAGCCGAGCCGTCTGCATCATCCCCTTCTTGCTTGCGGATGCTGAAGATGGAGCCGACATTGAGATTGATGTCAAGATTGGAAGAACCGTCTATGGGATCGTAGAGCAGACTGTAACGCCCGATCGGACAATTTTCGGGAATGTAATAGGGTTTTTCCATTTCCTCCGAAGCCAAGCGGCAGACAAGTCCACTTTGCTGGAATACGGAAATAAACACTTCATTGGCATAGATATCCATCTTTTTGACGGATTCTCCCTGGACGTTTACAGCCCCTGTAAAACCTAAAGCATCTTCCATTAGCCCAGCTCTGCTGAGCCGCCTTGCGATCAACTTTGCCGCTAGTCCGATGCGATTCATCAGGGCGCTGAGATCCTGAGCATCTGCATTAAAGCTGTGGAGTTGCTGGAGTACGTGACGAGATAGAGTCGTGCAATCGCGGTCTAAGGCTTGCACCTGATCGGTCTGGGCAAGGCGGGTTTCCCCTATGGGCGCGTGTACCATGATTTTTATGTTCTCCCTGTCTTGCGGCTCGCTAGTTTGGGATTTTTCAGGTGCTTGACACTTGCTCCTGAATCGGCTTTTAGGTCGATCGTCCCCTAACTTCTATTTTAAGGAGGGTTTTGCGATCGCCCGCGAGAACTTTAGGTGAATTTTAGATCCCCAGACAAAATTGAGGAGTGCGATCGGCTGTTGAGTCGGGAATTGTATTCAAAATCACCAATTTTTTGATTTACCGCAGAGGAAGAGCGGAACCAAGAAGGAAAATGCAATAATTAAGGATGTTTTCAGCGATTAAGAACGTCCTGACCGTTTTGACGGTTGCTCTAAGAAATTTATTGTTGAGCTGACAGAAGCGAAGTCTGACGGCTAAAATTTTCCAGGGCATTCAAATGAAACAAATTATGAAACAAGGTGCAGCGATCGATCCCACAGGACTCTACCGCTACTCTCTGTGGCGGGAGTGGGACGCCAATGCTCCTAGAGTAGCCTTCGTTATGCTCAATCCCAGTCGTGCGGATGCAAATACTGACGATCCCACACTCCGCCGATGCTTAGGCTTTGCCCGCTCTTGGGGTTGCGGTTCGATCGAAGTAGTCAATTTATTCGCTTACCGTGCCTCGCGACCAGATATTCTGCGCGTGGTATTAGATCCCGTGGGGCCTGAAAATGACCGCTATCTCCAAGAAGCTGTTGAGCGAGCCGATCGAATTATTGTGGCTTGGGGCAATCGGGGCAGCTTGAGGAACCGATACCAAACTGTTTCCTCTTGGCTGATGTCCCGTGAGAATCTCTACTGCCTGGGAATTACCCAGATAGGCCATCCGCGCCACCCGCTGTACGTTAGAAGCAGCACAACTCCTCTCTCTTACCCGCATTAAATTAGCTTGCATATCTTTGCTAAAGATTGCATAATTTTTTGTCAAAGTGACTATTTATTAAATTCTTCCTTAAGTTAACTGCCCAGACAAATTAGCAAGATGAATATTATTGGTCACGGCATCGACATTGTTGAAATCAAAGACATCAGAGAACTGATAGAACGGTCAGGGGAGCATTTTGAAACGCGATGCTTTACAGCAACAGAGTACAGTGCTGCTGGCTCTGATGCTAACCGTATCCAATATTTTGCAGGTCGTTTTGCAGCTAAAGAGGCAGTGCTTAAAGCTATTGGTACGGGGTGGAGTCAAGGAATTTCATGGACTGATATTGAAATCCAACGTTTGCCAACAGGTAGACCATCAGTAATGCTGTATGGCAGATGTCAAGAAATCGCAGTAGAACTCGGCATTACCACCTGGTTTTTGAGCATAAGCCATACGCCATCATATGCAGTAGCCAGTGCCATTGCTGTTGGTTAAATATCCACTCAATCATAGCTTTCGATAGCTGCTTCGAGCTATAAAATTTGTTATTTTTATTGATAGGTTATGGAACGTATGTTGATGTCAACAACAACAGTTCCCCCTCGATTTTTTTCCACCTGCCGCCAGACTTCGTAGCCCGTAAGAATCGCTTCCTCCCAATCGCCCAGCGAACACTGAGCAACTTCTAAGTGCGAACTCATATTTTTGATAGTTTTCAGTAGTTGGTCATCAAGAGCGACAACTCCTTCTAAAAAATTGTGATCCTTAGCATAGCTGAATACGAGAGCTGACAAGCCTTCCTCAATAGCTATTGCTCGCCCTCCATCTTCTACTTCGTCAATGCGGGGATTGCTTTTGCGCTTGAGTTTTAGGTTGCTGCGGATGACGGGTGACCAACCCAAGACTGCAACATAAGAAAGATGAAAAATGTCGTGAAAGCGGTAGCCATCGCTGGAATAAGAGTTGTCACTGAGGTCATTTCCAATCTGTTGTCCGTCGATAAATGCCCTCATTTTAACTGAGTTATTTTGGTTCACTTCAGTAATCTCGACTATAAAATGCCGCGGCAAACATTCGTTTTCAGGAAAGCCACCATCGAATATGTATCCAGTAGTGCTGATATCTGTCTGTAATGAATCTCTCCATCCCCAACGAGCGCGACACTTTTCAATATTACCTTTTGCAACTTTTTCCAAATCTAGATCGAATTTGCTTGCCACATTGGCAACATACCAAAGCAAATCTCCTAACTCTTCTGCAATTGTCTCTTTGAAAAGTTTGTGGGCATCTCCATCTCGAAGGTGTTTTTTGTACTCAGTGAGAAGCGAACCTGCTTCACCTGCCAAACCAAGTAGGGGAACGATAATTCCGTGTTCGTTTTTGGTAGGAACTTGATCCGTCTTCAGCGCCTGTTCTTGATACTGGTGAAAATCCATACTTCACTCCTTGAAATTCTATTTTGGCTTAAACTGAGTGTCAGCTTTGGTGGCTCTATATTCTTCAATAGCCTGGTTAATTCCCCACTTCGGTGGATACCAGTAATCGACAGGTTGCGTGTTAGCTGAGTATTTCTGCTTAATGCGAGTGCGACCGGATATTCCGGCAATATCGGGATGTTTCATCCGAGCATATTTATCCACTTCGCAGAACAGATTTTGGCAATCAATAAGTTGTAGATTTCGTCCCCATAGCGACTTAAAATCAAGTCCCAATCGCTCAAACTCGGATTCTTGAATATCTGCCATAAACTTGATAATTTCAGGTTCATTCAATCCGCCTAAGTCAAGAAAACATTTGCGGATGCCGTCGAGCGCTCCTGGCCCAGGAATTACAAAATCCATCTCGCTAAAGTTGGTAATCTTGCTATAGTTAACATCCGTAATAAATTGGTAAGCTAAAAAATCGCCAAGGGTTGGATAGTCGCGCAGCAGATCGAATGCCTTGTGCATATTCGGTGCGTCTGCGAGCTTATGAGGCAGTTCGTCAGCCATCATCAGCTCTATCAATTTCAGGTGATTCCGATGCTTGGTAGTGTGTCCAAGAATGTTTCCTCCTGATGGCATGATGTATGCGCCAGAATAGATTGTCTGCTCTGACTTCATGGCTTCTGTGAGAATTAGATCGTAGCGATCAAATGAATATTCACCGTAAATTATGGAACCAATTTTGTTCTCTAAAAGCTGCCAAGTTTCGATTTTGTTGAACAATTTGAATATCATAATCCTGAAAAATACTTCGTTGCTTGAAGCAGGAAGATCATCCCGGTAAATGACATTGCGTATTAGGTACTGGCTTGTGCGATCGGATGCTCTATAGGCATTGGTAAATTTGTATGTGGAAAGGATGCGATCGTCAGTCCAAGGTATTTGGGCTTTCTCTAATTTTTTGAAGAATATCTTCTGCCTTTCGGCGGCAAATCGCCAGTAACTATCGAAGACAACGGTAGGCTTGGTAGGCAGAATGTGCGAGATTATTGTCGGAGCATATCTGGGTTTTTCTCCATAATCACCAAGTTCAAAACTTAGTTGTTTGGTGTGTAGAGTGACATTATTTGCATCGGCTTGGTTTGAGCGTTTGTTTATCATATTAAATCCGCATGGATTTCTGTGCGATCGCTCTTAATTATACTGCCTGACGCGCTACTTTTTTAAGTTCCTCTAAAGTGGGACATTTTTTGGGTATATTATCCATCTTTGCTACACCAATAAAGCAGTTCATACGCTCGAAGGTTAGTCCCATTTCATGAGCCATAAAATCTCCTAGTTTGCACAAACCTAAGTAATTACCATAGGCTTTATTGAATAACTGTTGAGTAGCATAAAAAGCATTCAGTATCAAGCTTTTTTTCTGTGGTATAAAGCTGACGTGTTGGAGGCAAGGGAATGGAAGTTGTGCCGTGGAAATGTGGTCTCGTGCTGGATCGAAAATCGAGGCTTGAAACATCGACCTTCTAACTCCTGAACGTGAGTTGTACTGAGAAATAATGTATTCGAGCTGATTGCCATTATTAGGTCCAGAACCATAAGCGATCAATCTTTCAAAGTAAATACCGCGGTTATTTTTATGGGGTTCTAGAGCTTGAATTCTGGGGAAATTATCGAGGTAGGTGTCAAATAATTTATTTCGGTTATGGTTAGACCTTTGCCAGTATGAAGCAGGAAAAATTGTATTTGCAACGGTGTGAACAGACTGTTCGTTATTAATTTTGAGGCAGTTATCAAGAGCATCTCGAATAGCTTGATCTTCGTTGGGAATACCATTGGTAAAGCCTGTTAAGGTGATCAATAGTGGCGAAACTTCCTTGCCGGAATGATCGATTATATGCAGGAATGCACGACTCCAAGCATGGGAGAGATTTGTTTCTTCAATAATCAGAGGTGAACTGCTACTCATTTTCTGGTTCCTCAAGATGTCGATATTGACTCAAACCAACGAATTGATGGCGGGAAACGCGAACAAATACTGCCCATTTTGTATCGCGACAGTAGGCGCGGACGATGCCGGGACGTGTAGCTCGAAAAAGACGACCATTTGGAATATCTTCTTGAAAGGTAATAGTCTCATTGGCTGCCTCTGCGGTGTTTGGCAATAACAGTTGACTTCCAACTTCGGCATCAATGGTAGGAATTGACCAATGTTGGTCAGCAATAATTAATGGATCGGAAGATGGGTATCCGAGTATATGTTGTCGGATATCTTTGGGCTTAACTTTGAGAAGTGATAAAGCTTGTGTTCGATCGAGCATTTTTATGGCATAAGTCATATGCTTGATTAAAGTCTCGTACCCAACACCAAAATAGCAGGCGATCGTAAAAATCTGAATTGGTGTTGCACAAGCAACATTCCATCCGCGCTCGACAAAAGCTTTTCGTACTCCCAAAGTGGGCATTAGCAAGAAACCTGCAAAGGAATTAACCATAAACTCATCTGGATTAAAATCCTTATATTTTCCTGAGTCTTCTATCAGCTCATCGACTCTTAAACCGTGTCCAAAAATGTGGTGCCCTAGTTCATGAGCGCAAGTAAATCCCCGTCGCGGGAAGGGTCGCAGTGCAGAAAGAAATATTAAGGGCTTTTCTTCTTTGTAATACATCCCTTCCATGCTGCTGATGTCAACAAACCTGACTTTGATATTAAGCTGGTCACACAAACCATAAATACAGAGCGGGCTTATAAGATCGAAACCAGTTTGCTTCCGCACATCTATTGATTTGCACATGGCTTTTTGAGCCAAAGTTTGTCTTTCCCGTTTCGTATTGAAGTAAGTAATTTTATTGATCAAACTTTTTCTCCTCCACTTCGCATTGAGGCAAGAATTGTTAAAAGTCTGTCGAGGTCTTCTGGTTTCAACTTTTGAAGTTCTCTGGCTGCAAGCTGAAGTTTGTTATCGCGGACATCAACTTTTTCTGCTCCTTCACCTATTAGCCAGGACATACTCACGTCAAAAATCTCAGCAAGTTTTGCCATTTCTTCAGCAGAAACACTTCTATTACCAGCTTCTATCTCTGAAACAGAGGGTCGATGAATACCCAGAATCTTGGCTACCTGAGCCTGCGAAAGACCAGCCATTTTACGAGCTTCACGAATACGGTTCGCGATAATTACTTTTTTTTTATCTGTATGACTCATATTTAAGTCTCTCCTTTATTGACGCTCTCGCAGACTATAGCTGCTGATTCGCTGATGGTAAGTCGTCTATTGCCATCCTTCGAGAGAAAAATGTTTTTGTGGTTTGGAATGTTCACTTCCAGTGCAGTGGCAAGCATACCAATCGCGACAGGCCAAAGCATACTGTCAAACCCCTCAAGGTCATTAAGAGGACAGGTGGTTGCCATGATTCCGCTTCCGTCATATCCGCTAACGCTTTGGATATCCTGAAGCACCCCTACAAGCTTTACCTCCACATCTTCTGGGTTCATAGCATGACCTTTTCTTACGTTATGTAAGATATTCTTACATAATTGTTTGTGGAATGTCAAGGGGGTAGTCTTAATATTTTTAGATGATGGCGAATTTTTAAGATGCGTTTACCCTCTCCGGTACGCACCTTACGAGTAATTAACTGGAGATTTGTGCACCTTCAGTATCCAGAGAAATCGCCCTTACATCAGCCTTCACCCCAAATTCCCCCCAAGCAGCCGCCATTTCCCTCACAACCGCATCAACATTAGTAACATCCGTTAAAGCCAAAAGCGTCGGCCCGGCACCGCTAATTACCATTCCACAAGCACCAGCAGCCACCGCGGCTTCTTGCACCGCTTCATATCCCCGAATCAGCGATCGCCGGTAAGGCTGGTGAATTTTATCTTGGAGGGCGCAACGCAGCCAATCTCGATCGCCCGCAGCCAAAGCCCGCACCAACAAACCCAGGTGTGCGGCATTGAAAATTGCATCAGCCCTGCTGTAATCTGCGGGCAAAACTCGGCGCGCTTCGGCTGTAGAAAGTTCAAAATCGGGAATGGCTACCACCGGCACAATATCAGGATGCCACGGAATATCGCAAATTTGCCAAGCAGCGCGGGGTAGGCACGGGGGCACTACCCCTACAAAATCCTGGTTTTCCGTAGGGGCGGTGCCCCCGTGCCCGCCCCCGTGGTTGGGGAGGGGTGTATTGCTAGCAGCGAGGCGACATCCTCCGAGTAAAGCGGGGACAACGTTGTCGGGATGTCCTTCAAGTTCGATCGCCAACTGCATCACTTCCACCTGAGTCAAAGGCGCACCAGCTAATTCATTTGCACCCACTAACCCGCCGACAATCGCTGTTGCGGAACTTCCCAAACCTCTAGCAAGGGGCACTTGCATATCTATGTGTATGGCTACGGGCGGCGGCGATTGGTTGAGGCGATCGTACAAAGTGACAAATGCTACATAGGCGAGATTGCTTTCATCTGTCTTGACTTTGGCGGCTTCTGCGCCTGTAACGCTAATTTTTAGTTTCTCGGTTGCTGGGGGTTCGAGTCGGGAGAATTGGAAGGAGTTGTAGAGGCTTAAAGCGGCCCCGATGCAGTCGAATCCGGGGCCTAGGTTGGCGGTTGTGGCGGGTACGGTGACGGTGACGGTGGAGGTTGCGGACATTGTTTGAATAGTTAATTTGGAGTTTTTAACCGCAGATGAAGGCAGATTAACGCGGATGAACGCAGATAGAAGAATACTATACTATGTTTTAGGAAGTAGTATTTGAAGATGCTTGATTGCATCTTGATAGTCGTTGGTATTGCCTGCTTTTTGATAGAGTTGGGCGGCTTTTTGATAATCGGCGATCGCCCCCGGCTTGTCTTCTAACAAGTAGCGGACTTTGGCGCGGTTGTAGTAGGCGTCGCCGTAGTTGGGGTCGATTTCAATTGCGCGATCGAAATCTGCTTTAGCTGCTGGGTAATCTTTGAGGTTGCGGCCGTGGATGATGCCGCGTTTATTGTAAGCTTTGGCGTAGTTTGGGTTGAGGCGGATGGCTTCGGTGTAATCGGCGATCGCCCCTTGAATATCTCCAGCCTCTGATTTGGCTAAACCGCTATTGAATAAGTCTTCAGCGGCATTTTGAACAATTACTATTTGTGGGGATTGCGCTGAAACATTCACAGGGAATATACCCCAGAAGCAGATGATTCCGGCAATTACAATTTGCTGTATTTTCATTTAAATTTATTGAGGAATTTCATAATTATCTAATACAGATATTGCCTGGTTTGTAGTGAGGATTTCAGTCTTCTATTTATCTTTTAGTCAATCAGGACTAAAGTCCTTACTACAAACCATGAGATTACTTCAAAACAGTTTTAGAAGCAATCCGAGTTTTCTTGCGATCGGCTTCACTCAATTGTTCGCCGGATTGCAAGCGAGTAGCAGAAGTTTGTAGCACAGTTGCGGCACTTTGATCGCCCATTTGCAGGGCAGTTTTAGCAGCCGTTTGCAGCATCGTTGCCGCACCAGCCCGATCGCCCTGCTGCAATCTAGTTTCGGCTAATTGAGTTTGTCGGTACTTAGCCAAAGCTAAAATGTGCTGCTGCACCGTCGGGTTAAGTGCCGGCTGATAAACTTTCAAGACATTAGCAGAAACTGCAACGGGATCGGAGAGCAAACCTTCGCCGACACTCGGATCGTCGTAGCGAATTTGCAATTGCCCGATCGCCTGTGTACCTTCGGGTAACTGTC
>JANYGO010000126.1 GCA_025362325.1 Cyanobacteriota bacterium | reverse complement strand
GATGTGAAAGTTAAGTAATAAGTGCGATCGGTCTATCGAATTACAGCCAAGATTTTGGGCAATAAAATTACAATTTTGCTTGACATTTTCGCGCCCTTGACATATCATTAAATCAGGGGAATCCGTGCCATATATATAGCAATCGCCACATCAGGCGCGGACATAAATAACCCTAGAAATAGAGCCAATACCCGTCAAGCATAAATGGTTCGATGCCCGTACTATGCAACCATCAACCATCAACTGCCAACCATCAACTGCCAACTGTCAACTGTTAAAATGCAGGAGCGTGCGGTGTAATGTCAGAGAATCAAAATGAACCCAGAGAATACGATGCCGTCCTTGGCGGTCAAAATTCAATTCCTATCAATGCTGCGGTACTCGGAGGCTTACCCGGCGTTAAAAGCCGCTTAGCCTCACCCATTGTCGAAGTGAGAATCGCCGCCCTCTCCGAAGCACTGAAATATGGAGAAGCAGGTTTAGATTTGATAATTCAAGCATTGCACGATGAATCAATGCAGGTAAAATTTGCTGTCTATTCACTGCTGAAAGATAGAAATGAGAAAAAGATTAGACGACGGTTACAAAACTATTTGGCTATATTTGAATTTGATGTCATCACAGTCGATGCTGAAGGAAAAGAAAACAGTCGCATCAAGTCCTTTGCTCATTACTTCCCTGAAGACTTAGGTAATGGAGTTGTACTAGAAATGGTTTATATTCCTGGCGGCACATTTATGATGGGTTCGCCAGCAACAGAATCAGGTAGGAGTGAAACAGAAAGTCCGCAGCATCAAGTAACTGTACCGGCTTTTTATGCAGGAAAATACCCCATCACCCAAGCACAGTACGAAGTAGTGATGGGAAATAATCCCTCAGAATTTATGGGTGAAAAACTTCCTGTAGAAAATGTAAGCTGGAATGAGGCTGTAGAATTCTGCCGCCAACTTTCTGAAAAAACAGGCAAGATTTATCGCTTACTTTCGGAAGCTGAATGGGAATATGCTTGTCGCGCCGGAACTACAACACCTTTCTATTTTGGCGAGACAACTACAACAGATTTAGTTAATTATCACGCATATCATCCCTATGGTGCTGCACCCGGGGGACTTTATCGCGGAAAAACAATGGATGTGGGGAGTTTTGAGCCGAATGCCTTTGGACTTTATGATATGCACGGTGAGGTTTGGGAATGGTGCAGCGATAAGCGTCACCATAACTATGACGGCGCACCGACTAACGGAAGTTCTTGGGAAAGTGAAACAACCTATGATATCCGGGTGTTGCGTGGAGGTTCGTGGAACTACTATGCGGTCCATTGCCGTGCGGCCTCCCGCAAATCCTACTCTGCGGGCTTCGCGCTGAGTTACAGTAACTGTGGTTTTCGTGTAGCGGTTGCTTTGGCTGTCCCTTCCTCCCTGTCTTCCCTGTGAAGACTCTTCTCTACTCTTTAGCCCTTTAGCTTTTTTCCCTGTTTCCTCTTTACCCTCTTGCGCGCGCTTTAATTTTTTTTTGGGGGAATTCATCTTTGCACCCGATTCAAAATAGTAGGGTGCGTCGCCATCTGCAATTTGCCAATCAAATCGACAATTTCATAGCGACGCACCGCCTGCACAGAGGTGAGAGAAACCGGGTTTTTTCGATAAATCAAAACTGGGAAGCAAATCTTGTGACAAAAACCCGGTTTCTGATTTGTGCGCGGGTGAAAGAAACCTGGTTTTTTCGATAAATCAAAACTGGGAAGCAAATCTTGCGGCAAAAACTCGGTTTCTGATTTTAGACATTATATGGCCGCACGGATTCCCATGATGATATAATATGTCAATCCTGCAAAAAAGTCAAGTAAAATATGTGCGATCGCCCAAAAAGATTTTGAGACCTTCAAAAATGCAAGTGTCAGATTAGATATAGGTTGGCGATTGAGTTTCCTCGACTACAACAGCGCAACTACAAACTTATTAATACAGAACTAATAAATATGATTTTAGGTTTCGATCCGGGTAAAGACAAATGCGGCATCGCCGTGATGGGTAGAGACAGAAGCGTCTGCTACCATCAAGTAGTGCCGTCAGAATCAGCCATCTCTACGATTCAATCTTTGTGCAAACAGTTGGCGATTGAGTTATTGGTACTCGGAGATCAAACGACTTCTAAGAGTTGGAAACAAAAACTGACGCAGAGTTTGTCGCCGGAGATTGAAATTGTTCGGGTTGACGAGAGATTCAGCAGCTTAGAAGCGAAGGATCGTTACTGGGAAATGTACCCTCCTACGGGACTTTCTCGCTTAATTCCGCAGTCCATGCGGACTCCGCCGCGGCCTGTAGATGATATAGTGGCGATCGTCCTAATTGAGAGGTATTTGAACAAAAGTTAGTCAATTTTATAAACCTTCCCACTCATCTCTGGTAATATTGCCTTGACGTAACATCCTAGTCAACAATGCTTGACTGATATCTCCCTGATGGGGATTGGGAATTGTCAGCTTCAATTCACCTTTTACCATGTATTGATGCTTGCCACCTGGGTAAGGCCCGTTAAAACCAACCTCTCTCAAATACCGAACTAAATCGCGGCGACTAATTGGCCCAAAGGTCGGCATTAGGCAACCTCTTGGCTAATATTTAAGTCAATGCCGTTAAGGATTGGTAAAGTGTGCCTAAAACGCAATCCTAAGATAATCCATCCTTCTAAAGCGTCTTGCAAATCTTCGCGACAAGCCTCAGGTGTCGTAGCATTGCCCCATACACCTTGACACTCAGGAATTTCACCGTAGAAAGTGCCGTCTTCAAGCACCTCATAGATTGCTTTCTGCATTGCCGTAGCTATGTACTTAGTAAGCATTTAACTCTGGAAACTCCTTAATAAAGATTCCCTAAGATTAATATATCACAAGTTTTGACAGGCGGCAATTATTCTCAGTCCGGGAGCGGGAATAAATATGTTTATGCTGATTTTCATTTGTTCAGTCAAATAAAATGCACCCTAAATTTATCTGATTTATCATTGAATAACAGTTAGTCCTACTTGATGACAGCTTCGGTCAAGATTACCTTACCATTCTGCCGGACTTGCAGGCGTTTTGGGTTAATCGAGTAGATAATATTGCCGTTAGTCGCTTCATAAGTTCCGTCATCACTGGTAGTTACTTGCATGACATTGATTTGGCTGTTAGTTCTTTTGCTGAGGCCCCGGTAAAAAATAGCGCCTTCCTGGGTTTTGCAAATGTATATGGAAAAGTTTGCCGTTGCGAAAGATTGCACCATTTCGGCTTTGGGACATCCGTCAACTTGAGCAATTTGTAGCGGCGCTGAAGGCGGAAAACTCGAAGATGCGGGTTGATTTAGTGCTGTTGCTTCTGCTGGAGGAGTCAAAATGCCGTGAAGCGAAGCTATCCCGAAGGGAATCGCACTAATGCCCGCCATAACTAGACCTAATCCTTTAATTCCCTGTACTCGCTCTTTACCAAACATTTTGTCACTCCTAGTTTTAACTATATAATTACATCTTAAGCGATACTTGCTCCATCTGCGATTTTTAATAGTTATTGCGTCATTTTTTGATAAATAACTTAACCGCAGATTTTAGGCA
>JANYGO010000125.1 GCA_025362325.1 Cyanobacteriota bacterium | reverse complement strand
GCAGTTTTCCTGACTAACGCCAGTTTAAATGACGCAGACCTCGATCGGGCAAATCTGACCGCCGCCATCATCAACACCGCTGACGTATCCGGCGCATCAATGGAAAATATGACCATCACTGATGCCAAAATCTACAATACCCAAATCGGCGTCGGCGGCAGCTACGAGCAGTAAACTCTTTTAAAGAATGCAAACAGCCACTTTTCAGTTAAAAAACCCGGTTTCTCCCCAGAAACCGGGTTTTGAGTCTTTAGGTTCGTAGTGAGGACTTCAGTCCTTATCAAATCAGAAAGGACTGAAGTCCTCACTACAAACCAGATCTAGGTTATGTTAGCAAAAAATATGATATTACATTTTCTCCCGTAAGTCCTGAGAAAAATGTGACGCACCCTACTACTAAAAACCTAAATCCACAGCAATTCTGTGCGCGCAAGCAAACCCAGAAAATGCCACCGCATTTAAACCTTGTCCCGGAAACGTACTGTCGCCCACACAATACAAACCAGGCATAGAAGTTCGATTAAACGGCATTCCCAACAAACCCATTAACTTCTGCCGGGGAATCGGCCCGTAAGTTCCGTCTTCGCGGCCCAAAAAGCGGCGGTGAGAACGCGCCGTCCCCACTTCCATATAATCCAAACCAGCATCTAAACCGGGAAAAATTGTTTCTAATCTGTCAATAATTCTCCCCGCAGCCTCTTCTTTTTTATCTTCGTATTCCTGCGGCGAAAGTCCTTCCCACTCTTCAATCCAACTCGAAGTAAAAGCGTGAACAATGTGATATCCTGCTGGAGCTAAATCCGGGTCTAGCATGGTTGGAATTGACACCAAAATAGTTCCTTCCGGCGCTTCCATTTTGTCCCAATCTTCTAACAAAATGTGGTGACAGGCAGTACCAGTAGGGATGACGCTGGCTTCGACTCCCAAATGCAAACTCAAAAAACTGGGGGCTTTTTGATAGCGCTGTTGCCATTTCTTCTCGCTAGCTGGCATCTCTGCTGCGGGCAGCAATTTCTCGAAAGTATCCCACCGCGTGGCGTTAGAAACTATCCGCTTAGCGCGGTAAACTTCGCCGGTTGTGAGTTCGACTCCGACAGCGCGGCCGTTTTCGGTGATAATTTTTTTTGCCTTAGCTTTGTATTGAATTTTGCCGCCGCATTTTTCTAATCCTTCTACTAATTTTTGGGCAATTTGACCGACTCCGCCTTTGGGATAATTGATGCCGCCGTAATGTCTGTCGGAAAATACCATTCCGGCGTTAATCATCGGCGTCAAGTCTGCGGGTACTACAGACCAGTAGTAGCATTCCATGTCGATAAATTTCAGCAAAGTAGGGTCTTTTATGTAGCGCCGCGCAATGTCGCCAGTATTTTGAGGCAGATATTTTACTAATCCCAAACAGGCTAAAGGATTTTGAAAGAAGACTCGCACCAGATATCCGGGCTCTTCTAGCGATAGCAATTCCATCCCGTTGAGACAGTTGAAGACGTTCCAGCATTCGCCGTAAAATTTCTGGATTCCTGCGCGCTCATGAGGGAATCTGTCAATTAATTCTTGCAAGTATTTGTCATAAGCTTGGGGAACTTCTAGATCCAAGCCGCAGGGTAAGTGATAGTGAAGCTGTACGGGGTCGGGAATTGTTTCTAGGGTGACGTTGACGGCTTTGAGGGCGCGGGTGAGGAGGTTTGTGGTGCCGCGTTGTCCGAATCCAAATATCATGGAGGCTCCGACATCAAATCTGTAGCCTTCTCGATCGAAATATCCAGCGCTACCTCCGGGAATGGTGTAGCTTTCGAGCACCAAAACTTTGGCTTTCTTGGCTGCTAGCTGGGTTGCAGTCACGAGTCCGCCAATGCCGGAACCGATGACAATCACATCAAACTCTTGCTCTGTCGGGTGGGAGTTGGGAGAAAATAATTGGGATTGGGTAGGGGCTGACATTAGGTTAAAAATCTTAATATTTCTATAATATTACAGTCGATCGCCCTCCCCGATCTCTTGACGAATGCCATTTTCCCTCTGCACCTTGTGCCTTCTAGCTTCTGCCCTATCTCCTATGCCTTTTGTCTTCTGCCTTTGGCCAAAAAAATGCGGGAACAGTCTACCATTGCCGACTGCCCCCGTCTGCCGATCCTTTGAGAGGAGAACACTAAAATCAATATAGCCTTGTTGCTAATTAATGTCAATACTATTAGAAGAAAATTTCAATAACAAGACTGGGCGGTTGAAACCGCGTCTATACAAACATACACGCGCAGGCGTGCGGGTTGAAGACCGGAGAATGAAACAAACGCACTCCCGCACTCCGGCACTCCGGCACTCTCCCCTTGTATGCGCCCTCACGGATGTGATAAGTTGCACGGAGCGATAGATCGCACAAAATCCCTCAAACCTAGCAATCTCCCCAATTTCCTCATGCCCCTGCAACTGCGCGTTTACGTTCCGCCACATCCGTTAATTAAACATTGGCTGGCTGTCGCCCGCGACGCCGCCACCCCATCGGTACTTTTTCGTTCTGCGATGACAGAATTGGGACGCTGGCTGGCTTACGAAGCAATTCGAGATTGGCTGCCGACAGTGGACACAACGGTGCAGACGCCGATGAGCGAATGTCCGGCAACTTTTATTAACCCGGAAGCTCCGTTAGTTGTGGTACCGATTTTGCGGGCGGGTTTGGCATTGCTAGAAGGAATTCAGACGGTTGTGCCGCTGGCTTCGGTTTACCATCTGGGAATGGCGAGGAATGAGGAGACGCTGGAACCGACTTGTTATTTGAACAAGTTGCCGGCGCAGTTTAACCCGGAAACGCGGGTGATCATTAGTGAGCCGATGCTGGCGACTGGTGGGACGATTGTGGCGACAATGCTGGAGTTGACTGCACGGGGAATTGACCCAAATTTGATTCGGATTATCTCTGTGGTGGCTGCTCCTCCGGCTTTGAAGAGGCTGAGTGCTGAGTACCCGAGTTTGATTATTTACACGGCAACGATCGACCAAATAGTCAACGAACAGGGTTTTATTGTACCTGGTTTGGGTGATGCGGGCGATCGAACTTACGGCACTTAACCAGCTTTGGTAAAAGCAGGCACATAGAAAGTTAAAATCAAAACTAGAAGTCAAAAATAAATATTTAGCACTCATTGCCCGTGAAACTTTATTCTGTACCGCAAAGCTTGTCTGCTTCTGACTCAGTAAACCCCAATTCCGATTTGGCGCCACAGGTACAACTACAAAAACTCAAAGAGACTTCTGAGATTTGTGCTGCCTTAACCCCGGAGCAGGCTGAACTTTCTGTGAGTGCAAATCCGGATATTTGTCAGGAAGAAAAAAAACTGAAGTCAAAGCACTGGGCAATTTTTGCCTCGACTTTTGCAACTATTTTTTTGGCTGAAATTGGAGACAAAACTCAGCTCGCGATTTTGCTGATGACGGCTGAATCTCGGAATCCTTGGATTGTGTTTGCGGGTGCGGGTTCGGCTTTGATAGCAACGAGTTTGCTGGGAGTTTTGCTGGGAAGGTGGTTGGCTAGTCGGATTGCTCCGAAAACTTTGGAGAGAGCAGCGGGAGTTATTTTGCTGGCAATTTCGGCGGTTTTGCTGTGGGAAGTGTTGAGTTAAACGATTTTAGATTTGGGATTTTAGATTTTAGATTTGGGAATGATATCATGTCCGATCGATTGACCCCAATAAGTAAGGTTTGTAGTGCGGACTTGCATACGCTTTATGCTACGGACTGAAGTCCGCACTACAAACCGTTTTTGTGATGGTAATCAACCGGACATGATATGACTGTGGGTAAGTCGTATTATTTGTACAAGAGCTAACTAACTAAAAAAATATGGATTGGCAACTTTTAGGGATAACTTTTATTACGGTGTTTTTGTCAGAATTGGGTGACAAAAGTCAATTAGCTGCGATCGCCCTTGGTAGCAGTTGTGACTCGCCGCGGGCGGTATTTTTCGGCACGGCGTCGGCGCTGTTACTGGCGAGTTTAATTGGTGTTTTGATTGGACAAGGTACGGCAGAGGTGTTACCGGAGCGATTGGTAAAGGCGATCGCAGCGATCGGATTTGCGGTAATGGGTTTGCGTCTGCTGTGGCCAAAATCAGATGAGGCGGAAGCTTCCGAGTAGGATTGACGGGAAACTTGACACAGTTGACCTCTGGCAAAAATAATTAGGACGGGCTCTCCGGCCCATCCCACAATTTTTTTTTTCTTGTGGGATGGGCCGGAGAGCCCGTCCCCAAAAATTAGCGGCGGGCGCGATTTCACGCCCGCCGCTACAGATTGAGTTTTTTCTCAACTCAACCTCTAAGGATTGTGTCGGTTAAACTTGGTTTTGGTAGCACCAGCCGAGCAGTGTAGCGCCGACAGCCAACTTCAGCGCTTCCAAGACAAAATATCCTTGGTGCAGTAAATTCATCCCGGCGGGCACTTCTGCTGCGTCAGCGAACAGATTTAGCTGCATTCCCAAGGCGCTCATTTGAGGTGTGAGGCCATAGGTGTCAATCAGGGCGATCGTCAGAAGTACCAATGATAATATGATTGCTGTGCGGCTGCGCTTGCCGAAGTCACCGGCTAAATCGCTCAAAACCATCAAACCCGTTGTTACTAAGCCCGAACAAATTAATTCAACGCGGTTGAATCCGCAGAACATCAAATTTCCGGCTGCGGCAAAATCGGGAGATATCATCATGCCAGATATGTATAGACTGGGCATGACTAATAGATCGATAATCAGGCTACCGCTGAGCCAGAAAATCAAGGCTACCATGACAATTGCTTGCCAGCGGGGTCTGATTGATTCCACTCTCGATGTAGTAATAGCTGTCATATAATTAGACCCTCTAAAATTTTCTTCTGCCTTTTCTAGAGCTTAACTAATTTTCTTCTAAAATCGTGTTAAGTATTTTTAAATTAATGGTAACTTTTTTGTAACTGAGTTAGAAGAATTGTTAAGCTTGCGGGCGATCGGGCGATCGCACAGCAACAGTTTAAAAAATGTAGTGATCGCAATTTATGTCATTGCGAGGAACGTTAGCGCCAGCGATCCGTTCGCTTTTATGCGTTCTTGAAGGGTAGGAAAGCAATCGTAGGGTCTATGTTTCATTAGTTCTAGGGAGTTGTAAGGTGCGTCAGCAGCGGATTGTTTGATCAAATAATTAACGGCTAAAAGCTGACGCACCCTACTAACTTAATTCTTCAGTCGGCGTCCGGCGGACTTCGTTTGTGTAGTGGCGGTTTCAACCGCCGACTCTTATAAATAATCATGCCTAAATTTCAACTATCATCTTGGCTTCCCCGCCTCCCCACTCAAGTCTGGATTCTCGCCGCCGGCAGATTCCTGTCCCAAAGCGGCACCGGCTTTACTTTATTTTACGCGCCGATCTTTTTTGTCGATCGCGTGGGCTTATCTGCAACTGCTGTTGGCATCGGTTTGGGTAGCGGTTCAATTTCAGGAATAGTGGGCCGGATTTTGGGCGGTTCTTTTTGCGATTCTAAATTTTGGGGAAGGCGGCGAACTTTATTGCTGGCGACAATTATTTCGGCTGCGGCTTCTTTTCTATTGGCGGCGACTCATGACTTTGCAGGCTTAGTTGCGGGCAATTTACTGATGGGTTTTGGCGTCGGTTTGTATTGGCCTCCCACCGAGACGATGGTGGCGGATTTAACTGAAGGCGCACAGCGACAGGAGGCTTTTGCTGTGACGCGGCTTGCTGATAATTTGGGTTTGCAAGTTGGGATTATTTTGGGCGGTTTTTTGATTGCGGTAACGGGGAATTATCGATCGCTCTTTATTATCGACGGTATCTCGTTTTTAGTGCTGTTTGCGGTGGTGGCGATCGCGATTTCAGAAACCTACAAACCACTTCCCCCAACGGATACAGGCAAAAAAAGTTTCAAAAATGGCTGGATGGTGGCGCTGGGCGATCGCACTTTGCTAGTTTATGCTGTGGTAAATACTCTGTTCACTCTCTACATTTCCCAAATTCAAACCACGATGCCGCTGTATTTTAGCAAGTTTGTGCAGGTGGGGACATCGGGAACAGGCTTTTCTACAGGTACAATTACCGTTTTGTTTGCTTTTAGCACATTTTTGACTGTGGCTTTGCAAATGCCGATTGTTAAGGCTTTGAGGCGGTTTTCCCATCCGCAAGCTTTGATGATGTCGGCGCTGCTGTGGGGAATGGGATTTATCGCGATCGGCTTGACGGGAATGGCTGCGACTGGTAATCTATTTTTAGCGGTTGTTGGGTTGAGTTTTTTGTCGGTGGCGACGGTTGCTTATACGCCTTTTGCTTCGGCTTTGGTGGTGAATTTAGCGCCGGAGTCTTTGCGGGGCGTGTATTTGGCGGTTAATTCTCAGTGTTGGGCGATCGGGTATTTAATCGGCCCGCCGCTGGGCGGTTTCGCTTTGGATCAAGGTAAGTGGGCGGCGGATAATTTTTGGTTGGGTTTGGCTCTTAGTGTCATCCTGGCTATCTTTATTTTGCAAAAGGTCGATCGAATGTTGAAAAAATAATTGCATAAATACAAGCTTTGTGATACTGTAATCACCAAAATAACTAAATAGCAAATAATGCCTAGCCGTCTCAAAATCCGATAGCAGGCAATTGTTTTACTTATCTTATTAAACTTATAAGAATTATTGACTCAAGAGATAGTGTTTTTAACTACAAAATTGGTTTACAATCCCTAGAAAGCTAATAGCAATTTTACCATCTATTTTGTGAGGAGTCGCAGTGAAAGTACATCAACTATTTAGTGCTAGCGGAGTAGGTTTGCTATATCTACTTATCGCTTCTTTACCACTGGCAGCAATGCCTCCCGTCGCCGAGAAAGAAACATTAGGCACTCAAGAATTAAAAGAGTCAGAGGCGAATTTTAGCCTGAATACAAGTGTTGAAAATCAGGTAAAAATTTCTGAAACATCCGAATTAAAAGAAGTTGATTTACTGCAAGTTGACAATACCGTCTCAACAACCAATCAACTCGCAAATCTTCCCCAAGAAACTGCCAACCTCAATCTACCAGAAACAACAGCATCAACCGCAGAAAATCCAGCCGAAAACTCATTAATCTCTTCAGAAAAAGCAGCAAACCCAGCCCCAGGAGAAGTCACGGAACAAATATCTGTAATTCCCGCCCCCAACTCGCAGACACCAGCAGAAGTCACAGAAAAAACATCTGTAATTCCCGCCCAAAACCCTACACCAGTTATTGCCCAAACAGAAACCTCAACTTCCGAAAAAATAGCTGAAATCGCCAACAGCGCTTCCTTAGATCCCGCACCAACCAACAGCCCAACTCCCGAATCTACCGAACTCGAACAAGTAACATCTGTCTCGCAACTCTCCGACGTGCGCCCGACAGACTGGGCATTTCAAGCCCTGCAATCTCTCGTAGAAAGATACGGCTGCATAGCGGGATATCCAGACGGCACATTCCGAGGCAATCGGGCAATGACTCGCTACGAATTCGCCGCCGGTTTAAATGCTTGCTTAGATAAGGTAACAGAGCTGATTAAAGGCGGTACGGGAAATTTAGCAACCAAAGAAGATTTAGCTTCTCTCCAAAAATTGCAAGAAGAATTTGCAGCAGAATTGGCAACTTTGCGCGGTAGAGTCGATGCTTTAGAATCCCGCACCGCCGAACTCGAAGCCAATCAATTTTCGACAACCACTAAACTCAACGGCGAAGCCATTTTTAGTGTTGCCGACACTACCAAAAACAATCATAGCGATAGTCAGACAGTCTTCAATTACCGAGTGCGGCTGAACCTGCTTACCAGTTTCACCGGCAAAGACACATTAATAACAGGTTTGCAAGCTTACAACATTCGCAGCTTTGGGCCTCAGTTGGGTTTGTCAACCGGGGCATTTAGCGGTTTGTCGGACAGTCAGGCAAGGCTGAGTTTTGAGCCGCAATTTCCAGGCATCAATCCTCAGAATTTATCTAGCATTGGCGCTAATACTGTTGAACTTTACAAGCTGCTTTACGTCTTTCCAGTTTCTAATAGCATCACTCTATTTGCCGGCCCGAAAGCAGAAACTTCCGATGCTTTTCAAGCAATCACTCCTTTTGCTGGAGAAGGGCAAGAAGCTATTTCTAGGTTTGCAGGTTATAACCCTGTAGTCCGCGTATCCGGCGGCACTTCTGGCACAGGTTTGGCATCGGCAGGCGGGTTTATTTGGAACATTTCTAAAAAAATAAATCTCACAGCTTTGTACGGCAGTGTAAATGCTGCTTTGCCTAACGATTTAGGCTTTCCAGCTACTCCGTTGGGGGCTGGTTTATTTGAGGGCAGTACAATTGCTGCAGCGCAGTTAACGATTAAACCAACTAGCAGTATTGACATTGGTTTGAATTACGCTTATAGCCGCCACCAATTGAATATTCTGGCTACAGGATTATCTGATGCGGATTTGGGTTCAATTTTGGGAAAGGATAGAGAACCTGTTGGCGGTGGCGTAAGGCTCAATTCCTTTGGCGGTACTGCAACCTGGCGGCTTTCTCCGAAACTTGCTGTTTCTACCTATGGAGCTTGGATAATTGCTGATGCTGAAAGAAGCAATGCTTCTACAACTTTCAACAGTTGGATGTTTGGTTTACATTTCCGAGATTTGTTCAAATCAGGAAATAATGCAGGTATTCTGTTTGGACAGCCTTTGGATCGCGATTCGGTAAGTGGCGGTGCTCGTTTTCAGGCCAACAAAGCCACTCCTTACCATTTGGAGGCTTATTATCGTTTCAAAGTTAACGATAATATCAGCATTACACCGGGAGCTTTTGTGTTGTTCAATCCTGAAGGTACTAAGAATAATGACACTGTAGGGGTGGGTGTTCTTCGCACTACTTTTACTTTCTAAAAAGTGGCGAAAATATAGCCTTTGCGTGGGGCGGGGGCGGGTTTATTCAGCTTATCTGTGAGTGGCAAATATGGTTGGTGAACCCGCCCCTACCAACCAATTGTCGGCGATCGATCGCATATTAGACTTGCATAGCATTAAATCGCTCTCTATTCTGGAAATTATCTGCGTTTATCTGTGTTTATCTGCCTCAAATCTGCGGTTTAAGTATCGATTTAATTGTCGATTATTTTCTGCGATCGCCCAATTTGCGATAAACTTCTCTCAAATCAACTTGATGGTGAGCGATCGCCACCAAAGCGTGATAAAATAAATCCGCAACTTCACCGGCGATTCCCTCTTTATCGTCATCTTTGCAAGCCATCACAACTTCCGCCGACTCTTCGCCAATTTTCTTGAGAATCTTATTGTCGCCGCCCTCAAACAACTTGCAAGTATAAGAAGTTTCGTTAGGATTGTCGCGCCGATCGCAAATTACGGCAAATAATTGAGATAACATATCCCCCGGCGGCGGTGAAATTTCCCCATCAACTTGGTGAAAACAACTTCTTTCTCCCGTGTGACAAGCAATATCTCCGACTTGTTCCACTGTCACCAGCAAAGCATCGCTGTCGCAGTCGTAACGCAGCCCTTTGACATTTTGAAAGTGTCCCGAAGTCGCTCCTTTTGGCCATAACTCGGCGCGCGATCGACTCCAGAACCAAGTTTGACCAGTTTCCAGCGTTTTTTGCAGCGATTCTCGATTCATCCACGCCATCATCAACACTGTGCCGTCTAAGTAATCTTGGACGATCGCCGGCACTAAACCGCGATCGTCGTAACGAATCTTTTCAATGGGAATCGATCGGCTTAAACTAGACAAATCCGTAGCAGACATAATTTTATAAGAAATAAGCTGAAAACCCTATGACTTCAGTCCAGGGATGAAAGGTCACGGGAGACTTTAGTCTCAAGCGTCAGACTCCTGTTTCATCATTGTAAACTTTTTTGACTTACCAAACCATCTTATGTCAAACGATATAAGATAAAAGCGGGAGGTAAAGCCATGTTAGTTTTTGAGTTTAAATCTTACGGCAAGCAGAATCAGTACAACGCAGTAGATGAAGCAATTCGTACCGCTCAATTCATTCGTAATAGCTGTTTGCGCTATTGGATGGATAATAAAAAAGTGAGTCGGCACGACTTGAATAAATACTGCGCTGTACTTGCGGCTACGTTCCCTTTTGCCTCGGAACTAAACTCAATGGCTCGACAAGCCAGCGCAGAACGAGCATGGTCTGCTATTTCCAGATTTTACGACAACTGCAAGAAGAATGTCCCAGGTAAAAAAGGATATCCGAATTTTCAGAAAGATTGTCGTTCGGTAGAGTACAAAACGTCTGGATGGAAGCTTGCAGATGATAGAAAATCGATAACTTTTACCGACAAAAAAGGGATTGGGCGATTAAAGCTCAAAGGTACACGCGACTTGCACTTCTACCAAATCAATCAAATAAAAAGGGTAAGATTGGTTAAACGGGCTTCGGGCGTGTACGTCCAATTCTGTGTAGATGTTGACAGAAAGGAAAACACAGAACCGAATGGGACTACGATCGGATTAGATGTAGGTTTGAAAGAATATTACACCGACTCGAACGGAACTACGGTGGAAAATCCGAGGTTTCTGATCAAAGGTGATCGAGTTCTTAAACGCTCTCAACGTCGCGTATCCAGAAAGGTTAAAGGTTCAAATAACAGAGGCAAGGCTAGGCAGATTCTAGGCAAACGCCACCTCAAAATAAGTAGGCAGCGCAAAGACCATGCAATAAAACTTGCAAGGTGCGTAATCTCATCAAACGATGTAGTCGTCTACGAAGATTTGAGAATCAAAAACATGGTGAAGAATCATTGCTTGGCTAAGTCTATCAACGATGCTTCTTGGTATCAATTTCGTGTTTGGCTTGAATACTTCGGAAAAGTATTTGAGAAAATCACGGTGGCGGTAAATCCGCAATATACCAGCCAAGAATGCTCTCGCTGCGGTGTAATTGTCAAGAAAACGCTATCCACAAGAACGCACGTTTGTAAGTGTGGGTGTATTTTAGATCGTGACGAAAATGCAGCTAGAAACATCCTAAGTCGAGGATTGGGTACGATAGGGCATATCGGAACCTTTGGTCTTGAGCCAAGTAACGCTTTAGGAGAGTTAACCTCTACTGTCGCTGGAGAAATCCTGCCTCAGCAAGTCGGCTCGTAGATTAAAGAATCTCCGCGCGTTCACGCCGGAGAGTGTCAAAGTAGAGATTTACGCTTTTTTGTCCGACAATTCTTTTCATTAACCGCAGAGGAGGCTCTTGAGACAGAGAAACAAAAGAAAAGAAGAGATAGCTAATCTTTAAGCCAGAAGCGAGTTACTGAAGACACAGCTTTTGGGCGAGCGACACCTGTGGCAACATAGCAAGTTAGGGACAAATTGTCAACAACAATTTTACAAAAAATTACAATTGAGTGCGATCGGTGCCAGCAGTACAAAGCCTGAAAAACCCAACCTAGTATTGCTACGGATTGGTTTGTATCCTAAAATCAATTAACATAGTTTCTTTAAATCGACCTAACCATTATCCTGAAGTCGCTATAAAAGTATCCTAGCAACAACAGACCTTCACTAAGGAGAAAGCTTTGGTTTCCACAACACACTTGAAAACCACCAAATCAGAAGAAATCTTTGCCGCAGCCCAGAAGTTGATGCCCGGTGGCGTCAGTTCCCCCGTGCGCGCCTTCAAATCCGTAGGCGGAGGGCCAATAGTCTTTGACAGGGTAAAAGGAGCCTACATTTGGGATGTTGACAGCAACCAATACATTGACTACGTAGGCTCTTGGGGCCCAGCCATCTGCGGCCACGCCCACCCAGAAGTCATCAAAGCCCTTCACGAATCCTTAGAAAAAGGTACAAGTTTCGGAGCACCGTCGCTACTGGAAAACGTGCTGGCCGAAATGGTCATCGATGCCGTTCCCAGCATTGAAATGGTGCGATTTGTCAATTCCGGCACCGAAGCCTGCATGGCTGTTTTGCGGGTGATGCGAGCCTTCACCGGACGCGATAAATTGATTAAATTTGAAGGCTGCTATCACGGGCACGCCGATATGTTTTTGGTAAAAGCCGGTTC
>JANYGO010000106.1 GCA_025362325.1 Cyanobacteriota bacterium | reverse complement strand
TGAGTAGCATCCTTGAGCGATCGCAAAGCAGCCTCGCAAGAATCCGCCAGCATCAAAATCGCCGTTTCCCGCGACTGCGGAATCGGCCCGTCGTAGCGAAAATCCTCCTCCCTGACTTCCCGAATTTCGCTTGTTAACTTTGAATTATCCGCAGATGCCAAAGCAAGCTTTAAATCTTCTGTTTCTTTCGCAGCAATTTGCTGCGCTTGGTGGTAGAAATAAGCAATTAACATTGTACCTTGATGTTCAGGAATAAACGCCTGAATTGCCTTCGGTAAGCGATGCTTGCGCGCCATCACCAATCCCTCGGTAACGTGCTTTTTAATAATCTCGGCACTGACCCTTGGGTCATTAATTTCATCGTGTTTGTTGCCCCCGCCCATTTGATTTTCACAAAATCCGCTCGGGTCGTGCATTTTTCCAATATCATGGTATAATGTACCAGCTCTGACTAACTCTACATTGCAGCCGAGTTCCCGAGCCGCAGCCTCCGCCAAACTCGCCACAAACAGCGTGTGCTGAAAAGTCCCCGGAGTCTCGGCAGCCAATTTCTTCAACAGCGGGCGGTTGGGATTGGCAAGTTCCGCCAGCCGGATCGGCGTAATCAAGTCAAAAACGTGTTCCAAATAAGGGCTGATGCCGATCGCCACAATACTCCAAGCCAAGCCGGCCAGACTTTGCGCGCCCACCGTACCGAGCACGACGTACCAAATTGCACCAGCAGCAGCGCTGGCAATCAAAGTCCCTACCAGATAGACGCTGCCCTGAGTCAAGCCGACAGCCACGCCCAAAAGAGCCAATTCCTCGCGCGATCGCAGCCGCCCCGCCATAAAAGCACCCAGTAATCCCCCCGCCGCGCTAGCCACCAAATGAATCAACTCTATATCCAAGCCAATGGGTAGCAGCGCCGACAGTAGCCCCACCACAGTCACTCCCACCGCCGAACCGTAGAAGCCGCCCGCCAAAATCCCGATCGCGGGCAAAGTCGTCCAAGGCAGCCCCAAACTCACCAGCACCGGCGCGCTCAAAGTCAGCAGCAGCAACAGCAAATGATCTCTCCGGCGCAAGCGGTAGTGCCTTTCTACCAGCAGGACGATCGCAATAGCCCCCCCGACTAAACACACAAAACCCGCCAGCCCCAGCCAATTCACCCCCCGGCGGCTCAAACCAAAATAGTCCAGCAACACGAAATCTTGCTGCGTGATTTCTTTTCCTTCTGCAACAATTATCTGGCCCTGCTCTACTTTGATCGTCACCGGTTTCACCTTTTGCGCCGCCAATTCAGCTAGCTGTTTGGTTTCCTCGGGATCTCTCACCAGATTGGGCTGCAAAATCGCACTTAAACCCTCAACCGCCAAAGCTTGGGACTCTAACGGCACTTCATCTGCCACTTGCAGCTTCACAGCTTCTTTCAAAATCTCTTTCGGGAGTCCCTGCGGGATACCTTGAACCAGCATCCTTTTTGCCACCCGACTCATGCCCGTTCGGGTTTTCTGCCAAGCTGCATCCGACAAATCAAACAGCGAAGTATCATAAATCTGTCCGAACCCGGAAACCGAGGATTTTTCAAGCGCCTCCACAGCATGGAAATAGCGCTGGCGAGCTTGCGAAATACTATCTGTCAGGCTTTTGAACTCTGCTGTTGAGACCGATCGACTGTAAGCTTGCAGTTGAGCAATTGCATCCTGCTGAGACTTGTTCTCCGTCGGCGCAGCACTTGCGGGGGAATCGAAACTCAACCGCTGGGAAGTTGTACTGTTGTCCCCCGCTTGCGCTAAAATCGATCGCCACTCCCACTCCAGACACCCCCTCAAGTAAACCTGAGCCCCATTTGAGAGCGCCGAGGGCGTCGCAAATGGAAACGAGCCTACGGCCCGCCGCAGTTCGCTCCCCTGTTGCAAAAATTGTTCCAATTCTCGATCGATTTGTCGATCAACCGCGCGATCGAGCATTAATATCGCTACAGCCCCGCTCCGCGCTGCTTTCCGCTGTTCCTCAGTAGTTTTGTGATCGGGGATGCTAACACTAGCGGGAGCTTTAATCGTCTGAGGAGCTTTCGTCCCTACATCCAGTTTCGGCTGGTTGTAGAAGCGGTGGCCCAAAGTGCTGCTGAGAGAAACTACCGCTACCACCGCCAACATCGGGGAACGAGCTTGATTTTTGAGGCTAGATTTGGAAGTTTTACTTCTAAATCTGGTAAAAGTCTCGGGCAGAACCCATTTCTGAGGTAAAAAACGGCTCAGGAGAATCCCGCCAGGGCGATCGGGATCTGCTTTGCTGCCGCTATTTTGCACTTTAGCAATCTGTTGGCGCAGTGAGCGCGCAGCCCCTAGCTGCTCAATCTGTCGCATCAATGAGGAGAGCGTATTCATTTGTGTCGAAAATATATCACTGTTACTCAGCAGCTTTGTCAGAAATTCTGACTGTGCATCTTGATTGAGTTTATCCGAACTACCCTACCTGAATATTCAAAACAAGCAGGCTACTTTACCTGAGTGTCGGCAGCAGTTGGGTTTCCTGACTTCCGTTGTCCATCTTTAACAGAACTCGCGCGAGCCGAGGCTCAAAACCCGGTTTCTCCGTAGATTCCTCGTTTCCCAACCCAATATTCTCGTAGAAACCGGGTTTTTGGGGGCAAGGGCGTCAGATTTAATTTTTTACCTTTTAATCTTTAATTGTGGCTCTCCTTCCGCTTTCGCTTTTGACTTGTTAATTGCTAATTGCTAATTGGTCATTTCTCATTGCTAATTTCTAGTTTCCGCTCCCTGCTAAAACCTCAAAACTTTATATTTTACGAGCTCTAATGACATAAGGTGCAGCCACCGATCGCCCCAGCGCTGCGGAGTCAATACCTGCTGCTGGCCTGTAAACTCCCGCCCACACAGCAAACAAGTTGTTTGCTAACTCCACAATTTTTGCATCGCTGCCCGTTCCCCAGACCGAGGGTTCTGGGCCCTGGGTCAACTGCCGCGATTCAACCGCCGCCGAAGATAATTGTCGCCATTCTACAGGAATCGCAGTAGCGCCGTTATACGCTCCCGACAAAGCTCCCGTCAAAGCGCAGGTGAGTTGTCCGGCCCTGCCGCAGCGGGCGGCCCGCACCACAGACAAGCGCAAGTCTTCTGGGGTGTTCAAGAAGCAGTAGAAAGCTAAGGCAATGGGAATGAAATTTTCCGGGTTGACAGTTGAGTGGGTTTGTGATTTTTTTTCGCCCTCGCCCTGTCTTGTTCGCCAAGCTGTGGCGCTTTTGCACAGGTGAGTGGTGGCTGTTTCTAAATCTGCTCCCTGTTCTAGTAGTATTTGCACTTGCAGCAGCAGCTCTGTTAGGGCATTATCTGTTTTCAGGTAGGCAATTGTTTGCTCGATCGCTGTTGCCGGGTCAAGTTTTTGTTTCAGCGATCGCGCGATCGGATATGCGATCGCTAAGACTGCTGTCTGTAATTCTGCCTGATCTTCGTTGGGCAACACCTCTGTCGCCAGCATGATTTTTTCTCGCAGCTTGGCCTTGTTTTCGTGAAAAAACATCGCCGCAGGCAGCGCCGCAACGGCAGCTTCACAAGGATTAAGCACCTTTTGAAACTCCGTGCTTCGCGGGTTGTATATTTCCGACTGGGCAAATCCTTCCCAAGTATCGCGCCAATCTTTTAAATCTAAACCGCTACACCGAATTAAACTTTGAGCGCACGCTACCGCAAGTCTCCCCCATGCGGATGAGTGTTTGCCAGTTAGGATTTTGCTGTTGGGAGAATTCAACCCCAATGTTGCCCCACTCAGGGTTAATTGTTGGTGTTTCGTCAGTTGTAAAATCGGCGGCAAGTCTTCTGTTTGGGGGGGAATCCCCGCGAGTTGCCTCTGGTATTGCAGGCCTATAGAGTCTCCTAAAACTGCCCCCAGAATGGTTCCTTGAAACTTGCTCAACAGGGAATGCCGCATTTGAATTTAACTTAAGTTGTGAGTAATTGGTAATTGGAAATTGGTAATTGGTAATTGGTAATTGTAATTGAAATTGGTAAGTGATGATTTTTTTGCTTCGTTATTAGCCAATACAGTTCAGTTAAGACCATCCTACTAAAGGCAAAACGATGTGAAAAATAGACACGCTCGATTGCTTTCATCTCTAGATCGCGTTCATGTATAGCGTTCCTCTCTTCGGACAACTTCTAACCCAAGCGTATTGCGTTATTACCCATTATTCTGATTAATTTTAATTCAACCCAAATATATAAGGGCTAGTTTTCCATTTAAAACTGGCCCTTATCCGATCGCGAAAATCGGTGAATTTTTAATTTTTAATCAGGTAACTAACTAGAGCTTGCAGCCCCAGCCTATAACTTTCTGAGCCAAAACCGCTGATTTGCCCGATCGCCACTGGTGCGATGTACGAGTGATGTCGAAAAGCTTCCCGCCGATAAATATTGCTCAGATGAACTTCCACCGCAGGGATATTCACAGCGGCTATCGCGTCTCTAATTGCCACACTCGTATGAGTATAAGCTCCAGCATTAATCACTAAGCCTTGGTGCTGCCCTAACATCGAGTGAATAGCATCCACCAATACCCCTTCATGATTCGACTGCTGAATTGAGACTTTCACCTGGAGGGCTTGCGCTTCTCGTTCTAGCAAATCGTTGATATCATTTAAAGTCGCAGAACCATAAACTCCAGGTTCTCGCTGACCCAATAGATTCAGATTTGGGCCGTGAAGTACCAGGATCTTTAACAATTTTTTAAATTCCAGCGCCACAAAACTTTGAGTTTTGACTTGAATTCGATCGCCAACATCAAATCTCAAACCCAGTCTCAACTATCGGCGATGCCTAGGTTGGTTAACTGGAATAGGAATCGGTTGCAGTTCTGGTTGAGCTTCGGGACTCAGCAGTCCTTCTATCAACTTGCGAACCCATTTTTCAATTTGTTCCAGCACCTTTTCAATGTTTTCCATTGAACGGATAGCTCCTTTTTTTATAGTCTAGACTGCTAAACCGACGGCTAAATTTCTGAAACATAAGCAAGCACGGCTTTGAAACCAAAGGTCAAACTTGCTGTCTCGCTTGCTGGTTGTTTTTGAGCAAAGGAGAGAGTTCAGTATCTTTGCCAATCAGTCCTATCTTATTATCATAACGAATCTTTACAGATAATCAAGAGGTAAGTGGAAAATTGCGGAACAATCTGGGCTCGCAAAGTGTTAAATAAAGCTTAAGCTTACGGCGGACTATTGACAATTGACAACACGCTAGAGATTTTCTACGCTTTTGCCAACAATAATTTACGCCGGAGCCGATCGAGCGCCGTACAGCTACTCAGATGCCGAATCCAATCGCGGCCTCGGCCATCGCCGAAACGGTATTCAAAACTTTCTGCATCGCCATCGGGGCCTGCTAAACCGATATAAACCAGTCCGACAGGTTTAGCATCCGTACCGCCTCCGGGCCCGGCGACACCTGTAATGCTCAATCCCCAATCGGTATTGAGCCTCGCGCGCACTCCCGCAGCCATTTGTTTTGCCACGCTGGTGCTGACTGCCCCAAATTCGGCTAAATCTTGGGGATTAACACCTAATAATGATTCCTTAACCCGATTGTCATAAGAAATAATCCCGCCCCAAAAATAGCTCGAACTGCCGGGAACAGCAGTCAGCATCGCCCCTAACCCTCCTCCCGTGCAGGATTCAGCCACACTCAGAGTTTCCCCGGTGTGCAGCAGCAATTTGCCTACTGTCGAAGGGAGGGTATCGGTATCGGCACCGTAACAGTCTAGGCCTGTAATCTGCTGCAATTGTTGCTCGATCGGCTCAATTAACTTTTTCGCCGCAGCTTCCGAGTCAGCGCGGGCAGAAATCCGCAATTTGACTTGACCGTGATTGGCGTAGGGAGCCACAGTAGGATTAGTTAAATGCAGAAAAGATTCTACTTTTTCCGCCAGCGCCGACTCAGCAATTCCCCAAAATTTCAACGTGCGGCTGGAAATAGTTGCGCTGCACCAACCGCCATTTTTCAGGTAAGGAACGGCGGTTTCTCGCCACATCAAGTGCATTTCCGCCGGTACGCCGGGAAATGTCATCACTGTCACGTTGGGAATCGGCTGCCAAATAATGCCCGGTGCAGAACCGCTGCGGTTCGGCAGAATGTCCGCAGTTTCTGGAATTAAAGCTTGTTTGCGGTTGCTCTTACTCATGGTGCGTCCCCGCTGAGCAAATTTGTGTTCGATATCGGCGATAATTTCCGGTTTTTCGATTAAGGGAACGCCAAAGAAATCGGCGATTGTTTCGACGGTGAGGTCGTCTGGTGTGGGGCCGAGACCTCCTGTGAAGAGCAAAAGTTGCGATCGACCCACAGCGATTTCTAACACTTGTTTGATGCGTTCAGGATTGTCCCCCACCACTGTTTGATAGTAGTGAGGAATCCCCAAACTAGCTAATTCTTTAGCTACAAACTGGGCATTGCTATTAAGAATATCGCCTAACAGCAATTCAGTGCCAACACAAATAATTTCAGCAACCATTAGTTAGTGGTAATTGGTAATTGGTAATTGGTAATTGGTAATTGGGCCTTGGGCCTTGGGCATTGCTAATTGCTAATTGCTACTAAATAACAAATAACAAATAACTAATAACTACTGACTACTGACTACTGCCAACTGTCCCAGGTCAACTGACTATCGAGCGTGTCTCCAAACTTTCCAGCTAGCGTATCCCAGCAAACTTGTCGCACCCATCGCGTAAATGATGCCGCTGGGAACCGAAAAAGCTAGGGCTAAACTCCCTACCCAAAGTGTCAGCGAATAAATAAATAAAACCGCAAATCGATGGGAGAGTCCGGCTTCTAAAAGTCGGTGGTGAAGGTGGCGCTTGTCAGCAATAAACGGTGATTTGCCGTTGCGGAGTCGATCGAGAATCACCGCCGACATATCTAAAATGGGTACAGCTAAAATTAAATATGGCAGCAACACAGAGGTAACAGCCGTAGTTTTAACTAACCCAATTACTCCCACTCCCGCGAGAGTGAAACCGATAAAATAAGCGCCGCCATCTCCCATAAAGATTTGAGCCGGATTGAAGTTGTAGCGCAGAAATCCCAAAGTGCCGCCAGCTAAAGCCGCTGCAATTAGGGCTGCTGCCGGTTGGTGCATTGACAGACTGACTATCAGCATCACAACTGCTGCAATCCCTGAAACTCCGGCTGCTAAACCGTCCAAACCGTCAATCCAGTTGATGGCGTTGGCCATACCGACGAGCCAAATTACGGTAATTGGCAAGCTCAGCCAGCCAAGATCTGTCAGTCCCAAGGATGGAACTGTGAGAAACTCAATTTGTACGCCCGCGTACCAAGCGATGCTGGATACCCCAATTTGCATGAGCAAGCGTTTTATGGCTGAGAGTGAAAATAAATCGTCTGCTAAACCGATGAGGAAGAATCCGATGCCGCCGAGGGTGACTCCCCAAATTTGATATTCATCTTTGGGATTGAGAACTTGTCCGCTAGCATCGATGAAGCCTCCTGAGAGCCAGACAAATAACAGAGCAATCAGAGTGCCCATAAAGATGGACACTCCTCCCAAGCGCACCATCGGGCGCTTGTGGACTTTTCGCTCGCCTGGCCGATCGACTCGCCCGCTTTTGAGACCAATTTTTTTGACTATTGGCGTACTGTAGAGGACGACGATCGCAGAAACCAGAAAAGCGACTACGTGGTACAGATACTGGTGCGGCATCTGAAATCAATTTTAAATAGTGCGGGGCAATTAGGCTGTCAGGCAGAGTCTACTACATTTCAGATGGCTTATCACAAGGAAACATCTTTAAAGTGCGACTGGGGGGTTTGGGAGCCGGAAATTTGTTGGAATGGAAGTTGCCCGATCGCCAATTATGAGATTTTTAACTTAGTAACTCTCAAATTAAGATCCTTGGGGATCTATGCTGCGATCGCGAGACTGTCGTTCGACACATCGATCCGAGTGGATTTATCCCTCGAAGGGGGCGGGTAGATCGATATCTTTGGCTACCGACAAATATATCGGGTAAAACCCGCACCGCGCGATCGATCATATGCAAGTTAAAACAGGGGGCACGAATGGCAACTCTCAATCTTTTCCGGCTCTTTTACCCTTTTACCCGTACACTTCCAACTACAAATTTCCCATTGCCGATCAGGAAAATTAAGCTAATGCCGGCACTTTTAAGAACAAGTGCGGATATAACGGGAAGCGATCGCAAAGTGCAGCTACTCGCCGCAGGCAATCGGCTGTGACGCTTTCATCTTCAGGATTCAGCAGTCGATCGGCAATAATATTACCAATCTCGTTAAATTCAGGAGTTCCCATTCCCCGGGTCGTCATCGCGGGCGAACCGAGTCTCAAACCGCTGGTGACAAAGGGCGATGCCGGATCGAAAGGCACAGTATTTTTATTAGCAGTAATATTCACACCGCTGACTAATTGGTCGGCTCGTTTACCTGTCATGTTTGCCGATCGCAAATCAACTAACATTAAGTGATTGTCCGTGCCGCCGGAAACGAGTTTTAAACCCCGCTGCTGCAACTGTGCAGCTAAAGCCCGCGCATTTTCAATTACTTGACCAGAATAAGTTTTAAATTCCGGTTTTAATGCTTCGCCGAAAGCTACAGCTTTGCCCGCAATCACGTGCTCTAAGGGGCCGCCTTGAGTGCCGGGAAACACTGCTTTGTCAAACTTTTTACCTAATTCCGGGTCATTGGTCAAAATCAAGCCGCCGCGGGGGCCGCGCAGGGTTTTGTGAGTGGTGGTGGTGACTGCGTGACAGTGAGCGAGGGGGCTGGGGTGGTGGCCTGTGGCGACTAACCCGGCAATGTGGGCGATGTCGGCGAGCAGGTAAGCTCCAATTTCGTCGGCGATCGCTCTAAACTTTTCAAAGTTGATAATTCGCGAATATGCTGAATAGCCGCAAATCAGCAATTTCGGTCGGTTTGCTTTGGCCTGTGCCAAAATTTCGTCGTAGTCGAGCTGTTCTGTTTCTTGGCTGACACCGTAGTGAAAAGCTTTAAACCATTTACCGGATACGTTGACAGGCGAACCGTGGGTCAAGTGTCCGCCGTGGGACAAATCCATGCCCATAATTCCGTCCCCAGGCTCTAGCAAGCTCAAAAATACTGCAAAGTTGGCTTGAGCGCCGGAGTGGGGCTGGACGTTGGCGTGGGCTGCTCCAAATAGCTGTTTGGCGCGATCGATCGCAATTTGCTCGATGCCGTCAATAAATTCGCAGCCGCCGTAGTAGCGTTTGGTTGGGAGTCCTTCGGCGTATTTATTGGTCAGCACAGAGCCTTGAGCTGCCATTACCGCCGCCGAGGTAAAGTTTTCGCTGGCGATCAGTTCTAGGTGGTCTCGCTGGCGGCCGAGCTCTTGCCCGATTAAATCGGCAATTAGCGGATCGGTTTTGGAAAGAAAGTCTAAGTTAGAGTCCGTCACAATAATCAACCTCTTGACAATTTTGGGATTGGGAATTGGGGATCTTATACCGTACTACGGATTTCGCACCATTGACATAAATATTACGTTGTGTTCAGGTTAAGCGGTTTGTCCCCAACTCCTGACATACAATGAAATTACTGGTGTGAAACCTGCCGGAGGTATCAAATGTTAGTTATTCTAATGGAAAATCAGATGCTTGCCCCTCAGTGTGTTTGCCAAGGTTGTTTGTTGGCCGATCGCACTGGCCAACCGCGCTGGAGCGGTGGAGAGCTGCGCTGCGGGCATCCAGTTGCTAAACCTACGGAAAATTTGCCCGATCGATACGAGTGTCAAATGGGCTTCGTCATTGCCAATATTAAATAATCATGGGGCATCGGGCATCGGGCATCGGGCATCGGGCATCGGGCATCGGGCATCGGGCATCGGGCATCGGCCACACAGTGACTATTGAACCCGACTCGATCTAAGTACCCCTGAATCTACTCGGCTCTGAGTGTGGGAAAATTCCGGGCGAGTCGGAACACAAACCCTGCTGCGTTATGCTGAGTGTAACGGGAATTGATAGTTAAATCGATCGACTCAGGAGAGTTCATTATGACTTGGCGCGGCTCTACGACTGTTCCAGACCGGATTTTTGCTTGTTTGCCTTATTTGCTCCCCCTGATTGACGGGCTTGCCTTTGGCAGGTTTCTGTTTACACAGTTTCCTGTCCTGCAATTGTTGTTGATACCGCTATCTCCATTGATGCAAATTTATAGTTTGCCCTTTGCTAGCTTGGTTATTTTCTTTGCCCTGTATTTAGGAGTGGTTAGAAACGAAAATATCAGTCATTTTATTCGTTTTAATGCGATGCAGGCGATTCTTTTAGACATTGTTTTGATGCTCTGCGGTTTGGTTTTGCCAATTTTTTCAAAAGGCTTCCAAGTCGCCTTTATTGCAGAAACTCTTTATAACATGGTCTTTTTGGGCACTTTGGCTGCATTTTTCTATGCAGTCGTTCAATCGGCGTTGGGACGCTATGCAGAGATTCCTCCGCTTTCGGATGCTGTTTATATGCAGGTACGTTAGTCAGTAGTTATTGGTTATTTGTTGGTTGTTATTTGTTGGTTGTTATTTGTTATTTATTAGGATCGCAGCTAATAACTAATAACCAATAACCAATAACCAATAACTAATAACCAATAACTAATAAGCTGTTCAACATCTAAACTGCATTAACTAAGTTCCCTTTATTTTTTATTTTTCGGTTCCATTTCATAATTAATCCTCCTTCATTTAAAAGTTTATTTAACAGTGATTCTAGTTTTTCAATGGATTCAAATAATCT
>JANYGO010000098.1 GCA_025362325.1 Cyanobacteriota bacterium | reverse complement strand
TGCTGATTCTTGTAATATAGTCGCTGCCACTGCTTTTTATCTAGGCTTACTAATCGCAATCTTTGGCTCAGATTCATTGATATTTTCCTCGCTTTTTTTTACTATAGCATTTTCTGTACTCTTTGAGCGGGAAAGGAGTATGTATCTTTGCTGCCAAAAATTTGCCCAGCTAAATAAGGATCGATGATTTCTAAATCTTCGATAACTGGTTCCCCTGCATAAAGCATCGCATTCAAAAAACTGATCAGGATTTCTCGGCTTTCGTTAGAACCGAATATTTTCTTAAACGCAAAATCTATTTTGGGATTGATAAAGCTCATGGCTTTTCGTGATATAGGTTTGTCAGTTATTATAAACTATCAGACTTAAGATTGACTACCTAACAATTCTTGTGCTACCAATCCTTTCTGAATAGCGAGCACTGCTGCTTGAGTGCGATCGCGCACTTCCAACTTTTGCAAAATCGCGTGCACGTGTACCCGCACTGTCCCCGGAGCAATGTACAATATTTGTGCAATCTCCTGATTGCTTTTTCCGCCTGCAACTAAAGCCAAAATTTCCTGTTCTCGCTTCGTCAGTGGATTGTCTAAAATTTCGGATTTTGCTAATTTCACAGGTTCGGGATTAGCAAAAATCGCCCGAATTTCCGCAGTTGCCGCCTTGTCCCACCAAGAAGCGCCCGACGCTACGGATCGAATTGCCAAAACCAAAGTTTCCGCCGCAATTCCCTTAAGACAATATCCCTGAGCTCCCGCAGCAATCAACCTTTCAATTAAAGTTTTTTGGGCGTGAGATGTTAAAATTAAAACCGGAATTTCTGGATGCTGCTGTTTAATTTGGCGGCAGGCTTCAATGCCCCCAATTCCCGGCAAACCAACATCTAGAACCACCACATCCGGCAAATGTTCCTGAGTCAATTCTACCGCCGTTTCGCCATCTTCCGCCTCGGCAATTACTTGCAAGCAATTTTCTTGCTGCAATCTGGTTTGCAGTCCCAACCGAAACAGTTCGTCATCTTCAACTAGGAGAATTCGCAAGGGAGAATTAGGTTTCATTGGCGGAGATAGCTGGTAATCGGAATGCAAACAAAGCGCCTAAAGGCAATTTGTTTTCTGCCCAAATTATACCGCCGTGGGCGTCAATAATTTGGCGAGACAAGTACAACCCCAATCCCGATCCTTTGGCTTGTCGATCGCCATTTCCTTGATAAAAACGCTCGAACAGGTGCGGCAGTTCCGAAGCGGTAATTCCCAACCCGTTATCGATCACTTTTACCACCTGATAGCTAGCCGAAGATTCCATAACTATTTCTACTTTACCACCGCGAGGAGAATGATTGATCCCGTTTGTTAGCAAATTAGTAAAAACGCGCTGGAGTTGGACTGCATCGCCATTTACCCACAAAGAGCGGCGAAAATCCGAGTCTCCGTAACTCATACTAATATAAACTCGGCGCGCCGCCGATAAATCTGCGAGTGTGGCGATTACCTCTGTTGCTAAAGCTACTAAATTTACAGGAGCAAGTTGCAGTTTCAAACCTTCAGTATCGTTGCGGTAAACATCCAACAGGGTTTCTACTAATTGTAGCGACATTTTGTGCGATCGCGCCATTGTTCCGAGAACCTTTTGCTGATGGGGAGTGACATCGCCAAATTTGGCCGATTTAAAAGCTTTAATTGTTTCGATCGCCCCCAGCATCGGCGTTTTCAAGTCGTGACTCAAAGTAGAGACAAAATCCTCTCGGATGCTGGCTAGCTGCTGCTGAGACTGCAACTGAGCTTTGGCGATCGCGATCGCTTCTTGGTACTGCTGGTTGCGATCGCTCAAATATCCCGTGACTCCCAAGGCCATAACTGCGATCGATCTATTTGCTAAAGTTGCTAGGGCGATCGTTTCTCCAGGAGGAAAAAATAAATCTAACAGCGTCAAAACTACCGCTGCCAGCGTAATTTGTAACCTCCCCAACCGACTCAAGCGCGAATTTGCCAGTATAATCGGCCCCGTGTAAAAGTATCCAAACAGATACTCCGACGGCGTGCTAAATTCCAGCGCGATCACAATAGCAAACAAAATGGCGATCGACCATCTTCCTCGCAAATACTTCTCTTGAAGTAGTACATTTTTGGGGATTTTTAATAAGCTTTTAAACATTCCTAATCAATCCATTTTCAAATAACTAGGACTTACGAAATAGTAGTCAGAAACCGGGTTTTTTACGACAAAACTGCACTCTAGCCTTTGATCCCGCTAAAAACCCAGTTTCTTTGGTCTGATTGCGTAACTCCTGAAATATTCAGTACATTGTCCCGCAAAAAACAGCGTTTACACAGCATCTATACCTGCAAGTATAGATTTCAAACATCATCTAAACATTCGCCTATTAGTAAAAGTATATGGCAGACAAGCATAAATCCTAAACAGTAACTTATATCTTAAGACCAATTATCAAACACCCCAAAGTTCTGTAGAGTAATCAATAAAAGTAAACCTGACCTTGCGGCCTACGGGAGTCGTTCATGAGCTTTGCAGAACCAAAACTCATTCAAATACCGATCCAATTCAACAGCAGTTATTGCGGCATAGCACTAAGTGCTGTACAATTGCCCGATAACTGCTATTGCTTGGGATTAACAAGAGAAAACCGATTCATTATAGCCAGCGAAATTCCAACGATTTTCTGCGGAGATCGTATCTTAGCAGTAGCAATTAATCGGGCGATCGCTCCCGAACTAGAAGCAACCTTAAAGAAAACTCACCCAGTTTTGTGGACTTCCTTCCGAAGCCATTTTCCGAGGAGTGAAGCGCATTTATTCAACAACGAGGATTTTTTAACTAAGTTATGCTGCAAGGATTAAGTCAAATTGCATTAACGCTAATCATTTTAATAGCGATCGCACCCGTCTTCGGCAAATATATGGCGCGGGTGTACATGGGAGAACCAACCATCCTCGATCCCGCCATTAAACCAGTAGAACAACTCATCTATAAAGCAGGCAACATCCGTGTTGTAGATTCCATGACAGGCTGGCAATATGCGCGATCGCTATTATACAGCAATGTAGCAATGGGCATATTTGTGTTCTTAAGTTTCATGCTTCAGGGAGTGCTGCCTTTAAATCCCACCAGCCTCAGCGCACCAACCTGGGATACCGCCCTGCACACAACAATTTCATTCCTCACAAATACTGACCAACAGCATTACTCCGGCGAGACAACCTTCAGTTATCTATCCCAGTTAACCCTGGGTTTTCTAATGTTTACCTCAGCCGCCACAGGTTTAGCAGTAGGAATTGCCTTTATTCGGGGACTGACCGGCCGCCCGTTAGGTAACTTTTACATCGATTTAATTCAATCAATCACCCGAATTCTCCTGCCATTATCTTTAATAATCGCCTTGCTATTGCTAATTTCAGGAGTGCCGGAAACCCTAGCAGGCCCCCAAGTTGCCACCACCTTAGAAGGCGGCACCCAAGTAATTGCTCGCGGCCCAGTCGCTCACTTTGAAAGCATCAAACAACTAGGAGAAAACGGCGGCGGATTTTTCGGGATTAACTCGGCTCACCCCTTAGAAAATCCTAACCCTTTTAGTAACCTGCTGGAAATCCTAGCAATGGTTTCAATTCCTGCGGCACTCATTCATACTTACGGCAGATTTGCCAACAACAAAAAACAGGGATGGCTAATTTTTTGGATGGTATTTATAATTTTTGTTGCCTTGATTGGCATTGCAGCAGTTGGCGAATACCAAGGCAATCCTCAAGTCAATAATTTACTGGGTTCCCTGCAACCAAATTTAGAAGGAAAAGAAGTTAGGTTTGGCTGGGCAGAAACTGTACTTTGGGCGGTGACTACGACTGGTACAATGTGCGGCGCTGTCAACGGAATGCACGATTCTTTAATGCCTCCCGGCGGTTTTGCTACTTTGTTTAACTTGTTTCTGCAAATCGTTTGGGGCGGACAGGGAACGGGAACAGCTTACTTGTTTATTTACCTAATTTTGAGCGTATTTCTCACCGGATTGATGGTGGGGAGAACGCCGGAATTTTTGGGACGAAAAATTGAGAAACGGGAAATAGTTTTAGCTAGTGTGGTTTTGTTAGTTCACCCGATCGCAGTTTTAATCCCCGGCGCCATTACCCTCGCATTTACCGACAGTTTGAGCGGCATCAGCAACCCTGGATTTCACGGGATCTCGCAAGTGATGTACGAATACGCTTCGGCGGCGGCAAACAACGGTTCAGGCTTTGAAGGATTAGGAGATTCTCAACCGGCAGCAACAGGACTTTGGTGGAATTTAAGCACCTGTTTTAGTTTGCTGATGGGGCGCTACGTTCCCATTGTTGCGATGCTGTTGCTAGCTGACAGCATGACAAACAAACAAATGGTTCCCGAAACAACCGGAACACTCAGAACAGATTCCATTTTGTTCACCAGCGTAACAGCAGGAGTAATTATTATTCTAGGCGCGCTGACATTTTTCCCAGTGCTAGCTTTGGGGCCAATTGCTGAAGGATACGAAATCAGCAGCAGCAAGTTAGAAGCAGTACCAGTAACTGCGCCTTCGCCGGAAGCAACGCCTTCGCCATCTGCGGTAACACCTTCGCCATCTGCGGTAACGCCTTCGCCATCTGCGGTAACGCCTTCGCCATCTGCGGTAGTAACGCCTTCGCCATCTGCGGTAACGCCTTCGCCATCTGCGGTAGTAACGCCTTCGCCGGAAGTAACGCCTTCGCCATCTGCGGTAACGCCTTCGCCGGAAGTAACACCTTCACCAAACAGCGGACAGTAAAACACAAATAACTGTGATAAATCAGGAAAAAAAAAACTTTTTCATCTTGAAATTATCTGCGTTTATCTGTGTTGATCTGCCTTGAATATGCGGTCGATCAATAATCTAAAATCCCAAATCGATATGGCTTCTTCCAACACCCCCGATTCTCAAAAAACCCCCCGCAGAGGCTCTCGTGAGTCTCGCAAACACACGCCGAAAGCAAATACAAAAGGTCTTTATCAAAGAGCTTTTAAAGACGCTTTTGTTAAGCTAAATCCCCGGATCATGCTAAAAAATCCGGTGATGTTTGTGGTGTGGGTGGGTACAATTGTAACTGCCCTTTTGACAGTTGATCCGACGCTGTTCGGCCCGGTTCCAGGCAAGAATCAGGTAGTTTTTAACGGCCTCGTAACGTTAATTTTGTTCTTTACTTTGGTATTTGCTAATTTTGCCGAAGCGGTGGCGGAAGGCCGCGGGAAAGCGCAAGCGGATGCACTGCGATCGACCAAAGCCGACACCACAGCCCGCAAACTCTTACCAGACGGTTCAATTGAAGAAGTTAGTTCCACATCTTTGAGACGCGGCGACCAAATTAAAGTGATCGCAGGCGATGTCATTCCTTCCGACGGCGAAGTGATCGCAGGCGTCGCATCTGTAGACGAATCTGCGATCACCGGCGAATCCGCACCAGTGCTCAAGGAACCGGGTTCGGACATTGCCAGTTCCGTCACCGGCGGTACGCGCATCCTCTCGGACGAACTGACGCTGCGGGTGATGGCCGACCCCGGTAAGGGCTTTTTGGACAGGATGATCGCGCTGGTGGAGGGCGCTGAACGCTCGAAAACGCCGAACGAGATCGCGCTGACGGTGCTGTTGGCTGTGCTGACTCTGGTGTTTTTGATTGTGGTATCGACGATTCCGCCGATCGGCAATTACGTGAAAACTCCTGTGGGCGTGGTAACGCTGATTTCGCTGCTGGTGGCGCTGATCCCGACAACCATTGGCGGTTTGTTGAGTGCGATCGGTATTGCGGGGATGGATCGCGTCGCTCAGTTTAACGTGATAGCGACATCTGGGCGCGCCGTGGAGGCTTGCGGCGACGTGAATACGCTGATTTTGGACAAAACGGGGACGATCACGCTGGGGAACCGTTTAGCCGAGGAGTTTATTCCGGTAAAGGGTCATTCGCTGCAAGAAGTGGCGCAGGTAGCGCTGACTGCGAGCGTGTTTGACGATACTCCAGAGGGAAAGTCGATCGTCCGTTTGGCTCAGAGTTTGGGCGCCGCGGTGGAGTTCGATCGCGAAAACGCTCGAGGAGCCACCGGGCTTGATTTTTCCGCAAAAACGCGGATGTCGGGCACTGATTTACCCGGGGGTACGGAGGCTCGCAAGGGTGCGGTGGAGGCGGTGAAGGGTTTTGTGCGATCGCGCGGCGGCAATTTCGGCCCCGATCTCGATGAAGCTTACGAGCGAGTTTCGCGTTTGGGAGGCACACCGTTAGCTGTTTGTCAAGGCAACGACACCTACGGAATTATCTATTTGAAAGATATCATCAAACCCGGAATTCGCGATCGGTTTGACCAACTCCGAAAAATGGGAATTCGCACCATCATGCTCACCGGAGATAACCGAATTACCGCCTCAGTAATTGCCGACGAAGCCGGAGTTGACGACTTCATAGCCGAAGCAACTCCCGAAGACAAAATCGAAGTAATTCGCAAGCAACAAGCAGAGGGCAAATTAGTAGCAATGACGGGAGACGGAACCAACGACGCACCCGCCCTAGCCCAAGCAAACGTCGGACTCGCGATGAATTCTGGAACCCAAGCTGCCAAAGAAGCCGCCAACATGGTAGACTTAGATTCTGACCCCACAAAACTCATTGACTTAGTGACAATCGGCAAACAATTGCTAATTACTCGCGGCGCACTGACCACATTTTCGCTAGCCAACGACATCGCCAAATATTTTGCCATTATTCCGGCAATGTTTGCCCCAGTTGGCGCTTTAAACATCATGGGTTTAGCCAGCGGTCAATCAGCAGTTTTATCCGCATTAGTTTACAACGCTTTGATTATCCCCGCTTTGATTCCGCTAGCACTAACCGGGGTTAAGTTTCGACCATTGAGCGCTAATCAACTGTTGCAGCGGAACATTTTAATCTACGGATTGGGCGGAGCAGTCGCGCCGTTTATCGCCATCAAAATCATCGATGTTTTCATTGCTGCGATCGGGCTAGCATAGGAAAGTTAGGCAGCGAGTAAGGTGCGGGATTTAACGGATAAAACAGAGAACAAAACCAGGAACATCCATCAAAGAAACAAGACTCGTTCCCAGGAAGAGCCTGGGAACGGACAAACAGAGGCTCTGCCTCCTCGATGCTCATTTCAAATTGTCAAGCAATTTAATGTAAAAAAAAGGAAAAATTATGAAACGAAACGATTTGCTGAACGATGTTTTGCCTAGAGATTTTCAAGACACCGTTGAATTAGGACAAATGCTGTGGCAGCGCCACCCAATCCCCGTGCAACTATTTCTAGTAATGTGCTTTAACTTGATAATAGCTCCGGCTGTGTATGCCGCTACGGATGAAAGTTTAACTAAAAAAGCTGCGTGGGGTTTAAGCCTTTTGGGTTTAGTAATCATCGGACTCGCAGTTTATTTGTTTACTGTAATTTTCCAACCAGAAAAATTTTAGGCAAACATCCGTTACATCCGTTACATAATCCGTTGCCGAACTTCCTTCATTGAGGTAATTTATGAGAGAATTAATCAGAGCGATTCGCGTGACCTTAGTTTTGTGGGGAATCACCGCAATTATTTATCCCTTAATCGTCCTAGTAATCGGTCAAGTCGCCTTCAACTCGCAGGCGAATGGCAGCTTAATTACTAAGCAGGGAGTTGTAGTCGGTTCATCGTTAATCGGTCAATCTTTCAGCTCGGATAAATATTTTTGGAGTCGCCCCACCACCACAAATTACAGTAGCTTTGCGACCAAAGATTACGACCCCACAAAGGCAGATAATTTAACTCAAAGAACGGGCGTTTCTGGAGCTAGCAATTTGGCTCCTAGCAACTCCGATTTGCTGAAGCGAGGTAATGAGAAAGATGGTTTTCAGGGGGTGCAAGTTGAATTGGCCCGCCTCAACCAAGCTGGGATCAAACCGACTGCCGATTTAGTCTACACTTCTGGTTCCAGCCTCGATCCGCACATTAGCGTAGAGGCAGCCCGATCGCAAATTGAACGGGTAGCAAAAGTGCGATCGCTCAATCTCAATCAAGTAGAAATGTTGGTATCCAAAAATACAGACGGCAGATTTATCGGGATTTTCGGCGAACCGGGAGTTAACGTCCTCAAGCTGAATTTGGCTCTCGACGGTTTACAATAGCTTAGAGTCAGTAGTCAGTAGTCATTAGTCAGTGGTTAGTTGTCAATAGTCAGTAATCAGTAGTCAGTAGTCAGTAGTCATTTGTTATTTGTAGCAATTGCCAACTGCCAACTAACAACTACCACCTGCCAACTACCAACTGCCAACTACCAACTGCCAACTGTC
>JANYGO010000092.1 GCA_025362325.1 Cyanobacteriota bacterium | reverse complement strand
AATCAGGATAAAGACTATGAGCGAACCGCAAACAGCAATTCTCAGAAACACAATGACAGGCAGCTTGCTGCTGGCTAAAAACTTAGGTTTTGAACCTAAAACTGTGATTGATGTCGGCGCGGCATTGGGAACTTTCAACCTTTACGAAACATTCCCCAATGCGCGGCATTTGCTAATTGAACCCATCGCCGAAAATGAACCTTACCTCGCCAAAATTTGCCGCAAGCTCAAAAGTGCAGAATACATTATTGCTGCTGCGGCCAAAAAAACGGGAGTTTGCACTCTCAGCGTCAGTCCCGGGATGGTACATTCTTCGATTTCGGAAAATCCCATTACTGACAGCAGCAATCCTGATTTGAGAAATATCCCAGCAATTACGCTGGATGAAATATGCAGGGAAAGAAACTTGCCAGGGCCGTATTTAATCAAAGTTGACGTAGACGGAAAAGAATTAGATGTTTTAGCGGGAGCAACTGAGATTTTGCAGCAGACTGAATATGTAATTGTAGAAGTTACTTTGTTCGGTCAGATGTATGAGGTAATGAGTTTTATGAAGTCCCAAGGATTCGCAGCTTACGATATTGTTGATTTAGCATATCGCCCGATGGATGCAGCTTTGTGGCAAGTTGATATGGCTTTTGTGAAAGAATCAGGTCAATTTAGAAAAGATAGCAGTTACGCGACAGGACAGCAGGATATCGCAGCACTTAACTCGCATCTCAAAGCTTATCGGGAAGGTTTTATCAAACATATTGATACTCATTACAGTGACGCCGTAGAGCCCAAAGCGCAGGTCAGTCAAGCTGTTTTGGGCGATGGATATGTGATTATTTAATATCATGTCATGTCCAGTAAAACACTATAGGATCGAGCGTGAGGACTTTAGTCCGCATCCATCCGAGGACTAAAGTCCTCACGCTCGATCCAAATCTTACAAGCTTAAAAAAGGCAGGTTGACTACTTCTCCGGCAATTTCTCCTAGCTGCACTTTCAGTCCTGCACCGCCCGCTTTGGTGCGAATGTAAGCAAGACCAAAAAAGCCGGATTCGGTTTCGGTAAAACTGGTGAGTTTGCCGACTTTTTCTTCTCCGATGGTGATGAGTGTTCCGGGTTCAACTGCGCCGCTCAACTGCACGCCCCAAAGTTCCTGTTTGACTCCTTTGTAGGTGTTCAACCGGGCAATTGTTTCTTGACCTATGTAGCAACCTTTGTCGTAGGAAATGGTGTTTAACAGGCGCGCTTCTAGGGGGTTGTAATCGTCTGTGAGTTCAAAATCGGGGGCGGGGCGGCCTTGTTCGATGCGCAGTTGTTCCCAAATACGATCGCCCATCGGTACAGCCCCAGCCTTGACTAACTCATTCCACAGGCGGGCTGCATCGCTGGCTGATGCAATTAGCGTGTATCCGGGAGTGGCTAAACCGCTACCAACAGCAACTCGAACTTCCATACCTGCAAAATTTATCAATTTGTGAGTAGCGTAAGGTTGATTTTCGAGTTCGCTAACTCCGAGTTTTTCTAGTAGTTGAGTGCTGTCCGGGCCGAGGAGAGTGAAAGCAACAGTTGTATCGGTTAAATCTGTTAATTCTACGCGATCCATTGGGAAAATGTAGCGATCGAGCAATTCGAGCAATTGGCGGCGGCGGTTGGCTGAAACTAGCAGTATGACAGCATCTTCTGTAGCATAAGCGGTGGCGAGGTCGATCGTCCTAGCTGTAGATGTGAGGAAAACGGTGTCGCAACCTTGACCGGGTTTGAGTATGTTAAAGTTATTGGTGCTTTGATTGTGCAAGAACCGCAGGCGATCGCTATCAGAGATTTGAATGCGTCCCCAGTGAGTGCGATCGCACAAAGCCGCACCTTGTTTCGTTGCTGCGATGGCCGCTGCGTCGTTACCAAAAGTGACTGGGATAATTTCTGCGGTTGTTAACTCTGCAAAAGTAGCACCAGCGGCGGCTTGAATGTCGTGCAATTCTTGAATCAGCATAGGATTTTGTTGACTGTTGACTGTTGACTGTTGACTGTTGACTGATGACTGATGACTGTTAACTACTGCTTTCCTGTCAACTGACCAATGACTAATGATTCAAATTAGCAAAGACTTCTTGGATTAATTGACTGGCTTTAGCATCAAGACGATTCCAATCTACATCGCCAGTGTCCTCGTCAATCAAAAAAGTGTCAATTATGACTTCCTGGCTTTGCATTTGAGCATGGGCGGGCTGGTAGTTGACAAAGCAAACTCGATAGCAAAGTTCCCAAATATCGACGCATCTTTGTTCGCCTTGATGCTCTAAAATTAGTTGATAGCCGGGAATGGGAACCTGCACTTCTTGATAAGTTCCTGTCCAGACTGACTCCTCTAGTTGTTTGCGGATGTTGTCGAGGACTCGGATCATGGCGGGCTGCATGAGCAGTTCAGCTTGCTCCCACGCGATCGGGCTAGTTATCTTAGGCTTCATATACATGATTCTAAAAAGGAAAATCAATTAATTAATTTTCCTGCATCGGGTGCCAACTTGTGAGACATCCGCCGCAAAATGTTAAATTTAGCCGATCGCCAATTAGGACGCGCTTGTCAAAGAAACCCGGTTTCTGCGTAGATTATCTTTGCTAAAGCGAAGATTTATCCCGAGAAACCGGGTTTCTGGCCCCGTGTGTGACTCCCACAGAGAAACCCGATTTCTTCGATCAATCTTGGCTACAGCCAGAGATAACCTATACAGAAACCGGGTTTCTAGATTGGCTCGTAAGTCGTAAATTGACTTTTGGTATGGGCGATGTAGGATTTGAACCTACGGCATCCTGCGTGTAAAGCAGGCGCTCTACCACTGAGCTAATCGCCCAATTGCGCTTACAGGGATTTATCATATCACAGTATCCCAGAAAGATCAACTAAAAAAATCATAAATTTTCAATGCCCTCTGGCCGCACGCACGATCGAATAACCCTATGGAGTTTGCCCTTGGTGGCAGGCGTCACGTTTGGCCATACTCAAAGCAGCAACCTGACTTTGCTGGTTTCCGGCAGCTTCTTAGTCGGCGGGCTGATGTTTGGCCCGGATTTAGATATCTACTCCTGCCAGTATCAGCGCTGGGGATGGTTCAAATTTATTTGGCTCCCCTACCAAAAAAGCCTGCGCCATCGCTCTGTCTGGTCTCACGGCCCTCTGATTGGCACTGCTTTGCGTATCTTATACCTCGCTACCTGGATCGCGGTTGTGGGAGTGTTGGGATTGACGATCGCCGAAAAAATTGGCAACTTAGCCGGGAATTGGCAGGATGCGGTTTTGGGTTACGGTCGATCGATCTTGGCACACTATATCGAATTTATAGCTGTTTACATCGGTCTCGAATTGGGCGCGATGAGCCACTATCTGAGCGATTGGGGCGGGTCGGCTTACAAACAGTTCAAAAAGAAAGGATTGAGCGGATTGCGCCCTCCTAAGACAATTAAGCGGCGCAAAATCAAAGCTCCCCGCCGCACGTCTAGCAAATCTAAAAGGTGAATTCCGATGTCAAATTCCCACAGTCGATCGCTCGTAGCACTCGAAAATCTGATAGAAGTTGTAGCTAAATTGCGATCGCCCGACGGCGGATGTCCTTGGGATTTAGCCCAAACTCCCCAAACTCTGATTCCGCACATCATCGAAGAAGCTTATGAAACCGCCGACGCGATTCGCAAAGGAGATAAAGATGCGATCGTCGAAGAATTGGGCGACTTACTTTTACAGGTAATTTTGCAAGCACAAATTGCCAGCGAATCCCATCAGTTTAGCTTCGCCGAAATCGCTGCGGGGATTACCGAAAAACTGATTCGGCGCCATCCCCACGTCTTCGGGGATGCGGAAATTAATAGCGTGGAAGAAGTTAACGAAAACTGGGAAAAAATCAAAGCAGCAGAAAAAGGTATAACTGCTGAAAATCCCCCAACTTTAGCCTCAAAAATGAGCCGTTACGCCAGCACTTTGCCGCCGATCGCCGCATCGGTGAAAATCTCTCAAAAAGCTGCGGAGGTGAGTTTTGATTGGGACAGTGTAGACGGCGTTTGGGATAAGTTTCACGAAGAAATGGCGGAATTTGAACACGCTCTCAAACACGAGGATAAAGCAGCGCAGCAGTCGGAATTGGGGGATATTATGTTTGTGTTGGTTCAATTGGCTCGCTGGTACGATTTAGATGCGTCGGCTGCTTTGCAGGGAACGAACGATCGCTTTGTACAGCGGTTTGCTAAAGTTGAGGCTGCGTGCGATCGACCTTTATCGGATTATCCGCCAGAAGAGTTAGAGGCTTTGTGGCAAAAAGCTAAGGCTTTATTGGCGAAGCAAAAGGGCGCGCCGTAATTTAGTCGTAAAGCTTCGCGTCGTTGTACGGCGGATGCTCGCAGGCGATGTAAAGGGCGTTTGTCGGTTCGAGGGGTTGATTTGTCACCGGATCGATCGGCTTCAGGACAAAGCATAATAGGGATAATGAGCGCCAGTCTAGATTATCCAACTTCCCGCGTTCGTAACGGTTGACTGTGGCGGCGCTGATACCGACATCTTTGGGTACGGGTTGATTTGTCGCGATGAAAAGCGCCTCTTCATAACCCTTGGTTTTGAACTCTGTTTCGCTAACAGACCAACCTGTTGTCTGTCTTGCAGCCTTTAATATCTTGCCCAAACGCATCCGCCCCGTCTCAGTGAAGCGAACGGGACGCAATTCTTGCAGATTGTCTACCACAGCTTTGTTATAAAGTCCTGACATTTTTTCCACCTACCTTAACCCTCAAGCTATCACAGCATCAACGATTGAGGGTTGCTCGTGCAACATCTGAGCTTAAATTTAAGTTTAAATTAAATGCACTTGCACTTGTGCAATGAGATTGTTATACAATAATATGTAATTGAGTCTAAACAGAACTTGCATCTCAATCCCTGAGTATACAGCCATGACAGCACTATTTCGCCGCATTCAGCCCTCGAAAAAGCTCCGCATCACCGCCCGATCGATCGCCCAATTCCTGAAAATGGGTCAAAATCTGATTAAGCGAGTCGAATCCTGGGCTAATGTAGTGTTCGTGCACCATCACAAAGGCGGACAATTTATCTCGTACCGCAGGCTGGAAGAGTGGCAAAATGCGCTCGCCCATCAAATCCAAACCTGCCCCACACTTGGAGAACTCTCGCAGCTCAAAACATCGATTCAGTACGACAGTCGGAAATTCAAAAAACAATATCTCCCAAAAACCCTTGACTTTTTAGTTGAAATGTGCATAAAAAGACAAGACATTTTAGAAATCTGGGAAAGCTCCAACTGGATTGCTTCCTAGCAGATTTCCTAACTAGAGCAACTGCGCCCAACAGTGAGGAAGCTTTTAATGACCCAAACCCTTGCCTTCGATTCCGACTTTCATCGGACGACTTCCTTTTTCCTGATCACTGATGACTGATGACTAATGACTGATGACTTCTATAAAACAGAAGCGAAACATTTACGAGCAATTGCGAGATAAAATCACCCCAAAAATTACCCGCGAATGCTCCGCCACATCCACAAAAGCGATCACGAAAACAATTAAGACATTGCTTGAGCGATATAATCAAAATAAGGAGCAGCTTCCTTAGCATCATCCTGATTGAGCAAAGCCAAAGAAGCTTCCTTCAAACAGCGGATAGCTTCGGCCATGCCAGGAACAGGAACGCCAAGAGAATTGTACATTTCTCGAACGCCAATCAAACCGATGGTTTCGATCGGCTCCTTGTCACCTGCCAAGATACCGTAGGTAATCAGACGCAAGTACCAGCCGTAGTCACGCAGACACAAAGCCCGTTCGCGCTGGCCGTAAGCATTGCCTCCAGGGGAGATAAAATCAGGGCGTTTTTTCCAGAGTTTTTTGCTAGCTTCTTCAACAATTTTTTTCTCACTGTCAGACAGCGCAGTAGCAATACGCACCCGCTGTTCTCCCGTCTTAAAAAAATCATTGATGCTTTGGAGTTCGCCGGTACTGGGATAACGAAGTTCGTCATCGGCTTGGAGAATAAATTGGCTAACTACGCTCATTGTTATTCAAATTTGAGGATATTTGAGGAAAAGATTAATTGACATTCCCATCTCTTAAAGATGAGATTCCTGCTTGGGCGACTTACCTTGCTGCTAACATTAATCAATCTTAGAAGTAGATAGTAAATCTCCGCAAGCGTTATGCTTAGTGACTAAGCCAGTTTCCTTGTGTCCCAAGGTACTGGGGGGAAATTCAAAAACTGCGATGCAAGAGTTTGGATGTCGGCAGACATTGAGACTGTTTGACGAGTTTGGACTGCTTGGCCCCAATAGCATATCGCACAGGCTCGATCGGGGGCAATTTCCCCGGTTAAAGCAAAGGCTGTAGCAGAAAGGGTTTCAGAAGCAGGAAAACAGCCTGCAATTGAGCTTGAGACTGATCCACTCACCTCAAGAAAGAAAGAGCGATCGGGCATTACCATATTAAATCCTACCACGACTACTTGTGACCAAATCTAAATTCCCCACCCCAAACTCGACGAAATTGGCAAACCCTTGTCAGCAAGGTCAACTGGTTGAGATAGAAATTACCGACTTGACAGACACCGGCGACGGAGTTGGCCGCTTCGGCGAACTCGTGGTGTTTGTGCCCGATACCGTGACGGGCGATCGCATCCTAGCGCGCCTCGTGCAAGTCAAATCCACCTATGCTACAGGTAAGCTGGACACACTTCTGGAAGCATCCGAACACCGCATCCGAGCCAACTGCATTGTCGCAGATAAGTGCGGCGGCTGTCAGTGGCAGCACGTAGACTATGAATACCAGCTTGCAGCCAAGCAGAATCAAATTATTCAAGCCTTAGAACGGATTGGCGGATTTAGCAATCTGCAAGTCGATGAAATTTTAACGGGAAAAATCGAGGGATTTCCCCAATTTTTGGGATACCGCAACAAAGCGACTTATCCCGTAGCAATTTCTGCCACAGGTCAAGTCCAAGCCGGTTACTATCAAAAAAGCACCCACAAATTAGTCAATCTGAATCAGTGTCCGGTGCAAGATCCGCGCCTCAATCCTTTGTTAAAAGAAATCAAAGAAGACATCCACTGGAGAGATTGGCCAGTCTACGACGAAAAGAAACATACAGGAGAATTGCGTCATTTGTCCTTGCGAATCGGACGGCGCACTGGGGAAATGCTGCTAACTTTAATAGTTCGCACTGGAGAATTGCTGGGAATTGAAGAACAAGCTGCTGAGTGGCTGAAACACTATCCTCAACTTGTCGGTGTTTGTTTGAATGTGAATTCAGCTCAAACTAATGTAATTTTTGGTGCGGAAACTCGCTGCATTGCTGGGCAGTCTTATCTGCGAGAAAAATTTGCAGGATTGAATTTTCAGTTAAGGGCCGATACTTTCTTCCAGGTAAATACAGAGGCCGCTGAAGCTTTGTTGGAAGTGATTGTCGGGGAATTGAATTTACAGGGAAACGAGGTTTTAGTTGACGCTTACTGCGGCATTGGGACTTTTACTTTACCGCTGGCAAAGCAAGTTAAAATAGCGATAGGTTTAGAAGTGCAACCTGCTGCGATCGAGCAAGCCAAATTAAATGCTGAGTTGAATGACTTGAGAAATGTAGATTTTCAGGTGGGAACTGTAGAGGATTTGCTGCCTACTTTGGGATTGACACCGGATATTGTGTTGTTAGATCCGCCGCGTAAAGGGTGCGATCGCGCGGTTTTGGAAACAATTAAGGAAATGAAACCGAATCGGATTGTTTATGTTAGCTGCAAGCCGGCTACTTTGGCTCGTGACTTGAAGATTTTGTGCGAAAATGGGGATTATAAGTTAGCGCGGGTGCAGCCGGCGGATTTCTTTCCTCAGACTTCTCATGTGGAGTGTGCGGCGTTTTTGGTGCGGTGAGTCAAAAGGGCGATCGCCTTTTGGGAATGAAAGGGCGATCGAGCTAAGCTACCGGGCGGGGCAAATTTCTACTTTGACAGTCATGCCTACTTGGTTGAGCATTATAATCAGAGTATCAACCGAGAATTGCCCAATTTTACCTTGACTCAAAGCTTTGATTTCGTCTCTTGACTGTTTGAGATGTTGAGCTGTTTGGTCGATCGTCCAACCGTGGTGCTTAATTTGATTTTGCAGGGCTAGCATTAATTGCGATCGGATTAATAAGTTATCAGCTTCTTGGGCTGAAAATCCGAGGTCGAGAAAGATATTATCGTTGGCTTGGGTAATGGTATTTTCGCTCATTGTTCAGACTCTCTTAAATTCAAACGACTTTGTAAAAGTTGTTGGTAGCGTTTTTTTCCAACTTCGAGATTTTTCTGGGCTGTTTTCTGGGTTTTTTTATGGAACGCATGGAGAACGTAAATAGCTTCTTCAAATCTAGCAATATATAGCATTTCTTAGAAAGATGAGGTATAATATAACTGACTTAAACGGAGTGAAAAATATAGAACCTCAAAATGTTATACAGCTCTAATTAAATGGGGCGCTCTTCGAGCAGTAGTCCCTCGACCCGCAGCAGTCACTC
>JANYGO010000076.1 GCA_025362325.1 Cyanobacteriota bacterium | reverse complement strand
GCTTTGCGAGAAGTCGCAGACAGTGTTGAAGACGACGCAGCAACTTTAAAAGGTCAAGTTTGCAACATTCACGAACGAGTTTTAGTATGCGTCTCGACTTATCCCAATTCCTTGCAATTGCTGCGGCGCGGCGCCAGGCTTGCTAACTACATGAATGCCCCGTTTTATGCTGTGTTTGTCGATCATCCAGACCGATTTTTAACAAAAGTAGAAAGCTTGCACGTTGAAACTTGTGAGAAACTCTGTCAAGAATTTAACGGGCAATTTTTGCGGATCAACGGCAATCATATAGCCAAAGCAATTTCAGATGTAGCGAAACAGTATCGGGTTACTCAAATTGTGATCGGCGAAAGCCAGCAATCCCGCTGGAATTTGCTGCTGCGTGGCTCTTTGACTCAAAAGTTAGTGCGATCGCTCAAAAACGTAGATTTGCACATCATCGCTACCGATAAAAGTGGGGCTCCTAATTAGTCAGTTGACCTGGGACAGTTGACCTGGGACAGTTGTCAGTTGGTAGTTGTATCAGTAAGTCCACCTAATTAAACATAAACGTAAAATACGGATCGCTCTCCAGCTTGCTGTGTATATCTTCTCCCTTCTTCCTTCTTTCTTATTCCTTCTTCCTTCTACTTAACAACTGTAACTTTCGGAGGATAGCAGACTCTAGCTGACGGCGGATGCGTCAGAAGTTTTTATCTGTCAAGATCGCACGTGTTAAAGCTTATTAAAAGTGCGATCGCTATGGTAGATCATTACATTCTAAACTTGCTAGTGATTGGCATCCTCCTGCTCACTGTCACCTTGGGCTCCGGATGGATTTCGCGATTGCCGGTATCTTATGCCTTAATTTATCTAATTGTCGGTATCGGATTGGGGCCCTACGGCGTCAAGCTGATTGAATTGCGCCCCGAAGCTCAATTTTTAGAAAAACTTACAGAATTTGTAGTTATTGTTTCTCTGTTCAGTTGCGGCTTAAAAATGAATCGCCCGCTGCAACTTTGGGCCTGGAATTCCACAGCGCGACTGCTCGGTTTTTTGATGCCAATTTCAATTTTTGCTGTTGCTGCGATCGCTCATTGGTTTGTGAAATTAGATTGGGGCCCGGCGATTTTACTGGGAGCAATTCTCGCACCCACCGATCCAGTTTTAGCCTCAGAAGTTCAGTTAGCTGATATACACGATCGCGATGAATTGCGTTTTGGTTTAACATCGGAAGGCGGTTTGAACGATGCTTTAGCTTTTCCCTTTGTTTATTTCGGCATTTATGCGCTAAAAGATAATAACTTGCCGAACTGGTTTTCGCAGTGGGTAGTAGTTGACTTGATTTGGGCGATCGCAGCAGGTATCGTTATGGGCATTTTAGTAGCTAAAGCCGTCACTTGGATCGATTTAAGACTCCAACGCTACAGACCGGCCGACGAATTAATGGAAGATTTCATTGCTCTCAGCACAATTCTGCTCACCTATTCCCTCACAGAAGTAGTCAACGGCTACGGATTTCTCGCAGTTTTTGTATCAGGAATTGTGGTGCAGCGGAGTTACCGCAACCCAGAAAAACCGCTTTCCCAACTGCACTTTACCGAGCGCATAGAAAAGTTAATGGAAGTAGCAACTCTTTTACTATTAGGTTCGCTCCTGCGCCTAGAACCTATGTTGGCATTTGGAGGATACTCCCTCTTAGTAGCTGGATTGTTAATATTTTTGATTCGGCCTGTGGGAGCTTGGATAAGTACGATCGGCAGTCCTTTGCATCCCGCCAGCCGCTTGCTGTGCGGTTGGTTCGGCATTCGCGGCGTCGGTTCTATCTATTATCTTACCTATGCTTTCGGTCACGGTTTGAAAGGCGAAACGGCCGAGAAAATTGCCTGGATTACCTTTACAACCATCGTCATTTCTGTGATTGTGCACGGCATTAGTTCCACCCCGTTAATGACCTGGTACGAGCGTCGAATCAAACCTCAACTCCCAGATTTAATTTAATTTAGTCACGCACCATATACAGATTGTATGTGATCTTGGTAGGGACACGGCACTGCCGTGTCCTTACCCGGATCTACGAATTTTACGAAATGCTCTAAACTGGTTTCACCCCAACTAATAAAGCGAGTTCCCGCCACTTCCAATAACAGTCTGCATCTGTCAAACCAATTTCTCTAAACCAACTCAGTTGCGTTTCCACATCCAGCAATTTATTGGACGGATCGTCGGGCGAATCGCTAATACCCAGCGCCTCTCGAAACTTCTCATGTAAAGCCGGAGTTGCGGACGCTACGTGCTCCAAATTGCAAAAAATGCCTCCGGGTTCCAAAAGCTCGAAAATCTCGGCGTAGAGGGAACGTTTGCGATCGTCTGTTACGTGATGAATCGCAAAACTGGAAACGATCGCATCAAACTTGCCCAAATCCGGCAGCGGTTCGTCAAAATTGTGTTCGATTACCGTGACATTCTTGTCATCAGCAAAACGAATTCTGGCTTTTTCCAGCATTGTCGGCGAAAAGTCGATCGCCACACACTCAACATTTGGTCGATTCCCTGCGGGATAGCTTCGCTTCACGCACTTCAGCAAACCCAACAACCGCCCATCACCCGTACCCACATCCAGAATCCGCCGCACAGTTTGCGGCACCTCCTCCAACAAAACCGCCTCACCCTCAGTGCGGTGAGGAATACCATCAGCCTTAGCCAGATACCACAAAGCGTGTTCCGCCGAAGTCCAAAGATTGACTTGACTCATAAACTTTCAACCCTCATAAACATCGCCATTTTTGCGAGTAAAAATCCAACCATTGCCGCTAGCTTTAGCGATTAAGTCATCATCGGGATAATTCGCTGAATCACCAGAAGTGCGTGAAGCGAAGCTATCCCGCAGGGAATCGCCAATTTCCAGATAAACAACATCAGCATTAGTGCGGTTAACCAAATGATGCCCATCAGCATCACCCGCCGGAAAACCCGCCGCCATACCCGGTTTTAGCACTTGCTCCCCCGAATTTGCCATCAAACTAACCTCCCCTTCCAGAATATAGATTAACTCATCTTGACGGGTATGCCAATGTCTCAGAGCAGAACAACTTCCCGGCGCCAGCCGCACCAAATTCACCCCAAAATTCCGCAAACCCGCAGCATTACCCAAGCGTTTTTTAACTCTTCCCGCAACAGCAGATTGGAATTGCTGAGGATAATTAGATCCTGTACTGTCCGGCACATTTTCAGGATTAACAATCATGAGGACTACCAAATTTACATCTCTTAGTTTAACACTTGTTTAATTTTTCATCTAGATAGGACGTACGGTTGAAACCGCATCTACACAAACGATGTCCACTCGCCTGCGGACTGCAAAAAATAAGGTAATTTTAACTCGGTCTTGAACCCGGGGAGGTGGGTTTTGTTTTTATAGACGCGGTTTCAACCGCTGAAAAAAAAATAAGGTAATTTTAACCGATCCGTCTTTAACCCACGGAGGTGGGTTTTGTTTTTATATACGCGGTTTCAACCGCCCAGTCTTCTCAGTAAATCCAGAAATAGGCAACAGCTAAGGTTAAAACAGTCAGCGGTAGACCAAACCGTAAATGTTCCCAAAAAGACAAATGATAGCCGAGTTTAGCAACAGCCTCAGCAACAATTAAATTAGCAACGGAACCCAGCAGAGTGAGATTGCCAGCCAATGTAGAAACAGAGGCTAGTAACAACCAAGTTTTTGTGTCTGGATGAGGAATTAAATGTTGCAATAGCAGCACTGCCGGAACATTAGAGACTAAATTTGAAAGCAAAGCCGTCACCCCCAATATGCTCAAAGGAGTGCCAACTAATCCTGCAAATAAACCTAATATTCCTAACTTCTCTACCCCTTGAGTAACCACAAACAATCCAGCAAACATCACCAACAAATCCCAGTCTATTTTATTCAAAATGCGATCGGGTTTGACTCGTCTGGTGATGAACAATAAACCAGCGGCCACTAGAGTAGCTTCAGACGGCGGTACACCAATTAAAAATGCTACTAATAATCCTCCAGTGATTAAGAGACTTTTAGTTAATAAAGGTTTGAAAACACGGTAGCGCAAAGGAGTTTCAATTAAACAAGGCTTGGTAGAGCGAACTTCAGGATAGAGCAACCACAGTAGCCCGATCTGTATTAGCAGACTTACCAATGCAATTGGAGTCAAAGCTTTGGCAAATTCTATATAGCTAATCCCCGAAAATGAGCCAATCAAAATATTTTGAGGATTGCCGCTCAAGGTAGCAACCGAGCCCAGATTAGTTCCTCCGGCTAAGGCAAGTAAGTACGGGATAGGATTGAGTTTCAAAGCTTGGGTTAAGCCTCAAATTAAAGGAGTAAGAATTAGAGCCACTGTATCATTGAGAAAAAAAGCTGATAGTATCCCACTTCCCAACGTTAAAACAATTAGTAAACTGAAGGGACTCCGGGAGAAGCGCATCACTGTATCAATCGCTAATTGAAAGAAACCGGAGCCAGCCAGGTTAGCGCTAATCACCATCATACTGAACAGGAAAATCAGCGTTTTATAGTCGATCGCACTCCAAGCTTCTTTAAGGTCTAAAACTCCCAACGCCATCAGTAATGATGACCCAACTATGGCAATACTGGCTCGATTCATCCGTAAACCAGGCAGATAGCCTAAACCTAAGCCGATGTATGTTAGTCCAATTACGATGAATCTGAGAACACTCATGATACAGAATTTAGCAAGGTTAACATAAAATCAAACTTTGTCTGCCGATACACGATTAAATAATGCGATTATTCGTCACAAAAGCTATGTCCCAAAACCATGCTAATTTCAAAAAATGTTTGAGCTAGACATAATAGACCTCCTGCATGAATGCCCCTCCGACTGAAGTCGCAGCTATACAAACGAAGACCACCTTCGCGGTCTGATTTTTGCAGTCGGCTGTCAGTGTGCTTTTGCACACTTTGTTTAGCCCCAACTTCAGTCGGAGTGGGTTGATTTCCGGAGGTGAAAATATGTCTAATTTAGATTATTCACAGGAGGTGAATTGGGGTTTGGTGGGTCAAAAGATACAGATTGTCCATTTACCGTCAAGCCAGTAGCTTGTAAAACCTGACCGTAACTGTTGCTAGTTCCAAAACCCTCAGCCTGTACTCGATTTCCCCCGAAAGCGAGACTTACTAACTGCTTTCCAACATGAGGCGGGAACTTCACTTGAGCGCCACTAGACAGGATAACGCCATTAATCTCTCCCCGACGGCCTACTAACCATTGCTGGGGAGTTCCTTCTACAGATAAGTTACTGTAATTGCCTTGCAAAGGAGGCTGGGGGGGAACGGCAGGAGGCTGCTTGACTAAAGTTTGGTTGGTTTGAGAATTAGTAATGCTTTTGGCTTTCACCTCTTGGCCGAAGCGAGTGGAAATCCCAGGAGTCCCAGTAACACTCACCCCAGCACCAGGGGCAATCATCGCAACTAAGCTGTCCCCCATATGAGGCGGAAATTTCACTTGTAAGCCATTACTCAGCAAGACTCCATCTACCTTACCTTCTGGGTTAAGAAGATACTGCTGTACTTGGCCGGTAAAAGTAGTTTCATCGGCTTTGGGATGAGGCTGCGGTGGAAATGCGATCGGGCGGTTGGGCTGAATCTGAGCCTTCTCCAGCTTGGCTTCTGGGTTGCGTTTGGCGAGAGTGAAATTACTGGCAAGAGTGTTGTAAATCCCGAAACCACACAAAGCAAGTGCGGCTCCACCGATGCCACTGGTTAAGATTAGCTTTAGCTTTTTTTTCCGCTCTTGGGCTTGAATTTGCTTGGCTTTGAGCTGCTGTAAAGCTTGTTGAATCAACTCTGGTGGAATTTGCACCTCTGCCCCAGCCTGCATAAGTTCTGATAAGGAATAATACTGATTTTCTTTGGCATATAACTCAGCAGCAAGAGCAAAAACATCTGGAGCGATTTCTTGGGAAATGCGAGGTTCTGACTTGTTCATAACACGGACTGAACGGAATTCAGGCGATAACTAAAACTTGGTAGTGCAAACACCGTGCCAAATGTATTCCCAGCAGTTCGAGCAAATGGCACGATGTTTGCACGCTTTGAGTCGGATTAATTTCCTGGTGATGACGAAAAGTTGTGCGATCGACTTGGCATGGTTTTTGCACTAGCAATCTTACGACCTGCAAACGAAGCACATCGTACATTACCAGGAGGCGTCAATGAAAGCATTAAATCCCACAAGCTTGCTCAAAAAAGTGACTGTTCTCTTAGGAGTTGCTGCTGCTAGTTCCCTAATCAGTTTCCCAGTCTTGGCATAGCTCAATCCGAACCCCAGTATCTTCAACGAGCCTCCCTATAATGGTTCCCGGTGTCCCAGGCCCGATTCTCGGCGAAGTCTGCGACCAGCCGAGTGCGGCCCACGAGGTCGTTACCGTCAAGCAACCTACGGTGGCCCACTAGCTCCCGGCAAAGGCAAAGGTAAAGGTAAAGGTAAAGGTCGTCATCGCCGATCGATTTATGCTCCCGCGCCCGCTCGTGGGCCCGTAGGCGGGCAACCTCCAGCTTACAACCCACCTACAGGCCGTCAGCCAAACTACACCTCGCCTCCGGCTTACAGTCCAGCGCCCAGTCGCCAACCAAACTACAGCCCGCTGCCAGTTCCGCTGCCGGTTCCGGGGCCAAACTAAGGATTTAGGACTTACGCACGGGTGCTCAGAAACCGGGTTTGATGGACGAAAATTATGCGCTGTAGCCTGCTGATTAGGTAAAAAACCCGGTTTCTTCGATCGGGCGTGCGTCTAGGACTGGGATTGTTCGTGGTTCGTGGTTTGTTGTGGATTCCTTCCTTGCTACGAACCATCAACTACAAACCAAAAACGACAGACGCTAAACGAAGTGATTAACAGATTTGATATTGGGTCGATCGAGCTCGATCGCCCAAATCAGATATTTCTGTGTTCAGAGAAAGCAACGCCAACATCATCAGGAAAACCCATGCCAGAAAAGCGACAACCCAGCAAAAAGAGCCTACAATCGCTCGATTACTTAAATGTATTCCTAGCCGATGTGCGGGATGGTGTTGGGCCATATCTGGCTATCTACCTCAAATCCTCACACAATTGGAACCCAGCCCAAATCGGCATGGCGACAGCCGCTTCATCAATTGCTACCGTTATTGCCCAAACACCCGCAGGCGCACTAATTGACAGGTTGCGCCAGAAACGGATGTTGATTGTGGTGGCGGCTGTACTTGTGTCGATAGGCTGCATCAGCATCGCCCTGTTGCCGACTTTTCCAGTAATAATTGCCTCTCAGGTTTTGATTGGCGGTGCAGCAGCAGTTTTCGGGCCCGCTATTGCCGCGATTACGCTGGGGCTAGTGGGGCATAAGCGATTGGATCGGCGAGTCGGACGCAATCAGTCATTCAATCATGCAGGCAATTTACTCGCTGCTACTCTAGCTGGTTTAATCGGTCAGTTTGTGGCGCGTCAAGGGATTTTTTTCCTGGTTGCAGTTATGGCAATTGGCAGCGCTATCTCGGTTCTGAGGATTCGCGAGAAAGAGATTGACCATGAGTTAGCGCGCGGTGCGACAGAAGATGACGAGGAAGACGATCGAGAAGAACATCACCTTGAAGGCATATTACAGCTATTGAGCGATCGCCGGGTACTCTTCTTTGGCATCGCCGTAATTCTATTTCACTTTGCCAATGCAGCGATGTTGCCTTTAGTCGGTCAATTGCTCGATCGGGGTGGGCAGGGCAAAGGAGTCGATGGCACAGTTTATATGTCAGCCTGCATCATCATCGCCCAATTAGTGATGATCCCCTCGGCTAATATGGCCGGTCGTTTAGCAGACGCTGGGCGAAAGCGTGTTTTCCTGATTAGCTTTGCGGTACTGCCGATTCGCGGCGTACTTTATACCCTCTGGCACAATCCCTATTTTCTAGTTTCTGTGCAAATCCTGGATGGAGTCGCGGGCGGTATTTTCGGGGTGCTTTCCATCCTGATGGTTGCTGATTTGACCAAGGGAACGGGTCGCTTTAATCTCACTCAAGGGATGCTTGCCACCTCTGTTGGCATTGGTGCTAGTCTGAGTAATTTATTAGCTGGGTTTGTGGCGAAAAACGCTGGGTACAATGCTAGCTTTCTGATGTTAGCTGCGATCGCAACTTTAGCCTTAGCCGTTTTTTGGTTTCTTGTCCCCGAAACTAAAGAACTGAATGCATTCGCGAACCGCAAATCTACTGTAGCTCGATGATTTTGGCGCTCGCGCGCCTCCGGATGGAAACCCGGTTTCTTGCGAAATTTCTCGTTCCTCGCCGCAAAATTTCCTAGAAACCGAGTTTCTCATATCATGTCCGGTCGATTACTATAACAAAAACAGTTCGTAGTGTGGACTTTAGTCCGCAACAAAGAGCGGACTAAAGTCCACACTACAAACCTTTCTGATTGCGGTCCGCAACAAAGAGCGGACTAAAGTCCACACTACAAACCTTTCTGATTGCGGTCGATCGACCGGACACGATATCACCCTTCATAGGGGGGCCCTGAAACTGTCGCTACGTGTTGTTCCAACGTTAAATTTAACTAATTGCTCTATTTGGAGATTCCTTTGAAACCAAATGCGATCGCTCCACGCTGGACACTCCGACAGCAACTAACAATCCTCACCATTCTGTTTTTAAGTTTAGGCGTCGCAGCTCTGTGGCTGCTAGCCGAGTTATTTGAAAGCCGTTCCAGTGCAGTCATGGCAAGAAATCAAGACGAATTAGCCAATGCTGATGCTCGATTAATTAAGCTGTTTTGGGAATCTAACCAGGGGCAATCAGGCAAGCATAATAAGCAATGGGACAAACAACTCCAGGAACTCTCTAAAGAAGCGCTTGCTCCCTTTCCGCGAGTAGAAGGGGGATTTTACCTGCTGCAAAAAGATCGGCTTTTGGGCTATGCCTATCCGACTCACGGAGGGGCATCTCCCAAAAAAGACATTCCCAAAGCTGAGGAAAAAACGATTTTAGAATTGACTCGCCGCGCCACAAGTCAGGGATTGCCACAAGAATTAGTGCTGCAACCCGGACTCGATTTGCTCGTGCTGCGGGCCGATCCCTTACCTCTGTGGGGTGCTGTGTGGACAATGAAGCGCACACCTCTACCCAGTTCTAAGGATGCCCGTCAAAAAGTCTTAAGCATTCTTGTGGTTTTGATCAACTTGTTAGTAGGAGCTTGGACATTTTATATTGCCTTACAACTGCACTGGGGGGTACAGGGACTACAACAAAGTATTAAGGCAATGGAAGAGGGTAAAGCAGAACACATTCCACCCTTGAGAGCGGAAATGGGACTGCTGGGAGAGGCAATTAATACGATGCAACATCGCCGTCAAGAGCTAGAACAGCGCTTGCGCCGAGTGGAACGTCTGGCATCCTTGGGACAGTTGGTGGCGGGGGTAGCCCACGAAGTCCGCAATCCGCTTGCAAGTATGCGGCTCAACTTGCAGTATACCCAGCGGCAACTTCAAAAGCAGGGGATAACAACTTTACCGATTTCTAGCTTGTTAGAACAGATAGACCGTTTAGAGCAATTAGTACGGCGGCTGTTGTATTTTGACCAAAATCAGCAACAGGAAGAACTAATTTCTGCTTCCCTAGAAAATGTTGCTGAAGAATCAGTTACTCTACTGCGTCTGAGAGCCGAAGAACAGGGAGTAACGCTGGTTTATTGTGCTGCGACTAACACCTTACCCCTAGTGCCGTTGCGTCCTCGCGAGTTAGGGCAAGTAATGGTTAATTTAATCCTGAATGCCATCCAAGCTAGCCCAGAGGGAGGTCAAGTATTGGTGGGAGTGGAACAGCAGCAGGACTATTTTGTTGCCTGGGTAGAAGACCGAGGAGGGGGATTGTCGCCCGAAGACAGAGAGCGGATATTTGACCCTTTCTATTCAACAAAACCGGAAGGAACGGGTTTAGGACTGGCAATTAGTCACGAGATTATCACTCGTCAGGGCGGATATATCGGCTGGGATTCTCAACCGGGTTGTACCCGTTTTAGCGTTTATCTACCTAAGAGCAGAGATTAAATACTGGGGGGTAGGGACTAGGATAATGGTATTCGATCGTAATCCCAATTATAAAATCTACAGATGGCAAAGATTCTAATTGTTGATGATGAAAAAGCGATGCGTCAGGCGATGGCGCAAATTTTAAAAGATGAAGGTCACTCGATCGTAGAAGCGGGAGACGGAGAGCAGGGACTCAAGATAATTCAAGGCGATGTTTCCTCTCGTCCTGACCTGGTATTTCTAGATTTGAAAATGCCTAAAACTCAGGGTAGCGCTGTTCTCAAAGCTTTGGGGAAAACTCTATTTGAATTGCCCGTAATTGTGATGACGGCCTATGGAACTAGCCGCACGGCTATTGAAGCGATGCAGTTGGGAGCCTATGATTACTTGACCAAACCCTTTGATTTGGATGATTTAGTTAATCTGGTTCAGAAGGCTTTGGCTCATCATACTGTATCAGCTTATCAAGTTGGGGAAGCAAATCTTCAGGCGATCGCACAACCAGAAGAGCTATTAGGGCGATCGCCTGCAATGGCACAAGTCTTTAAACTCATCGGTAGAGTCGCCCAAGGAAACACCACTGTGTTAATTGTGGGAGAATCCGGCACGGGCAAAGAGTTAGTCGCCTCCACCCTTCATGCTGCTTCCAGCAGTCGAGGCCCCTTGGTTAAAGTTAACTGTGCAGCTTTGCCAGAGCATCTGTTAGAAGCAGAGTTATTCGGTCACGAAAAAGGAGCATTCACGGGAGCTAATAACTTCAGAATCGGTCGCTTTGAACAAGCGAATGGCGGCACGATATTCCTCGATGAAGTAGGAGAACTTAGCCCGACAATTCAAGGAAAATTGCTGCGGGTGTTGCAAGATAAATCTTTTGAACGGTTGGGAAGCAATCAAACCAGAACAGTAGATGTGCGGGTTTTGGCGGCGACGCATCGGAATTTAGAAAAAATGGTGCGGCTGAATCAGTTTCGAGAAGACCTTTATTATCGCTTTAATGTAGTACGGATTGAACTGCCACCTTTACGCGATCGGCTCGAAGACTTAAATCAACTTACCCAACATTTTTTAAGCTACATTGCCTTGCGAAATGGTATTAAAAGTCTAGCAATTACCGAGTCAGCATTGGAAAAACTTAGGAGTCATCTTTGGCCGGGAAATGTGCGGGAGTTACAAAATACCTTAGAACGGGCGGCTGTTTTTTCTGGCGGAAGAACAATCTTACCAGAGCATCTGATATTTAATCAGGAATCTCTGCCGGATTTGAACTTGGAGCAAGCTGTAGCACAGTTGGAGGTCAACTTAATCCGTCGCGCCCTAAATCTCTATCCCGAGGAACCTCACAAAGCTTTAGGAATGGATGCTCAAAGCTTTGAACAGAAAAAGAAACAAAGGAATCTTTGACACTCACAGGACTTACGCACTCCGCCTTCATAACCGGGTTTTTTACCGAATCGGCAGGCTACAACGAAGAATTTTAGTAAAAAAACCCGGTTTCTGACCACTCGTGCGTAAGTCCTAACTCAATTTCATTTTTGTTGTAATTTGCACTTTGTCGGAACAACTTGCGATCGCAAATTCAATCTCTGACTCCACAAAATGCCATGACTTATCTAATTTCTGCACCCTCACAAGAAACACGCCTGGAGACTCAAACGGTTCTCTACCCAACTCTACGGCAATTAGTACGCTTGTTGCCTATGGATCGCAAACGGGTAGTGGAGTATGTCCAGGAAGAAGCAAAGCACAATCCATTTTTAATCAACACACCTGATTCATCTGCCCAGTCGGGAGGACGCGAAGCTTTGTTAGAGGATGTTTTACCGGATTGGTATCATCCTCCAGCCCAAGGATTGAGTCTTCAGGAGCATCTGTCTGGACAAATATCAGCTCTCTCATTACCACAAAAACAATGCGGTGCTCTGATTTATCTGACTCAGTGGATCTCACCCTCTGGCTATTTGGAAGGAAGTGCAGAAATTTGGGCTACGGGTACTGTTTGGAGTCCAAGAGAACTAGAAGATATTGTGCCCGATCTCCAAAATTTAGATCCTCCCGGAATCGGAGCGCGATCGCTGCGAGAATGTCTGTTGTTGCAACTTAAAGACCAGCCTCAAAGTCTAGCTTTTCTCTTAGTCCGAGACTATTTAGAAGCGCTAGCTAATTGTACGGATAGTTCTTTAGAAGCAAAGCAAAATCGTGAATTATTGCTGCAAAAGCTGCATCAAAATCCCCAAGTTTCTCTTGGCAGTAACATTGAGACAATCACCGCTGCCATAAGTCAAATTCAGGAGTTAGAACCCCGTCCGGCTAGAAACTTTGGTCATACTAATGTTGCTATTGTTACCCCGGATCTGAAAGCCGAACCTCGATCGGGAGGAGACTGGCAAGTTTCCCCAATCTATGAGGTTAATCAGCGCTTTTGTCTTAATGGCGAAGCCATTGAGCTGTTGGCGAAATCAAACAAACGTTCCAGAGATACCCAACGGCTCGAAGCCTTATTACAAAAAGCTCAGAACTTACTCACAGCTTTGAACCAGTGGCAGGAAAATCTTCTCAAAGTCGGTCAATTTTTAGTTGAGCGGCAGCAAGCCTTTTTAAACAGTCGAAATAAATTAGATTTAGTGCCAACCCCTCAGCAACTGGTGGCTCAAACGGTGGGAGTTTCTAACGCAACAGTGAGCCGGATAGTCCGGGGACGGTATCTGTTAATTTGCGGTCAACAGAGTCAAACAATACCATTGGCATCGCTTTGCGTTCCTGTACGAGTGGGGGGACGAACGCCTCAACAAGTCCAGCAACTGCTGGTGCAACTCATTCAGGAAGAATCGCCGACTAATCCTTACAGTGATGAACAGTTAGCTCATCTGCTCGGGATACGATTTGCTCTGCCTATTGCTCGGAGAACAGTGACTAAGTACCGCCAATTACTGAGTTTGGAATCATCCCACCGCCGCCGAGAGACTGATTGAAAAAGTAATATTATGTCGGCTTGAACTACCGGAAGCCGTAAGGTGCACCATAAGCACCCTACATAATTAGGTTCTGCGTGCAGGACTCTGATTAAATAAGTAACGTGAGTTTTTCCCAGTTTCTATTTTGCCTTATTCTAAAGGTTTCAAAGTAGTAGAATTTTCCCTAATCGGCTTAATAAAACGACTATTAGCCCGCACAAAATAATTTCCCTTATCCGTTGAAATCGGCAACCAAGGTTTACCCTGAGAATCAGCAATCATAATTTGATTAGCAAAATTTCCCGTCACCGCTTGCAAGCGTTTTCCCCGCCGAAAAGTCGTCACAACAGGCCACTGCGAAACATTGTGTTTATTTCTTTCAAATAACTCATCTGGCGCATCCAGAGCATCTACAGAGATCGATCGAAATCGCTGAGCCATGCGGCAATTTAACCCTTGAGAATCCGAGTCAACAACCACCCAATTCACCTGCCTGTTCCCCCGCGCTCTTGCAGGCCCAGGATAATCACCTTGCGGATTAGCAACAGGTAAAGCCAAGGCTAAATTAGCCCCCAATCCTAAAATCCAAGCAAATGCCAGAGAGACAATTCTAATTTCTGCTTTCATCGATCGCAAAAAGTCCTTAAATCCAGGCTCATCACAATTTTATACCCGCTGGCAGTCGCCCGTCACCCTAGCATCCCACCTTCGACAGTTTCCGCAACCCATTAAGAATGTGTTATATAATATTTAGATTCATTAAGAAATATTGCAAAAATGCTTCTTTCACCCTCTGGCGCCAGCAAACTCAAAGAATCTTTAAAAGAAAAAGTATTCTTCGGGAATGAGCCAACCCCCGAACTCATAGCCATCTTACTGATTTACTTCGTCCAAGGCATTCTCGGACTAGCTCGCTTAGCCGTCAGCTTTTTCCTGAAAGACGATCTTGGCATGACTCCGGCCGAAGTATCAGCAATGATGGGTGTTGTCGCCCTACCTTGGATTATCAAACCCTTGTTCGGCTTCATGTCGGACGGTTTGCCCATATTCGGCTACCGCAGACGACCTTACATCGTCCTCTCCGGGCTCTTGGGCACGTCAGCATGGGTGAGCCTTGCAACAATTGTACACACGCCACTGGCCGCCACAGGGGCGATCGCCCTGAGTTCCCTCTCCCTCGCCGTCAGCGACGTCATCGCCGACTCGCTGATAGTCGAAAGAGCTAGAAAAGAATCCGTCGCCGACGCAGGTTCCCTGCAATCCTTATCCTGGGGCGCATCAGCCCTCGGCGGACTAATCACCGCCTACCTCAGCGGCTACCTGATGCAACACTTGGGCACCCACACCATATTTTTAATCACCGCATCTTTCCCCCTAATTGTATCAGCAACAGCCTGGTTAATTGCCGAAGAAAAAACCAACAAAAGAACCGACTTTGAAACAGTCAAAGACCAACTAAAACAACTGCGGCAAGCTGTTACCCAAAAAGTAATTTGGCTGCCCACCGCCTTTCTCTTCCTTTGGCAAGCGACCCCAAGTTCCGACTCCGCCTTCTTCTTCTTTACCACCAACGAACTAGGCTTTCAACCAGAATTTCTCGGTCGAGTGCGCCTCGTCACCAGCATTGCTTCCCTCCTCGGCATTTGGCTGTTTCAGCGATACCTCAAAGCAATTCCATTTAGAGTAATTTTCGGCTGGTCAACAGTAATTGCAACAGCCTTGGGCATGACTACATTATTATTAGTAACTCATGCCAACCGAGCATTAGGAATAGACGACCAGTGGTTCAGCATTGGAGACAGCCTGATCCTGACAGTAATCGGACAAATTGCCTATATGCCAGTGCTGGTACTCTCAGCGCGATTGTGTCCTCCCGGTGTCGAAGCTACATTATTTGCCGTGTTAATGTCAGTCACCAACTTAGCCGGACTTTTGTCCCACGAAGGCGGTGCACTTTTGACCCACTTACTGGGAATTACCGATCGCAATTTCGACAACCTTTGGCTGCTAGTAGTCATCACCAACCTCTCCACACTGCTACCCCTGCCATTCCTAAATTGGCTTCCCGCAGAAAATGCAGAACTCAGCGATAAAAACGATCAACAATCACTCCCCCTATTACAACCAGAACTAGGAGGTGCCAAACAAGGCGGACAGAACTTCATACCCGAATACTTTCCCGACTTAGTACCGACAGTCAGGTCAGAAAACCGCCGACCAGACTAACGAAAATGAAGGAAGAAGGAAGAAAGAAGAAGGAAGAAAATTGATGGCGAATATCTTTCTAGTTTGATTTCATCTCCTTTCATCTCCTTTTTTCTTAATTTCTTTCTTTCTTTCTTTCTCTCTGCGCCCTCTGCGGTTAAATCAATAAAAACTTATTCCACCAATGCAAAACCTAGAAACTTCCGAATCTCAAATAGCAGCCAAAAGCTTATCATACGATCGCACAGACTGGCAGCGCGGCTACGAATCCCAACCCAACGAATCCGACTACTGGATTGACGACATCGAAGGCGAAATCCCCGAAGGCTTGCAAGGCACATTCTTTCGCAACGGGCCCGGTTTGCTAGATGTTAACGGTCAGCGCATCCATCACCCCTTCGACGGTGACGGGATGGTTTGTGCGATCGCAATTTCTGAAGGCCGCGCCCATTTCCGCAACCGATTCGTGCACACCGAAGGCTATCTCGCCGAACAAAAAGCCGGACAAATCCTGCACCGAGGCGTTTTCGGCACACAGAAACCGGGTGGCTGGCTAGCCAACATCTTTGATGTCAAAATCAAAAACATTGCCAACACCAACATCATTTATTGGGGCGACAAACTGCTAGCACTCTGGGAAGCAGCACAGCCCTACAGACTCGACCCCCGCAGCCTAGAAACCCTCGGATTAGACACCCTAGACGGCATCTTGGAACCCGGTGAAGCCTTCGCAGCCCACCCCAGAATTGAAAAAGGGAAAAATGGAGCCGGAGACAGATTAATCAACTTTTCCGTCAAGCCCGGTTTGTCGAGTACAATTACCATTTACGAACTCGACGAAAGCGGCAAACTTTTGCAGCGTCACGCCCATGCAATCCCGGGTTTTGCCTTTTTGCACGACATGGTAATTACCCCGAATTACTGCATATTCTTCCAAAATCCCGTCAGCTTCAATCCCCTACTTTTCCTGTTAGGATTTCGGAGTGCGGCCCAGTGCATTCAATTTTCGCCAAACCGCCCGACGCAAGCAATTTTAATTCCCCGCAACGGCACTGACGAGGTGAAGATATTAGAAACCGAACCTTGTTTTGTCTTCCACCACACCAACGCCTGGGAAGAAGCAGGCGAAGTTTTTGTAGATTCAGTTTGCTACGAATCATTTCCAACTGTAGAACATGACGGCGATTTTCTGGAGATTGATTTTGATACCATTCCCGCCGGAGAATTGTGGCGGTTTCAGCTCAATTTAAACGAAAAAACTGTCAAGCATCAAGTTGTTGAAACTCGGTGCTGCGAGTTTCCAACTTTGCATCCGAATAATGTCGGACAACCTTACCGATATCTTTACATCGGCGCTGCTGATGCTCCCACCGGGAATGCTCCTTTGCAAGCTATTCTTAAAATAGATTTCTTGACGGGTGAAAGGCAACTTTGGAGTGTGGCGCCGCGCGGTTTTGCGGGGGAACCAGTGTTTGTTCCCCGTCCCGATGCTGTTGCTGAGGATGACGGCTGGCTGCTGGTTTTGATGTATGATGCGGCTAATCATCGATCGACCTTAGCGATTCTAGATGCCCACGATATCACCAAAGGGCCCGTAGCGCGACTGCATTTAAAACAGCACATTCCCTACGGTTTGCACGGCAGTTTTACACCAAACGTACTGCTTCCAGAGAACTAAGATAAAATTGGTTTGTAGTGAGGACTTTAGTCCTAGTCATGGATGCGGACTAAAGTCCTCACTACGAACCTTTTGTATTGCGGGGAATACTAACAACAAGTCAAGACATAAAATATCTATAAAAAATGCAAAATGTCGATAAAATTAATCTCAAAAAAATACTTATTTTAATTGGCACCCTGGCAGTAATTTTTGCAATTATTTTATCTATTTACTCTCACAAGGCTAATGCCCAAGAGCCTAAAAAACCCTCTCCAGACAGCGCTGTAGCCTCCAAAGGCTTGGTTGAGGTCAATATGACTGTAATTGGAGTAGATCCCATTAAAAATGAATTAGAAACCCGCTTGCAGTTTGAACTTAAAGGTATCTATAAAAAAGGGCCAACTTACCCGGCTCAAGACTTGTTAATGACAGTTAACGGCGCCAATGTAGAAGATTCGGAAATCACCTTTAAAGAAGGCAAGCCGATGATTGTCCCTGCATTAAAATTCAACTTAATCAAGGGAAAAATTAACAATTATCCGTTTGACACCCACATTGCGAAAGTAGCTATTTCCATCGATCCGCTGGCTTCGATTGGTAAAAAGTTTGCTCCCTTTGAACTGAATCCCGTGCCGCTGGAATTTAAGTTTCATGCCGATGTTCCCGGTTTTGATATCAGTTACAAACCGCTGGCAGAGAATTCATCTATCTTTATTTATATAGATGTTTGGGCAACTCGATCGCTCCCAGTGAAATTCTTTGCCTTAGTGATTATTGTCATCATGTGGGTGCTGTCAATCATGGCACTGTTGCTAGCCTTAAAAGTCATGCAATCCGGCAAGTTGCCGGAAGTGGGAATGCTGAGTTGGACTGCTGTGATGCTGTTTGCTTTTCCCGCGATTCGCAACGCCCAGCCGGGGGTGCCGCCAGTGGGAACTGCTAGCGATTTTCTGTCGTTTTTTTGGACTGAGATTATTGTGGTGATAGCGTTGGTGATTATCGGTAGCTGTTGGTTGAAGCGGTATCATCCGCCGATTGATGATTAAACCCGCCCCGACATAACTCTTGGGTGGGGGCGGGTTTTTGAGATTTTCGATTATTGCTTGAGATTGTTGGTGAACCCGCCCTTACAAGATATTATGATTCAATATGGTTCAGTTAACCCTAATGTCCGAAGAAAACTCTTAGCGTAGCAATTGTAAAGACTAGGTTGCTTCTCAATTAAGTTAATCCGTTAATCCGTTAAATCCGCTACAGAATCCGTTGCCGAACTTCTTCGTTACTTTTTCACCTGCAAATTTTCAATATCCTGGGCGGGTACGCCCAAGCCGCGCAAGATAGTAAAAGCAATAATTCGATATCCCGACGGATTCGGGTGAACTCCATCGGCTGCTAACAAATTCAGAGTTTTTCCCGCGTGTTTTTGATAAGTGCCGATTACTTCCCGAAAAGGTGCATTTAAATCGATAAACAAGCACTGATTTTGTTTGGCAATTTCTCGCATCGCTGCTACGTATTCTTGCAATCTGTGATTTTCCGGGCCGTCCAGAATTTCGCGAATTGGAGTAGGAGAAAGCAGGGCGACTCGGATTCCTGCGGCTTTTGCTGCCTGCACCATTTGGGTTATTTTGTCTATGTATTCTGCTAGGGATACTCCGGTGGCTAAGTTGCCTTGCGGATGAAATTGACTGTTTTGGAAGTCGAAGAAGGCGTGCCAAACGTCGTTGACTCCAGCGTTAATGGTCACTAAATCTGGCTTTTTGTCGATCGCATCTTTCTGAAAACGCGCTTGCATATCAGTCGCCTTGTTGCCGGAGATTCCGGCGTTGACGATCTCGATTTGGCGATCGGGATACAGGGCATTCAGATAGCGTTGCAGCAGCCAAACGTAACCTCCGGGGTATTTCGCGGCTTCGGTGATGCTGTCGCCCACAGTCACAATTTTGCGCTTACCGGCGAGCACGTTTTGGATTTCCGGCGGTGGACTAGCTTCGGATACGGGTGTTGTAAACACGGGAAATAACGAGTGAGGAATGTTGAAGGCAATAATAGCAGCAATTACGGCGAGGGCAATTCTGATTAACAGTTGCCAATTCGGGGTTTTGGGACGGGGCGATTCCCTACGGGATAGCTTCGCCGCGCGTGCATTTGGAGACATTACGCAGTTTGTATTAAATTGATACTTGAGGAAATTGTATGATGAAACTACAACAGTTATTACAATCCAAGGGCGAGGATATTCTGGCGGTGGCGCTGCGACATGGGGCGTTTAATGTGCGGGTGTTTGGTTCGGTGGCGCGGGGTGTTGTCGATGAGAGTAGTGATATTGACCTTTTGGTGGATTATGATTTACAGAAAATTAACCTTGGTTTCCAGGGGATGCTCTTGATGGATTTGCAAGATATACTAGGTTGTAAGGTAGATATTATGACGGAACAAGGATTAAGCCGTTTGATTAAGGATCGGGTTTTGGCGGAGGCGAAATATTTCGTCAATTTTACTTTATAGGAGGCTGTATGATGACTTTACAAGAAATTATCGCTCAGGTTCAAAGTTTATCAATAGAAGATCAGGAGCAGTTGTTTGAGTTGATCCGTAAGCGACGGGTCGAGAATCGGCGGGCTGAAATTTTGGCGAATGCTCAGGAAGTGATGGAAGCTTTTAAGAATGGGACAGCAAAGAGGGGAAGCGTTGATGATTTGATCGCAGATTTACTAGGAGATGATGATGGAAGTTGTCTGGAGTAGTGGATTTAATCGGTCTTTTAGGAAGATCACAAAGAAAAATCCACAATTAAAGGATCAAATTGCTAAGGTGTTAAGGCTATTGGCAGATGATCCATTTACGCCATCTTTGAAGTCTCACAAGTTAGGAGGGGACTTAGCCGGATTATGGTCTTGTTCTGTTGCATATGATTGCAGAATAATTTTTAATTTCTCTGAAGATGAGGAATTGTTATAAATGGTGATTCTATTGGTTGACATTGGAAGCCATGATGAGGTTTATTAATATGTAGCTGCGCATTGACCCTATGCCCTATGGCTCCAAGCCCCTTAATTTCGATTATGATATAAACAGGAATTGCGCATTTCAAAGTAATTCTTTTTTGACCCATGAGTTCCGACTTAGTGCCCCTCCTTCCCAAAGTATCAGTCGGCCGCCGCGCCGGTGCCTTCTGCATCGACGCGATCGCCGTTTGGCTGCCCAGCTTGCTTCTCGGCACTAATCCGATCGTCCAAACCATCTTTTTTTTCCTGCTGTGGATGATCCTGCGCGTACCCATTGTCAAGAAAAACCACGGTCAAAGTCTTGGGCGCTGGGCCTTAGACATGAAAATTATCGATGTTAGATTCCAACGGATGCCCGGAGTGCAGAAACTTTGCAAGCGCGAGGGATTGCTGGGCATTTGCGCCGCCCTAGCCTTGGTCGGTGTAGGAGGGCTCACATCTACCAACGCCGCCGTCTTGCTGCTGATGCTGCCGCTGGCGATCGACTGTAGCACTGCCTTCATCGACACCGCCCGCTTTCCCCAAGCTTTTCACGATCGGCTCGGCAAGACGATCATCGTCGGAGCCCGTCGCGGCTACTCCCTCGACATCAAAGTTAGAAGATTGCTTGACCAAGTGCAGAGCAATGTGAGAAGATAATAAATTGTGTTTAAATTAGTCGAAATTTATTTAGAATTATGGCTAAAGGCGTCCGGATCATAATTACCCTAGAGTGTACAGAGTGCCGAACCAACGCGAGCAAACGCTCCAAAGGCGTGTCTCGGTACACCACCTCCAAGAACCGTCGGAACACGACGGCGCGGCTGGAACTCAAAAAGTTCTGCCCCCATTGCAACAAGCACACTGGCCACAAAGAGATCAAGTAGTCAGTTGTCAGTTGTCAAGGGTCAGTTTCGATGCCCTGAGCGAAGTCGAAGGGTCAGTTGTTATTGGTCAACAGTCAACGGTCAACAGTCAACAGTCAACAGTCAACAAACAAAGAACCATGACTTATTTTCGCCGGCGCGTTTCGCCAATCAAACCAGGAGACCCGATCGACTACAAAGATGTCGATTTGCTCAAAAAATACGTCACAGAACGCGGTAAAATTTTGCCCCGCCGGATTACCGGTTTGACCGCAAGACAGCAACGCGACCTGACTCGTAGCATCAAAAGAGCAAGAATTGTAGCTTTGATGCCCTTCGTAAACCAAGAAGGTTAACTGGATTTTGGATTTTAGATTTTAGATTTTGGACTGGAAATAAGACTTACGCGAAAACAACGTCTTTTTGTCGCCAGCGATGGTCGCTAATCGATCGCAATATTTTGTATTTAGTCGCTGCTGCGTAAGTCTTAGTCAAAATCTCAAAAGTTAAAGATTAAAGGATGAAAAGCATAACTTTTTAGATGTTATTTTTAACAATTGATGTAAAAATTGTCAACATCCAAAATCTAAAATCCCACATCGTAACCAGATAAATGGTAATAGTAAAAATATCAAATATAAAATAATAAAGCTGCCAAGTGGAGAAGGGAACGTTAGTAGAATTTAGAGTGCACGGCGACCGTCGTCTGGCAGTTGCCGATCGCCCCGACGGCAAGAAAAACTGGGTTGTCGTAGACGAAAACGGTCAACCGCACAGCATTCCGCCCAAACAAATCAGCTACGAAGCAGTCGGAGAAACTTACAAACCCTCCGAGATTTCCAAATTTCTTAAAGAAGTAGAATCTTACTCAGATCCGTCGAGTCTAGAAGTAGCTTGGGAACTGCTAGTGGGCGACGGAGAAAATACAGATCCCGAATCCCTGGCAATGTTGCTATTTTCCGATCGCAGTGCGGCCCAGTGTTACGCAGCTTACTGTTTGCTGTCAACAGACAAACTGTATTTCAAACAAAAGGGCGATCGCTACGAACCGCGACCGGCCGCCCAAGTAGCCGAAATCAAACACCAGCAAGAAGTAGAACAGCAGCGACACCAAGAATCCCAAGGATTTTGGGATCGAGTCAAACAGCGGCTGGCTGGGGAAAATGTAGATTGGGCTCCTAGCGATCGAACTCGCCTCGACGCCCTAGAACGCTTTGCCACCCTCGGAGAAGAAGCAACGCACCGCACGCCGGCATTAGAAACCTTAGCCAGCTTAGAACGTTCCGAAAACCCCGAAGCAGCATTTCAACTCCTAGTCGATCTAGGCCTGTGGAGTCCGCACGAAAACCTGTTTTTGCGGCGCAGCCAAATTCCCCTACAACTCTCGGCAAAGGTATTAGAAGTGGCCGAAAGCTGCCTAGAAAATCCCGCAACCGACTCCGAAACAGATCGTCTCGATTTAACTCACCTCAAGGTTTACACGATCGACGACGAAAGCACCACCGAAATCGACGACGGCCTCAGCTTAGAATTCCTCGAAAACGGCCAGCAGCGACTGTGGATACACATCGCCGATCCCACCCGCTTGCTTTCCCCCGGAGACGAACTCGACCTCGAAGCCAGAAAGCGCACCACTACAGTTTATTTGCCCACGGGAATGATCCCGATGTTTCCCCCAGCTTTGGCAACTGGGCCGATGAGTTTGATTCAAGGTAAAGAGTGCAGCGCCCTCAGCTTTAGCGTCACCTTAGACGAAACCGGCGCCGCCCAAGATTACAGCATCCACATCAGCACGATCAAACCCACCTACCGCTTAACCTACGATGACGTAGACGAAATGCTGGAGTTGGGAATCGAAGCAGAACCGGAAATAACCGCGATCGCCTCTGCGGCAAAACTGCGTCAAAAATGGCGGGAAGCCCAAGGTGCAATCAGCATTTTCATGCCGGAATCCGTCATCAAAGTCAACGGCGACGACATCAAAATCCACGTCATCGACGACTCCACAGCCAGACTGCTAGTAGCAGAAATGATGATTTTAGGTGGGGAATTAGCCGCCCGCTACGGTCAAACTCACAGCCTACCAATTCCCTACCGCTATCAGCCACAGCCCGAACTCCCCCCAGAGGAAGAACTGCTGGCAGTACCCGCAGGCCCGGCCCGCGCTTGCGCCGTGCGCCGCTGTATGCCCCGCAGCGAAATGGGCTTGACCCCCGGACGGCACGCAGGCTTGGGTTTAGAGTCCTACACTCAAGTTACTTCCCCGATCCGCCGCTATACCGATTTGCTGACTCACTTCCAAATCAAAGCCCACCTGCGCGGTGAACCCCTACCTTTCTCGGCCCAAGAAATACAGGATATTGTGATGTGTCTGGGCACGGCAGTTAGAGAAGCCTCTACTGTCGAACGCCAAACTAATCGCTATTGGGGATTGGAATATTTGCGGCGCAACCCCGATGAAGTTTGGGAAGCTTTGATGCTACGTTGGCTGAGGGAAGACAGCAATCTCGGATTGATTTTGTTGGAAGAGTTGGGTTTGGAGTTGGCGATGCGATTTGGTCGATCGGTCGAAATAGGCGATCGGCTAGAAGTCAAAGTCACACACTGCGATCCGCGATCGGATGTGATTAACTTCCAAGAAGTCATTCTTGAAGTCGTACAATAGGATTTTAGATTTTAGATTTTAGTTATTGTAGGGTGCGTCAGGTGAGAAGGTAACGATCGGAGACTCAGAATTTTCCCCCGCTCCGCACCCTACGGTTAGTTAGCTAGAACCCAATAACCTTGGGTTAGCAATCTCAGCCGAATTTCATCTCACGAATTTATGGGGGCCCACTCTTCAACCCGCGCAGGCGCGTGAGAGTTTCTGTAGGGGCGGTTTCAACCGCCGTCTTAACTATTGTAGTAATCTAAAATTTAAAATCTAAAATTTAAAATCACAAAATGCCCAATTCAATTAATCAAGTTCAGCCGCCGCTGGAATTCATACCCCCAGCCTACAATCCCCTAGTCGTCCGGGGTTGTCAGCAAATACTCCCTTGGTGGCTGCGATTTAAAACGAATATCAGCGATATTCAAGCCGAAAATGTCGATACCCTCGCCGAACTATTCCACCAATTTCAACATCAGAAAGTTCGCTTCTTGCTAGCCTTCCGCCACCCCAACTCAGACGATCCCTACTGTTTGGGACAACTAATTTGGAAACTCGTTCCCCAGGCGGCGCGCGCCAAGGGCATTCCCCTGCAATTCCCGGTGCATTCCCACTTTATCTACGATCGCGGTATTCCCCTGTGGGCAGGTTCTGCTGTCGGCTGGCTGTATTCCCGCCTCGGCGGAACTCCGATTGTTCGCGGTAAGATCGATCGCGCTGGATTGCGATCGGCCCGCGATTTATTTGCCAATAGCCAATTCCCGATCGCCGCCGCCCCAGAAGGCGCCACCAACGGCCACAATGAAATAGTTAGCCCCCTCGAACCGGGAATCGCTCAAATGGGCTTCTGGTGCGTTGAAGACTTACTGAAAGCCGGACGGACTGAAAAAGTTTTAATTGTGCCGATCGGCATTCAATACCGCTATGTCAATCCGCCTTGGCAACCCCTAGAAAAACTTTTAACTCAATTAGAAATAGATTGCGGGCTGCCAGCCTTAGAACGCAGCGACATCGCCCAAGTAGAGGCAGAAAATCTCGCTCCCGAAGACCAACATCACAAATTCCAATATCTGCGCCTGATTCGACTTGGCAACCATTTGCTAGGAGTAATGGAAGAGTTTTATGCCCGTTTTTATCATCGAAATTTACAGCCAAAAACATCTCCTTTGACCTCAGTGTCGCTACCAGGAACAACGAGCAAGGATTCGGATAATGAAGCGATGATTGCTCGACTAACAGCACTGTTAGATGTAGCTTTGCAAGTAGCAGAAGAATATTTTAACTTGAAGCCTAAAGGCAGTTTGATAGACCGCTGCCGCCGTCTGGAACAAGCAGGCTGGGACTACATTTATCGAGAAGATATCAAGGATATTGCAGCACTTTGTCCCTTAGAAAGAGGATTAGCCGATCGCCTCGCTGAAGAAGCAAGTCTGCGAATGTGGCACATGAGACTTGTCGAAAGTTTCGTCTCCGTCACCGGCAGGTACGTCCAAGAAAAGCTGACCGCAGAACGTTTGGCAGAAACAACTTTACTGCTGTGGGACGTACTGACTCGCATCAAAGGGGGAAATCCTTTCGGCCGCCCTTGTTTGGGCAAACAGCAGGTGCAAATGACTGTGGGCCAACCGATATCCGTGGGCGATCGCTGGCAGGGATATCAAAAGGGCCGCAGGTTAGCAGTTGCCGAACTCACTCAAGACTTGCAATCAGCTTTAGAACAGATGATTAAATCTTAAATTAGGCAGATCGGCAAGCAGTTCGAGAACAGAGGGAAGAGAGAAAACGGAAGCAGGAATATAGAAGCAAGAAGCCAGAAGATATCTTGCCTTTCCGTTCCCGCTCCGTTTGTGCTTCGTGAAGCAAACAAGTTGTTATCAGCTTGAGGAAGATGTATAATAAACCCCTAATATCAGTCCCGGTTAATCATTCACAATAAAGTTGTTTGCTCTCCCTCCTTGAGGATTTTGAGGAGTTTAATCCTCACTACAAACTTAATTATAATTATTGAACCGGACTAGATCTAAGAATAAACGCTCGATAATTAACCAACAAAATAAACCGATGAATAACAAACCTATCGATTTATCTACTAACTCAATTAAAGTAAAACTCCTGAATTATTTAGTGCAGGAATTGCTCACCCCACTCACTTCCGTCATGGGCATGGCGAGCGTGTTGAACCAAGAAATTTACGGCCCCTTAACCAGCAAGCAAAAAGAATATATCGACGTGATCCAAGACAGCAGCCAGTCTTTGCGATCGCTAGTTGAAGAAATTTTGGGACTAGCAGAACTTGATGAATCCGCTTTCACATTAAAGCGAACCGCAGTCGATATAGAAAGTTTATGCCAGCAGGTTGTGACAAACCTGTTGCAGGTGGCAAGTAGACGAGAGCAAGAAATTAATTTGTCGATGGGGCCCGGGCCGCGCATCTGGTTAGCCGATAAAGATAAAGTTCAGCAAATGCTGCACCACTTAATTTTTAGCATTATTCAATCCGCTGGGGCAGGCAGCGTGATTCGAGTCCACCTTTCTCGGAAAGAAGATGGTATCAATATCGGAGTTTGGGTTTTTCATCCGTGGTTGGGAGAAAGTTTGCCCCATGCTAAACTCTACTCCGACTACTTGCTGAAGGTCGGATCGGCTAGCGGTGCGCGATCGAACTCCGAAACCTACTCGGGGGATCTCGAATCGCAACTCCCGAGACAGACACAGGGCTCCCAGCGATTAAGGCTGGTGTTTTCTGAGTTGGCGGCTTTGATGGCCCAGAATGCCGCCGATACCGCACCTGTGTTAGCTGGTTACGGGGCCAGGGAACGCTTGGGGCTGCTGCTTTGCTGCCAGTTGGTGGAAATTCAAGGCGGCCAACTCTCGATTCAAGGCACCCCGGAATCTGGATATCGCTACGTGCTCTGGCTCCCGTGCACCAATGCTACGGAGTTGTTGGAAGGATGAAGTCATTAGTCATTAGTTAGTGGTTATTAGTTAGTGGTTATTTGTTGTTCTAACTTCCAATCACCAATTACTAATTACCAATTTCTTTCTTACCAATTACTAATTACAAATTACCAATTACCAAGTACAAATCTAAAAATGAATTCAGTTTGGCAACAGTTAACTCTGGCAAATTTGTCGCTCTCTCAGTGGCAAAGTGGCAGTTATTTATTGAATTCGGCGATCGGCAATGCACGCAGTTGGCGGCAAAGTAGCTGGCTGATGCAGTGGGCTGAGCCCCTGGGTTTTGGTTTGCTGGCCTTGACATTTGGTATGGGCCCGTTTGTGAACAATGCCCTGGTGGGGGTGTTGATGGGGGCTGGCGCTGCATTTTGGCTGCTGCTGACTGTTTCGGACGATCGCGCGATCGTCCTCACACCCATTCACTTGCTGGTACTGCTGTACTGGGGCATTGCTACCGTCGCCACCGCCATGTCGCCGGTGAAAGCCGCCGCTTTTACGGGTTGGAGCAAGCTAACGCTGTATTTACTGTTTTTTGCGCTGATGGCGCGGATCTTGCGAGATCCCCGTTGGCGATCGTGGTTAATTGCCGTATATCTTAATGTTGCTTTAGTTGTCAGTTTCTACGGCGTGCGCCAGTGGATTGATAAAGTGCCGCCATTAGCTACTTGGAACGATCCGACTTCTACTCAAGCCGATGTCACGCGAGTTTACAGTTTTTTGGGCAATCCAAACTTGCTCGGTTCCTATTTGCTGCCGGCAATTGCCTTCAGCGCCGCCGCACTTTTTGTGTGGAAAGGATGGGGAACAAAACTTTTAGCACTGACGATGCTGGTGGTGAATTGCGCGTGTTTGCGCTACACCGGCAGCCGGGGTGCTTGGATCGGTTTTGTGGCTCTGCTTGCGGTATTTTTAGTGCTGCTTTGGTACTGGTACAGCCCTTTGATGCCTAGGTTCTGGCGGACTTGGGCGCTGCCGTTAGGGTTAGGAAGTTTGGCTGCGGCGTTAATTTTGGGAGTGGCTTTGGTGCCAGCCTTGCACGATCGAGTTTGGAGTATGTTTGCCGGCCGTGGCGACAGCAGTAACAATTTTCGGATTAGTGTGTGGACGGCGGTGACTCACATGATTCGCGATCGACCAATTATCGGCATTGGCCCGGGAAACACTGCTTTCAATAAAGTTTATCCGCTTTATATGGAGCTGAAATTCACTGCTTTGAGCGCTTATTCGGTGCTGCTAGAAATTGCGGTGGAAACTGGTTTTATTGGTTTAACTTGTTTTCTATGGATGCTGACTGTTACCGTCAATCAAGGTTTGTTGCAGATAAAAAGATTGCGCGACGCGCAATTTAACAGCTCTAACTCGCAGGAAGAATCCCCAAATCTTAAATCGAATCAGGGGTTTTGGTTGATGGGGGCGATCGCAACTTTAGTCGGCATGATGGCCCACGGTTTTGTCGATACCGTTTGGTACCGACCGGAAGTTAATATGCTGTGGTGGCTGATGGTGGCGATTATTGCTAGTTTTTACAGAAGTTCGCATCAGCAGCAAGATTCAGCTTTGACTGAGGGCGAGTAGAGACAAGTGCTGGCGGGGTTTTCTCCCCGCCCCGCGATGCTAGCTAGAGAGAGGCTTTCATTCAGTTGACAGTTGACCGCTCGACAGTTGACAGCTTGCCCCCCGAGCGCAGTCGAAGGGATGGGGGCGACCTCTACCTGGAAGTCCGAGGATTGGAGTAATGAATAGTCTGATTTTAATTTCTCCCTACAAGGGTTCCTGCTTTAAACCAATTCTTTCTTGTAAATGGCGATCGTCCAACGATCGCTGATAAGGTGCGCCCAGCGCACCCTACATAATACTACTACATACTACATACCTGTTGGTGTAAAGTGCTGATAGCGCACTCTACAAAAATATTTCAAAATAACTCTTATTCTTCGGTCTCCCGAGGCGTGAAGAATCTCGGACACGCATATTGTCCACCATCTCTGTCTCTGCACCGCCGCATCGACGGATTCGAGTTGAACAGCGTTTCGACTGATTCATTAACTGTAGATTTAACAGTCGCAGGAGTTGGCAGGGCTTTTGAGGCTTGACTTAGCTCCAGTACCGTTATAATTGCCAGTATGGTTGATGAAAGCAAAACTGTGCGTTTCATTTATTTGTTTTTTCCTCTTTTAATCGTTGACGTGCCATTCCTATCCATATATCCTCATCGAATTCTTGGGAATCCGCATACTTTACACAATTTTTCCACTGCGGTAGCGCTTCCTTGGTGTTTTTCATGCCTTCTAGGACTTGCGCTTTTAAGCAGTAAGTTGCTGCGGTTTCACTATCCAGCTTAATCGCTGCATCCAGATGTTGCAATGCCTCTGAATATCGACCCTGTTTCAGCCGAGCCCATCCCAAATTTTTGAGTAAAGAATATTTAACTCGATCGTCCTCAGCTAATTTGAAACCTTGCCACAGCAAGTGAACCGCAGCAGGATAGTTTTTCTTCTCAACTATATATAATCGAGCTAGATTGCTGTAAGCAGCAGGCATACCGAGTTTGGCAGCTTGCAGATATTTTCCTCGGGCACATTCTAAATCTTGCGCCTCTTCGCAAAGCCATCCCAAATTGTAAAGAGCTGTTCGGCTTTTTGGATCGAGGGCGAGCGCTAATTCATATGCTTGTTGAGTATCAGCCAATCGATTGTTTTTGTAGTTTTCAAACCCCATATTGTTAAACAGTGATGCCAGTTCCGGCAACCCAAGTTGCCAGCCGCCAAAACCTACTGTTAGCATCAGCAGGAAGGCCGCCCACTTCGAGTGGTGATGCTTTTTTGCTGGATCTTTCATGACATTAAAAATGTTAGCTAATGGTGTCGTTTGTGGCATATGTTAACTTCAGAGTTAAGTGATATTTTGTTTGCCAGATTTAATAGGCACCCGAATCACATCATAATGTTACGAAATGACTCAGGCTTGAACCCATTTTTTATCTCTAGTTTGCAACTCCACACCCGAATGGTGGCGTAATGCTGCCACTACCTAAATGTATTCGAGCATAGGTTAATCATTCGTGAGACTCCACAAGGAATCCGGATATTTTCAGGAAGAAGTAAGAAGGAAGGAAGCCGGAAGCCGGAATCGTGAGGCGAGAAGCTGGAATGTTGACGATCAAATATAGCCGAGTCTCAGAAAGATGAGGTACGCGAACGGCATAGGGCTCCGTGGCCTCCGTGGCCTCCGTGGGCTATGGGCATACCTCACCACGCTTGAGAACCGCTATAAGTAATAATACTTAGTCTGGGCGGGCGACAGTATGTATCTGCAAGCTCTTGTGCAAACAAACATTTGCATACTTGGGGCGCTGCTCAAAGCCCACTTCACAATAATTTGATTATTTTTTTAGTCTCTACGGTAGTATCAGAGCGCACTAATTGAGTTTGCAGGCTGCGCTCTGATAGCACTGGTTAAGGTGGTGAATTTGAACCGGATAAAAATCAAAAAACTGCTATTTCACGTTATACAGCGGTTCCCGCTGTTATGAGGTACAATTAATAATAATGAAATATCATTATGTAATCAAAGCTAATGAAAGCATATTCACTCGATCTTAGAGAAAAAATAGTGACAGCACATTTAGTAGGCAAAATGTCAATCAG
>JANYGO010000169.1 GCA_025362325.1 Cyanobacteriota bacterium | reverse complement strand
CAAAAAATAGCTGGTAGTTTGCCCGTTCGTTACCGCTAGAACCGTCCCAGCGTGTGATGAATGTTTCGACTCTGGTGCGATCGGCTTCATTCATTTTTCAACCCTGCTGCTTGCTTTTTCCTTATTCTATAATTAGATTGGTTTCGATTGGCGATCGATCTTGCGATTTCGGATGGAAACTCCTGGCACCGATTACTCAGTGGGCGGCAGTTAAGAGGTAAAATAATCCCCAATCTTCTATTTAGAAACACTTTGGCGAGATTTGAGTTCATAGTAGATGGCCCACCAGTATCACAACAAGCTCGTAGGCGAGCTCTTCTCAAAGCTTGGAAAGTGACGGTGAGGCAAGAGGCTGAAAAATACTGGTCTTCGGAGCAGAAAACAGCTACTGGCCTAGTTATGCTCCAGATAACTTATTTCTACGATTCTGTTAAAATCGATGTGGACAACATCGTAAAGCCAATTCAAGATGCAATTATCGGGCTAGCCTACGTCGATAACGATCAAGTAACTGATGTCCTCGCCCGCAAGAGGAATTTATCATCTAACTTTAAAGTAGAAAATATGACCTCGATTCTAGCGGAAGGATTTTCCCGTGGTAATGAATTCTTGCACATTCTCGTAATTGATGCTCCTGACCAAGAGGTACTGACATGATGGCAACCCCAACTGCAAACATAGAAAGAGAGCGACTGCTAAAACTAGCAGAGGAGTATCGTGAGAAAGGTTATGAAATTTCATTTCATCCAAACTCTGAAGATTTACCGGACTTCCTTAAAAGCTATCGCCTGGATCTGATAGTGCGCCGGGGGGAAGAGTCCGTGGTTATTGCAGTCAAGTCACGTACTTCACTCAACTCACCCTCTACTACATATATACGTAATTTAGCCCAAGCAGTAGCAGAAAATCCTGGTTGGAGGTTTGAGTTGGTGATGATTAACTCGGAGGATGCAGTCGATCTTCCCAAAGCTGACGATTCTTTTCAAGAGCATGAAATAGAGTTGGGTTTGCAAGTCGCCAAGCAACTTGTCACACAACATCTAGAGTCAGCAATGCTATATTCTTGGTCTTTGGTTGAGGCAACTTTGAGGATTGTTGCCCAGAAAGAAGAGCTAAGTTTGCAAAGATTAGATCCGCTTTATTTAGTGAAAAAACTGACGGTTGAGGGCGTAATTTCTAAATCTGAATATCAGTTATTAATGAATGCGCTTTCTTTGCGGAATGCTATTGCTCATGGGTTTAAAACTACACAACTTACGGAAAACTCTGTGTGCGAACTGATTGAGGTTACAGAGAAAATATTGAAAGATAGTACGGTGGTTTTCTAAAGCAAAAAGGTTGGATTTCCTTTCGTTAACCCAACCTATTAATTCAATGAGACTTTAGAGTTTAGCCTTGATTTACCACTGTCGGTTTTAAACTATTCTGCGACTCAGAAACCCGATCGACAATAGTAGCATTTACCACAGATTCCTGAATCGGTTTCCGGGCTTCAATTAAAGCCAGAGCTTTCGTGACGCCTTCAGGTAAAATCACCACCAAACTACCCGCCGGTGCCTGATCTAAAGCTTTGTTAACGGCAATTGTTTCGTCGAGAATCAACTCGTATTGAACTTTGGATTGATCTGGGGTGCGTGCAGCGATCGCCTCGGCAATCCCCTGACAAATTAACTTTGCCACCACACCGGGTTCTCGCCCACGTCTGTCAATATCTTCTTTGACAATAATACGATCGAACATATCGGCCGAAAGTTTGCCCAGGGTGACAAAATCTTCATCTCGGCGATCGCCCGGGGCACCAACTACCCCGATCCGCATTCCCGGCCAATTCAGCACGAAACTGCCCAAAGCTTTGTAGCTGTGCGGGTTGTGGGCGTAGTCGAGCAAAGCGTGATAGCTGCCCAAATTAAACAAGTTCATGCGTCCGGGAGTTTGACCTACCGATGCTTGGAAGCTTGACAAAGCCGATCGAATATCCTCTATTTTCAATCCTTGAGCAAAGGCCGCCAAACAAGCTGCTAAAGCATTAGCAATCATAAACGGTGCGCGCCCGCCCATCGTCAGTGGCACGTTCACAGCCTGCTCAATTCTCAGCGTCCAATCGCCTTTCAAGATCGACAAATACCCATTTTCGTAAATCGCTGCCAGCCCGCCCGCTGCGGTGTGTTTGGCAACCAATTCGTTGTCTGGGTTCATCGAAAAATATGCAATCTGAGCCTTGACACGCTGCGCCATTTGTGCTACGAGCGGGTCGTCTGCATTCAAAACTGCATAGCCTTTGGGCATTACTGACTCGACGAGGACGCTCTTGAGTTTGGCTAGTTGTTCCACGGTTTCGATGTCGCCGATGCCCAAGTGATCGGCTGCGACGTTCAAAACAACGCCCACATCGCACTGATCGAATCCCAAGCCCGATCGCAAAATTCCGCCTCTAGCCGTTTCCAACACCGCGACTTCCACCGTCGGATCGGACAAAATCAACTGAGCACTCTGTGGCCCGGTATTATCTCCGCTGTCCACTAAATATTCACCGATGTAAGTGCCGTCGGTAGTGGTGTAGCCGGTAATTTGGCCGGTCTGCTTGACAATGTGAGCCAGCAGGCGAGTGGTTGTAGTTTTGCCGTTGGTTCCCGTTACTGCTAAAATCGGCACTCGGCTGGGTTGAGGCGAGGGAAATAGCATATCGAAGACTGCGCCGGCGACGTTGCGGGGCAAACCCTGACTCGGTGCGACGTGCATTCTGAAACCCGGTGCTGCGTTGACTTCGACGATGACTCCGTTCGTATCGCGCAACGGTACGGAAATATCATCTGTTACTACGTCAATGCCGGCGATATCCAAACCGATAATTTTGGCGACTCGGGAAAATAGCCAGACGTTTTCGGGGTGGATTTCGTCGGTACGATCGACTGCAATGCCACCGGTGCTCAAGTTGGCTGTCGCGCGCAAGAAGACTCTTTTGCCTGCGGGCAATAGGGAGTCCATCGCGTAGCCTTGTTTTTGCAGCAAATCGAGGGTCAATTTGTCGATCGTAATTCGGGTGAGCACGTTGTCGTGTCCGTCTCCCCGCTGTGGATCGCGGTTTACTTCTTCAACGAGCTGTTCTACTGTATCTCTGCCGTTGCCCACAACGTTCGCGGGGACTCTTTCTGCGACTGCTACGACTTGCCCGTTGACTACCAATACTCTATGATCGCGGCCGGTGTAATAGCGCTCGACAATCACGTTTTTGGTTTTGGATGCTGCGCTGGCTAAGTCGTAGGCTTCTTCTGCTACTTCCCAGGAGTTGATGTCGATCGTAATGCCGCGTCCGTGGTTGCCATCTAGCGGTTTGAGGACGATCGGAAAACCGCCCACATCTTCGATCGCCCCGCGCAGTTCGTCCATATAATTTATCACCGTCCCTCTCGGCACCGGCACACCGGCAGCCCCCAGGATATTTTTGGTACCTTCCTTATCGCAGGCTAGTTCTACCCCCAAAACTCCCGTGCGGTTGCTCAGAGTTGCCTGAATCCGCTTTTGGTGCACCCCGTAGCCGAGTTGAATCATAAACCGGGCGCTCAAAGGTATCCAGGGAATGCCGCGAGCTTCTGCTTCCTTGATCAGTGTTTCCGTGCTCGGCCCCAGGGCTGCTGACAAAGCAAACTCTTTGAGGTCTCTCAAATCTTGGACTAATTCTGCTGCTGGATAACTGCCAGTATCGGCAATGCTCTGGCACATCCGCACACCCGCCCGGGCTGCATAGCGACCTGCTTGTTCGTTTTGATACTCGATTACTACTTGGTAAGTGCCTGGTGTGGCAGTCTCGCGGGTGCGACCGAACCCGACCGGCATTCCTGCCATTTGCTGAAGTTCTAGGGCTACGTGTTCGATTACGTGTCCCATCATCGTGCCTTCTCTGACACGTTGCAGGAAGCCTCCCCGATGGCCGGGAGAACAATAATGCTCGTTCAAACTCGGCAGCGCGGCGGTCAATCCTTCGTAGAATCCAGGAATTTGCGCTGTGGTTTTATCTGCCAACTCTTCTAAATCCAGACGCATGAGTACGAGTTTGTTGCGTCGGATGCTCCAGTAGTTGGGGCCGCGTAAGGTCTGGATTTTAAGTATTTTCATGACATTAAGAGGGGTATGGGGCGCTAAATCTTATAGGTAATTGCAGCATTTATTCAATTTGGATCTAGATTGCTCGATCGACTGTTCGCTGCGAACAGTTTTGCTGTAATTTTCTAGTTATGGGCCGCTACCGCTGAAGATTCACCTACGGGCGACCGGCTAGAAGAAACAATATCGCGTCAATGGCGGGTACAAACTAGAAGGAAGAAGGTAGAATTTTCTGTGATTCTGCCTTCTGGCGTCAGCCCGTGGCTGCATGGCGAGTCTATTATATTGTTGTACCCATGATTCGGCCAGAATGCCACATAATTTCTCCCGAATCAATGACTATAAATCTTCTGCGTTAGTTAACTGTGTGGCATTCCAAAGGCCAGCCAGACTCGGAACAGGCTGCCGATGGCATTGGTTTGCCCAGGGGCATATTGTAGCAATCTCCGTGACACAGAACGTGCAAGCGCATATTGAACAAACTCAAGGGTTCTGTCGCTCCTATTTGAGACTCGTTGGTATAAAAGTTTTCCCTCGAATCAACAATAGTCACCGCACCTTTACCGAGAACTTTTATAGTATCGTCTCCCTCAAACAAGGCGCAAGTATCTTCGTCAATACCAATAGCGAGGCGATCGGGATGAGAAGCCACAGCCGAGAGCAAGCGAGCCATGCGGTTGCGGTTGTGAAAATGCTGGTCTACGATGATCTCCGGAATAATGTTAAGTCCGTTTGCCATGTCTACTAAAGAGCGGTTGGGTGACGCCCCGCTCCCGCCGCCTGCAATCATGTGATATCCCATCACCGCAGCACCCGCGCTGGTGCCGGCGAGGGTAATCTTGCCGGAGAGAGCATATTCGCGAATTTTTTCCATCAGCGGGGTGTCCGCCAGCAGCCCACAGAGTCGCAGTTGGTCGCCGCCTGTGATGAATACGCCCGTACAGTCTTCTAAGTAATCTTTCCAGACAGGGTTTTCGCCTTGTTCCCGTTCGCGGATGTCAATGACTTTGACGGCGCTAACGCCCATTTCGTCAAATATGGTGCGGTAGCGGTTGCTAATTCCTTCGGGATCTCGCGAGGCGCAGGGGACGATCGCCAGCCGAGCGTTGGTACCCCCAGCACGGCAAAAAAAGGTATTCAGAATCTCTCGCCCGTGAACTTTGTCTTCGGCTCCCCCGATGACCATAATCGAGGTTTTTGTGCGCTGGGGAATATTGTGTTCGAGGGCTTGAGATGTCAACTGCTGCATGGTGTGTCTTCCTCTGTGGGATGTGAAATTCAATTTTGCCGTGGCTGTGAGTACAATGGGGCTTTTTAAGAGTGAATATTTTTGCGGATCGGGCGAATTGCTAGCGCCGATCGCCCGATCCGCAGTTATTTGAGCGAATTTACTAGCAGCCACTGTCGTGAGAACAGATTGTTTTTGTACAACAAAAGTGGCCAGCAGACAAAGAAAGAGGATTTAACTTGCAAAAATGCTCACAAATTATAAGAAATTATAAATAATAATGCAATTACTGAAAACGGATATCCCTCTAAGAGTCAAACTAGAGGTGATGTATCAATAAATTTCAATTATTGTGCGATTTGACGTTGTTACGCTATTTCCAGAATTTTTCCTAGCTCCCCTAGCATCGGGACTGATGGGCAAAGCCTTAGCTAAAAATATTGCTGAGGTGAATTTTGTCAATCCCCGCAATTTTACCACAGACAAGCACCATCGAGTCGATGACGAGCCTTACGGAGGTGGAGTGGGGATGCTGATGAAGCCCGAACCGATTTTTGCTGCGGTGGAGTCGCTGCCGATTTTGCCTAGGCGGGAGGTGATTTTGCTGACTCCGCAGGGGGAACCGATGCAGCAGCCGATGTTTCGAGAATTCGCCACCGATCGCGATCAGTTAGTGTTGATTTGTGGTCATTATGAGGGTGTGGACGATCGAGTGCTGCATTTGGTAACTCGCGAGGTATCTCTAGGCGATTTTGTACTCACGGGCGGCGAAATTCCGGCTTTGGCTTTGATTAATGGGGTTTTGCGATTGCTGCGCGGAACTGTGGCGAAGGAAGATTCGCTGAAGTTTGAGAGTTTTGAGGACGGACTTTTGGACTATCCGCAGTACACTCGACCCGCAGATTTTCGGGGATTGAAGGTTCCCGACGTGTTGCTGTCTGGTAATCACGCAGAAATTGCTCGCTGGCGCAAGGAACAGCAAATTGAAAGAACTCGATCGCGCCGCCCGGATTTGCTAGCGGATTAGTTCGCTGTTGGCTCTTAACTGTCTTGGTTGAGCATCCTATTTTTCGCAGAGAAACTTATGTTAAAAAATCAACTTTTGTGCTGTACGGCGATCGCCTTTTTGCTCGCGGGTGAAGTTACGGTAAATTTAAATGCTGGCAGCGGCGGCAAATGGTTAAATATTAACCGGGAAGCTTTGGCGAAAAGCAGCGGCGGAAGTGGCGGCAGAAGTAGTGGCGGGCGATCGAGTTCTTCTAGTTCCAGCCGATCGAGTTCTTCTAGTTCTAGTCGCAGCCGTTCTAGCAACAGTCCATCGGATAGTTCTTCTAGTTCTAGTTCCAGCCACCCCAGCACCAGCGGAAACACTGGGGGAAGAGTTCGCAGCGGCTCTTTTGAAAAGCCGGCTTCACCCGCACCTGTCGCCGCACCGAACGCTCCGATTCCCCAACAATCTGGAAACAATAGAACCGTAATTATAGAGCGCACCTATAATTCAGGGCCGAGTTATGTAGTTCCTTACAATTCCGGTAACAGTCAGCCAAATACTACTTACAATCAACAACCAGCCGTCAATCCAGCACCTGTTACAACTGAAATTAACTCAGATAGCCCTCCGACTGCGGAATTTTCTAATGATTGGAAATTGTTTGTGTTTTGGCTGTTTGTTTCGGCAGGGACTGTCGCCTTAATAGCTTACTGTATTTACTATTACCGAAACAAGGCTGGGGACGCATCAAAAAAACCGATTTTTGCAGTCAGCAAGTTGCAAGTTGCCATGCTAGCCGAAGCTGGGAATGTTCCAACTCAACTCAATGAATTGACCCTAAATTCAGACTTAGAAAATGCGGAGCATCGAGCCAAATTTTTGCAAGAATCTGTTTTGATTGTTTTGCGAAATCGAGAAAGCTGGACTCACGTTTGCGCGACTTCCCAGATATTTGCAAATTTGGCAGAAGCGACCCAAATCTTCGACCAAATCTCGATTCACGAACGCAGCAAGTTAAGTCGGGAAACTCTGAGTATGGTTAACGGCGACATCCGCCGCCAACCGTCTGTCAGTGCAGGCGATCGCGATCCTGGAGAGTATATTGCAGTCACATTTTTGATTGGGACAGAGGACACCAGACCGCTGTTTGGAGACATTCGCGATGTTGGGAAGTTGAAAGCGGTGTTAGAGCGATCGGCTGCGACTCCTGCTGATAATTTGCTGATTTTAGAGGTGATTTGGAGTCCGCAGCAGGAAACCGATAGTTTGACTGGCGATGATTTGTTGGGTTCCTATCCGGATTTGATTCGGATTGGTTAGACTTGCATTGCATAAATCTTTAATTGATAGATCGACCGCAGATGAAAGTTCATTCAGTTGACAGTTGACAGTTGACAGTTGACAATCATAAGGAAGAGGATTGGAGTAATGAATCGTCTGATTTTAATTTCTCCCCGATCAGGGTTCCGGCTTTCAACCAATTTTTTCTGGTAAATAAACACGGCTCAACGCAGATGGTTTTAATGTTGAGATGATTTCAAGAAAGTATGGATAATTAAATTTATGCCAAATTTTTACATAATTGGTGGCGCTAATGGTTCCGGGAAAACCACTGCATCAATGAGTTTATTACCTAACTTTCTGGACTGTTTTGAATATGTCAATGCTGATGCGATCGCGGCTGCACTTTCACCATTCAATCAAGAGTCCGTAGCCATTACCGCCGGACGCATTATGCTAGAAAGACTGCAAACTCTGTCTAATTCTGGAACTTATTTTGCTTTGGAAACTACTCTGGCGGCCCGCAGCTTTGCAGCTTTCCTCAGAAGTTGTAAAACCAAAGGTTATACAATTAACTTAATTTACTTTGGGTTGCGAGCGCCCGAACTAGCCATAGCAAGAGTAGCCAGACGGGTAGCTAGCGGTGGCCATTCTATCCCAGAAGATGTTATTCGCCGCCGCTATGACAGAGGAATGCGAAACTTGCTCGCTCTGTATTTGCCTTTGTGCGACAATTGGATTATCTATAATAACTCTAACGAAACTCCCGAGTTAGTGACAGAAGGAAGTATCGAGGGAGAACAGATCATCTATAATAGGGAAATCTGGAATCAAATAAATCAAAGATAAAATGAACGAATCAAAACCCAGACAGCTTTTATCTACAAAGATTGATGCGGGAGTGAAAGCTGCCGTTGCAGCAGCTATTGAAAAGCATCGCAAATTAGGTGAATCTATTGCTGTTTGGCAAGATGGGAAAGTTGTAATTTTAACAGCAGATCGCATTCCTCCAATATCTACCCAAAAGTAAAACAAGTCGATCGCCCAAAAAACTTACTCATCTCCACACAGACTGTGAAATAATTGTCTGCTGTCTGCATTTCCCAAACATCTACTTGACATGAATATTCGCATCGGTAACGGCTACGACATTCACTGCTTAGTTCCAGAACGCCCCCTAATCCTCGGCGGCGTGCACATTCCCCACGAATTAGGCTTATTAGGACACAGCGACGCAGACGTGCTCACCCACGCTATCATGGACGCGATGCTGGGAGCTCTCAGTTTAGGAGATATCGGCTTGTATTTCCCGCCAACTGATCCAAAATGGAAAGGTGCTGATAGTCTAGTGTTGCTGGCACAAGTCAATCAGTTAATATTAGATAAAGGCTGGGAAATTGGCAATATTGATTCGGTGGTGGTGGCTGAACGTCCGAAGCTGAAACCACATATTGAGCAAATGCGCGATCGGCTTTCTACTGTCTTACAATTAAAACCTGACCAAATCGGCATCAAAGCTACTACTAACGAAAAGCTAGGCCCCGTGGGGAGAGAGGAAGGAATCGCAGCCTATGCTGTAGTTTTGCTGGGCCAAAAAGAGAACTCTATAATCTAAAATTGACTGTGGAGTCAATTGTTTAATCCAAAATCGCTAGGAAGCCTGAAATCATGGACACTGACACCTGGGAGTTACAATTTCCTGTAGACGCGGATGTGATCGCGTTGGATAAGGACGATCGCATAGTCGTGCTAATCGAGGTTAAAATTATTCAAGCTCAAGAAGCAGCCGCGAAACAGAAAATTGTCGATCGCGCGATCGACTGGATCAAAGCTGTATTAGCTAAAATGTCAGAATTGCGAGTAGTCATTCCCTATGCTATGTTTGTTGACACCGAGCAAATTCTGATTTTCAAATGGGATGGAGTAAATTTATCTGAACCTGTTTGCTCTCTAAACACTGGTGAAATACTTCGCCAGTACGAACCTGAATTTGGGAGCAAACGGATATTTAAACGATACCAAACTAGATTGATTGAAGCATGGCTGCGCGACTTAGCTTATAATTGGAAGTTTGAGATTCCGCCAGGAGCAGAACAGGTAGCAACAATTGGCTTGCTTTCGCTGCTAGCAGGTGGAACGACAAAATCAGGGGTAGAAATTGGTGGCAATTTTATATATCGAGACCAACTTTCTGATGAGTATTGCTACGGGACGTGATCCTGACGCTAACAACTTGTTATTGAACGTACCGACATCAGTTCGCATAGCAATACCAAGTATTTGCTGCATGGAATCACTTTCGGCTTTGGAAGATGAAATCAAGCGACGCAACCGTTTTTTCGGTGAAATGGAAAAACAAATCAGTCAGCTAAAACGAGATAGAACTTCGACTTCAGCCCAGTCTCTTATGTTCCATTTAGACCAATCATTAAATGAGAATGAGGCGTTAATAAATGATATCAATGCACGTCTTTTTGCCGCTCTCGATCTGTTAGTTACACAAGTAGAAATGCTCCCATTAACACCAGAGATACTCCGGGAAAGTTTGAATTCGATTTTTATTGAAGAAGATCCAACAGACAATTTGATTCTGCATTGTATTTTGAATCATGCACGCTTACAGCCTAATGAAGTCAGGGTATTTTTGAGCAATAATACCAAAGAATTTGGTCTGCTAAAAGTTCGAGATGCTTTGCAGGAAGTCGGGATAACAAAGTATTTTTCGCGCACTGAAGACTTTCTAGGTTGGCTACAATCTCAGTCATAATTACACGCAGGTGGTACAGTTGACAGTTGACAGTTGACAGTTGACAGTTGAAGTTAACAGCGCTGTTTTTATGAGGGATTTGGGCGCTGTCCCTATAGGCCCGGATGCGAAATCATATTTTTTGGTAAATTATTATGAAAATTTTCCCTATTTTACATTCAAAGCGCCGCTGGTTGGCTGTTTTGCTGGCTGTAATTGCAGCCGTCAGTCTCTCTGCTTGTCGTCCCGCGCGATCGCAATTAACAAACAGACTCGTCGTTCCCACCCCCAGCGGCCCGGCTACCTTCAATTACCCGCTAAATCAATCTGCATACAGCGTTTTTGGCTATATGTACGAGGGATTGATCAACGAAAACGGCCTGACATCAAAGCTAGAACCTGGTTTAGCAGAGTCCTGGGAAGTTTCTAAAGATGGCAAAAAGATTGTCTTCAACCTGCGAGAAGGTTTGAAATGGTCGGACGGCGAACCCATGACAACTGATGATATTATCTTCAGCTATGAAAAGATTTATTTCAACGATAAAATTGCTAGCGGGTTGAAAGATACTCTGAGAGTTGGTATGAGCCGCCAATTTCCCAAAGTCAAAAAACTTGATAGTCGCCGCGTAGAATTTTCAGTGGCAGAACCTTTTGCTCCTTTTATTAGATATGCTGGGGGAATTCCAATTTTACCAGCTCATATTTTACAGGAATCTATTAGCAATACCGAGGCAGACGGCAAGCCTAAGTTCCTGACTACTTGGGGCACGGATACTGACCCCAAAAAAATTGTCGGCAACGGTCAGTACCGAATGTTGAGTTATACTCCCAATCAGCGCGTTGTTTTGGAAAGAAATCCGTATTTTTGGCGCAAAGATGCTGAGGGAAATAGCCAGCCTTACATCCAGCAAATTGTCTGGCAAATTATCGAAAATACTGATACTCAACTGCTGAATTTTCGATCGGGCGATTTGGATACTCTAGACGTGCAGCCGGAGGTGTTCCCGCTGCTGAAACGGGAGGATAAACGCGGCAAATATACGGTGTTTAACGGCGGCCCGGACACTGGCAGTGTTTTTATGTGTTTCAATCTGAATAAGGGGCGCAATCCTCAAAATCAGCCGTTTGTAGACCCGATTAAGTCTCGCTGGTTCGCGAGTAAGGAGTTTCGGCAGGCGATCGCCTACGGCATCAACCGCGATGCCATGACTAACAATATCTATCGCGGACTTGGCGCGCCGCTGCATTCCCCAATTCCGGCGCAAAGTCCGTTCTATCTGTCCCCTGAACAGGGATTGAAAACTTACAGTTACGATCCGCAAAAATCGCAAAAATTACTGTTAAGTGCAGGTTTCAAGTATAATAGTAACGGCGAATTGTTGGATGCTGAGGGCAACAAAGTGCGATTTACTTTGTTGATGGCTGCTGGTAAAAAAGCGCGGGAGCAAATGGGAACGCAAATTAAACAAGATTTGGGCAAACTGGGGATGCAAGTTGATACGCAGTTCCTGAGTTTTAACACTTATGTGGAAAAGCTGCGTTTGACTAAAAATTGGGATACTTACCTCGGTGGTTTTACCGGAGGTTTGGAACCGCACAGCGGCTACAATATTTGGTCTGTTAAGGGGACTTTACACAGTTTCAACCAGGGCCAGTTAGGGACAGAACCGCCGATCAAGGGTTGGGAAGTGGCGGAGTGGGAGCAGAAAATTGATGACCTTTATGTGAAAGCTTCCCAGGAGCTTGACGAGGCGAAGCGCAAGGAGCTTTATGGGGAGACGCAGCGGATTATAGCGGAACAAGTGCCTTTTATTTATATGGTGAATCCGCTGA
>JANYGO010000020.1 GCA_025362325.1 Cyanobacteriota bacterium | reverse complement strand
AATTGCACTGGCCATCATCCCGGTGTGAATTTCCAATGCTGCGGCCCGCATCGCTTCAAACACTAAACGCTGTCCGGGAAATACCACTCGTTCAAAATACCAGTTAGGAATGTTGCAGATGCGAGCAATCTGAATTTGACTGGTGGCGTTGACGTAGCAGCAGAGAATCTTGCTGTCGGCGTTTGAGGGTACTGGGTCAAGAATTTGAGCCATAACTGCTAAGGGGCTTTGCCTAAAAGTTTTAGTTATCTTCTCAGGCTAACACTAGGCGATCCCGGCTTGTTGTAAAGCCGACTACCAACTCAATAACACATGAGAGACTGATCGCACTTAAATTTAAACTTAGCCGGAAAAATATCAGATTTTTGACTCTCAGCTTTGATTTTCTGTCAATATACGCTGTATTTGCTTAAAAATCAGCTTTTTTCTACTGCTGTCGCCGATCTGCACCCACAAGCTCCGCCTTAACCCTCTTAGCAAAATTTAAGAATATTTAATATAAAATTGCGAAAATTAGATAGAGTGTAAAGTTATATTAAAAGAATATAAACATAGTTAAAAAAGTTCCACATTAGGATATGGCAATCATGGAAAGCCGAGAAAACCGAGTTTTGTACGTTCGCCTCCCTTGCAATCCCATTTTCCCGATCGGAGTTGTCTACCTTTCGGATCACGTGCACAAGCTGTTTCCCGATGTCCAACAGCGGATTTTCGACTTAGGCGCGGTGCCCCCGCTGGATTACGCTAAAGGTTTGGATGTCATCATCGACGAGTTTAAGCCGACGCTGCTGGTTTTCTCTTGGCGGGACATTCAAATTTACGCGCCCGTCGGCGGTAGAGGCGGAAATCCCTTACAAAATGCCTTCGAGTTTTACTACGCCAAAAATCTGCTGACTAAGTTCCGGGGAGCACTCGGAGGACTGCGTTTGGCCACGTCCTACTACACCGAACTCTCGCGCAATCTGGGACTGGTTAAGCGCGGATTGAAGCGGGCCCGGAAATACCGCCCCGAAGCCCGCGCAGTGGTCGGTGGCGGTGCTGTGAGCGTGTTTTACGAGCAGTTGGGGCGCAGTTTGCCGACGGGGACTGTGGTTTCGGTGGGCGAAGGCGAAGCTTTGCTGGAGAAGTTGATTAAAGGCGAAGATTTGGCGCAGGAAAGATGTTATGTAGTAGGAGAAACTGTGCCGCGCGATCGGCTAATTCACGAAAAGCCAGCCAACATCGAGAAAACCGCCTGCAACTATAACTACATCGAAACCATTTGGCCGGAATTTTCCTATTATCTACAGGATATGGACTTCTACGTGGGAGTCCAAACCAAGCGCGGCTGTCCTCACAATTGCTGCTACTGCATTTATACGGTGATTGAAGGGAAGCAAGTGCGGATCAATCCGGCGGATGAGGTGGTGGCGGAGATTCGGCAATTGTACGATCGAGGTATCCGCAATTTCTGGTTTACCGACGCTCAATTTATCCCGGCGCGCAAATTCATCGACGATGCGATCGAATTATTGCAAAAAATCATCGCCGACGGCATGACTGACATCCACTGGGCTGCTTACATCCGTGCGGACAATCTCACACCCGAATTGTGCGATTTGATGGTAAAAACGGGCATGAATTACTTTGAAATCGGCATCACCAGCGGTTCCCAGGAACTGGTTAGGAAAATGCGAATGGGCTACAACTTGCGAGTAGTTTTGGAAAATTGCCGCGATTTAAAAGCAGCCGGTTACAACGATTTAGTTTCCGTCAATTACTCATTTAACGTCATTGACGAAACCTTTGAAACCATCCGGCAAACTATTGCCTATCACCGAGAATTAGAGCGGATTTTCGGAGTCGATAAAGTAGAACCCGCGATTTTCTTTATCGGATTGCAGCCGCACACAATTTTAGAAGAATACGCCTTCAAAAAGGATATTCTGCAACCTGGTTACGATCCAATGAGTTTGATGCCTTGGACAGCACGGAAATTGCTGTGGAATCCAGAACCTTTGGGTTCATTTTTCGGACAAGTTTGTTTAGAAGCTTGGCAGCGAAATTCCAATGATTTCGGCCGCGAAGTCATGGCAATTTTGGAGGAAAAACTCGGCTGTGCCGATTTAGAAGCAGCTTTGACTGCACCAGTGGAAGTCAAAGACAAACAGTTAGCAGCAGTCAATTAACCACCAGGTTCGTAGTGAGGACTTCAGTCCTTCTTAATCCAATACGGTTTAGTTAAGACAGATCCCCCCTAATCAGGGCGGGCACGCACCATCCACCGCCCCTACAAAGGGGGGGACAAGAATGCTCTCTTGCGTCTCCCTTTTTAAGGGGGATTTAGGGGGCTCTCCGGGCAGTAAATAGTGTTAAGTGAACCGTATTGCTTCTTAATCAAAAGGGAAATGAGACGAAAAATTTACTATCTCTTTCCCTTTTGATTGTAAATCTAAATTTCAAAAAGTCTTAAACACAACCATCAATCTTAGGCCAATTTCATAAAGTAGCGCTAGATATCACCCCCCCAACCCCCCCTTAGTAAGGGGGGGCTAAGATTTTATCAGCACATATGAAAGAAAAATGGTATTAGATCAAATAGATAGAGTAAAAAAAACTCTGCAAATTATCTGCGTCCATCGGTGTTAATCTGCCTAAAATCTGCGGTTAAGTTATTTATCAAAAAATGACGCAATAACTATTAAAAATCGCAGATGGAGCAAGTATCGCTTAAGATGTAATTATATAGTTAAAACTAGGAGTGACAAAATGTTTGGTAAAGAGCGAGTACA
>JANYGO010000350.1 GCA_025362325.1 Cyanobacteriota bacterium | reverse complement strand
TAAGTTTTCGCCCACTACTACCAAGATGGTTGACGTTTTACTAGCTACTGCGCTTGATTTAGTTAATATTAAGCACTTTAAAAACTGGTTTACAAACTGCTGCTACTGTACTGCATAAACCTGGAATCCGCTGTATCTCTACGGCGATTCATGAAAGCTCTTGGCTACGCTCCCTCACAGGAGAGCAGCGGCGATTTGCAAAAATCAAAAGTTGTCGGCGGCTCGGATTTATGCCGGAAGGCGCTCTGGCAGTGGGTGTTTACCAGAATCGAGCCGCAGCGCTGCCGCTTAAAAAATGATATTGGTGATCGGCTCGGAAAGTTGATCGATGCGGAAAAAGCTAGCGGCCGACCGGTCAAGCTTGTCCGATCGCGCGTGGCGGCCAAAGCTGTCAAATTGTTGTTTAAAGAATTGGTTCGAGAGTTGGGTTCGGTTCAAGAGTTACTAGAGTTACTAGAGTGAAGTAAACAGTTGACAGTTGACAGTTGACAGTTGACAGCTTGCCCTGTAGCAATATTATTCGTAGGGTGTGTCGCCATTAAAAATTTCTGAATGAAAATCGACTTTTCGAGTAGCGACGCACCTCAATAGCTCTCGGTGACAGAAATTTCCCCGGGCGATCGCACTCGGAGCGAGCTAGTATTTGAGGAGATTAAATTCTTCAATTTTGCCTTTAACCGAGACGTATTGACCAGTGCGCTGTCGCTCAAATGAGTGACACTCGCTTGCATCGACGGCTCAAGTATTGGGCTGCGAGCTATAAATAAAGCATGACTTACACAGGGCTAGCGCCTTGATTGTTTAACTAAAATACACCGACTTTAGACTCTCAATAAGATTTAAAAAAACCCGGTTGATTTGTCTGGTAGCGCGTAAGTCATATTAAGTAATAAATTAATCATAAGTAATCCCATGAAACGAGCTAATGTTTGGTTTCCCGCAGGAGTTTTATCATTACTTTGGTGCAGTGCTGCTAGCGCTACCACTTATATTAATCCAACAGGAAAAACTACTATAAACCTGTCAGAAAAAGCGAACAATTCCAGCGGATTTTACTTGACTAAAGTAGGCACTCGCGAATTTTTTGGCGATATTCAAATTACCAGTGCCGAAGGAGCAGCAGGTTCTTACTATTACAAAGGAACTTTCAATGACCGCGCGAGCCGCCGTGGCAGAACAATTGTTTGTACAGGAGATATTTCCATTGTCCGGCGTCAAGTTGGAAGGAGCGTTCAATTGGGAGCAGAAGTTACTTGGAAGGTAAAAGGAGGAGAAAATTGTCCTTCAATCGGTCAGACAATTAAAGTAAATTTAATCGAATCTTTACCGCGTCCCAATGCCAGCGGCGACTATACTTATAGTAATGCTAATACCTGGTTGACAGAAACTGCTGGTTCTGTAACTTGGCCAGCTTGGCGAGTCTCGTCGCGGGATGGAGAACTCAACTGCCGCCAGACGCCAAATGGAGCAATTCAACGAGTTTACCGCGCGGATCGAGATCCAATTGCTGCTGAACTCAGAGGTGGAAATGCGATTTCGGTGGCGAACGGTCAACCTTGGTTGCTGACAAGACAAGGCTGTTACGTGCGCGCTAATTCTCAATACCTACAGCCTGTTTCTTTGCCTGAGTAAGAGTTAGCAAGCGATCTGATTTCCGGTCAATTACCAGTCAAACAAAGTGTTTGTAGTGACCACTAAATTCCTGGTATTGTATCACGACTAAAGTCCTCACTATAAACCAAAGGCAAAGGTTTAAATATTACGGGCCAAGGTTCGCCGACGATCGGGGGAGCATCTCAGCTTTACTTTTACAGTGCTATCGTCCCCGATCGCGATTCTCGCAAGTGTTGGCGAACTCGCGACAGTTCGCACTTTGACAGTTGACCGCTCGACAGTTGACAGTTGACCGCTTGAGGGCGACCTCTACCTGGAAGTCCGAGGATTCGAGTAATGAATAGTCTTGTTTTAATTTCTCGCCTTTAAGGATTCCGGCTTTAAACCAATTCTTTCTGGTAAAAAAATGCTTTAAAAAATAGGTTAGGTTTCTGTAGAGAAACCCAACCTACTATTGCCGATGACTAAGGATCGATAGCTAATGACTAATCACTACAAACTTTAGATTTCTTCCAGATCTCCTACATCCTCAGCGTCATTATCCATATCATCATCAACATCATCAACATCCACATCATCAACATCAGGATCGACAGGAGCGACAGAATTCGCAGAAACCACAGCACCAGTCTCAAGCTTTTCCCGTACTAGGCGCTCGATCTCATTTTTGAAATCGATGTTTTTCTCCATGTGTTGGATCACTTTGTCTCGTCCTTGAGCTATGTTATCGCCGTTATAACTGTACCAAGAACCTTTTTTGATGATTACTCCCATTTCGTCGGCTAAGTCAGTCAGACAGCCTAAAGTCGAAATGCCTTTGCCAAATACAATGTCAAATTCGGCAATGCGGAAAGGCGGAGCAACTTTATTTTTAGCAACTTTAACTTTCGTGCGGTTGCCGTATTCTTCGGTACCTTTTTTCAAGCTTTGAATGCGACGAATGTCGAGCCGGACGCTGGCGTAGAATTTGAGTGCGTTGCCGCCGGTTGTTGTTTCGGGGTTGCCGTAAGTTATGCCGATTTTTTGCCGCAATTGGTTGAGGAAAATGACGGTACAGCCGGATTTGCCGATGTTGCCTGTGATTTTGCGAAGTGCTTGACTCATTAAGCGGGCTTGCAAACCCATGTGGGAGTCGCCCATGTCGCCTTCGATTTCGGCGCGGGGGACGAGGGCGGCTACGGAGTCAATGACTACGATATCGACGGCGACGGAACGTACGAGTTGATCGACGATTTCCAGGGCCATTTCGCCGGTATCCGGCTGGGAAACTAGAAGATTTTCAATATCGACGCCTAAAGCTGAGGCGTAGGTGGGATCGAGGGCGTGTTCGGCATCGACGAAGGCTGCGATACCGCCTGTTTTTTGGACTTCGGCGATCGCGTGGAGCGCTAGAGTTGTTTTACCGGAACTTTCCGGGCCGTAAATTTCAATGACTCGGCCTTTTGGCAAACCGCCACCTAAAGCGATGTCGAGTGTTAGGGCTCCGCTGGGAATGGTTTCTACCCTCATGCGAGTGGCGTCTCCCAACCGGACGATCGCCCCTTTGCCAAAGCTGCGTTCGATTTGGGATAGTACGGAAGTCAAGGCTTTTTGCTTTTCTGAGTTTTCAGGCGCAGTTTTTGTAGACGTTTCTTTTTTTGCCATTTTCGGTACGCGGGTAGACCCCTTGCGGAGCTTGTTGATTAACTGTACAACACGTATGTTAGCAGTTATTTTTAGGGTCTGGAGGTTCTGAGAGGATTTGGTTTAAGATTCTTGATTTTGGGGTGTTTAAGCCTGAGCTTGGCTTCAGAACCCACTTAGAGAACCCATTTGACATCTTTTACAGTCTTGTGGTGACGGGGCCGCAAAAGCACTATCCAGCAGCCATGCCTGACTGTAGCAGCTTAGGATGGAAAACTTAATAACTTAAGCACCTCCTACAGTCCTCTCTCCTGTAAGTTGCGAGATAAAAGGAGGCTCTTCCTCGCCTATCTAGGTTACCAGGCTCTTCCTGGTAACAAGCAACAATCCTCTTCCTTCTAGGTCAAGTGCTGTCAACTGTCAACTGTCAACTGTCAACTGAATGAACAGTCGTGGCGAACACAGGGAGTAATAGAAGAGCTGATGAGGGTATTAAATTTTGCGATCGGCACTGGGGTAGATAATTTCAGAGGATTGGAGGGTGGGGAAGACTCCTGTCATGGTCGTGCTTCCTTTGAGTAATCTTTCTATTATCAACCTTTTTGCTGTTGGAACGTATACCCGGCATGGTACTTTGACTACTGTTTTGTCGTTGAATTTTGCACAGAGTCCAAAATAGGAAGCTATCAGCATCGAAGCGACGATCAATCCTGCGAGATCCAAGGCTGATCGCAGGGCGGCTGCTAAAAGTGGTTGGTCGATGTTTTCCACAGGCTCGTCCGGCAATTGAAAGTAATCTGGAAATTTTTACCAAGGATTATGATACTTGGTTTTGGTTGCGGCAGGTTTCGATAATGTTTGCGTTATTGGTTTTTGTTTTTTTGCTTAAAAGACTTTTTTGTTAATAGGATTTATACCCAAAATTTAATACCGATATCCGATGTACATATCTTCCTAGCTGAAACTTCTGCAAGGCGCACCTTACCTACTAGAGAAAATCGCGCATCTTGCAATGGCTGCTATTCAATGATACCATATTTTAAGGCGCATTATCGGGAGCAATCGGTGCTGCTGACTTTGCAGTTTGAGAAGGCATAACAGGCAATTTTTCTTTTTTGTGGATGCTGGGAAATCCCGGCTGAACTGATTGATTTCCCGCAGTTGTACTCGCATTTACTTTCTCAGCAAGGGGAGCTAATGTTTGAGCGACTTTAACTTGCTGTCGCAGTTGTTCTGTCGAACCTAACAAGCCTCCTAATCCGTTGAATAACCTGCGAATGTTGTTGCGGAAAGCCGGATCTCCTGTCAATTCATCCACGTCCGAAGTAATTTTCTGCACGTTCTGAAATGTCGCTCGTGCAGAATCTAAAGTTTGTTGCAATAATAGCAAAGTGGCGGGATTGTTTACCTGGCTGGATAAATCTCGCAAATTACCAGAAGCTTGGGCGGCATTCGCGGATAAAACTTCTAAATTGTTGAGCAATTGTCCTTGGTTGATGCGATTAATTGTCGGACTCAAACTGCTGACAGCTACCCGCAGTTCCTGACTGCTTTGATTGATGTTATTCAGTGTTGAGACTAAACTAGCGCGGTTGGTTGCTACTAAGGAATTGAGTTGGTTGGCTGTCAATGTAATTTGATTGGCTGCTTGAGTTACTGAATTGGCAGAATTTATGGCAGCGGCAGATACGGCTTTTGTGGAAGTGTCGGCTGTAGCTGCTACTTTAGAAACATCTGCGGCGACTCCTGATATTTCCCCCTTAAGCGATTGATTTAAACTGCTCGCTTCTCCTTTCAAAGATTGATTTAAACTGTCAACTTCTACTTTCAAGGATTGATTTAAACTGTTCGCTTCTCCTTTTAATGATTGATTTAAAGTTGCTAATTCGGTTTTTACGGATTCACTTAATTTATCAACATCTCCAGTCACAGATTTATTCAATGTTTTGATTTCTGCTTTTGCTGTTTGAGTTAAACTTGATAAATCTTGAGTGAGTTTAGCTGCACCTTTGGCTGTGTTGGCTGTATTCTCTGAAATTGATTTAATATTGTTGAACAGGGCGGGGTCGGTGTATAAATTAGTTAGGCGGACTGTGGAGCGAATTAGTTCGTCGAGACTGACTCCAGCTTGACCTTTTAAGCGGGAATTTTTGCAGATGATTTCAGGGGGACAGTCGGCACTGAAGGGATTGGCGCTAAGTAAGGATTCTGGCAAAATCGAGTTGGGGGTAATGTCGATAGACGATTCGCCAATTAAACCGGATTTATTTGCTTCGATCGCCACATCTCGGGGCATGACTAAAGTACCGGGGGCAATCTCCAGCATCACGTCTACGCCGTTGGCGCTGGCTTTGAGGGCTGTGATTTTACCGACGGCGACGCCGCGATACCTGACGGGCGTGCCTATTTGCATTCCCTGGGCGCTGGCAAATTCTACGGCGAATTTGTAGCTGCGGTTGCCTAGCTGCACGCCCCGCAGCCAGAGGACTAAGCCGCCAAATAAACCGATTCCTACTAAAATTAAGAATCCGACAGAACCTTCTCTTACAGTTCGCGATCGCATATTTCCTCCTTTGGCAGTTGGCAGTTGGCAGTTGGCAGTTGGCAGTTGGCAGTTGGCAGTTGATAGTTGATAGTTGGCAGTTGACAGTTGATAGTTGGCAGTTTTTAATTTTTTTCTGATGTGTTGCCTATAGATTTTAGATAGGCGTTTAGCCTGGGCGATAGTTCGTCAATAATTGGCTTGAGTGTTTCTACTTGCGTACTTGTTAGTAGTTGCCTAGTATAAGCCCGTCTCAACCAGTGCTTTGTTTCATATAAAGAACCTCTGGCAATCTTAATAAATCGCCGATGATCCTGATAGCTACCTCGACCATCTCCTTCAGCAATATTAGCACCAATACTATCAGCAGAGCGAATAATTTGCTTGCCGACCGTATCTTTTGCTAGTGCATCCCATTTTATAACTAGATTCCAAATTTCATCAGCTAATTTTTCGGCTAATTTATAAACATCTAACCTCGGAAAATTTGTTTGTGACATATCTTATCTCCCAATAATACAAACAATTAACCACTGCCCACTGCCAATTGCCTACTGACAACTGACAACTGCCAATTGCCTACTGACAACTGACTATCCAATCACTTGAATTGGCCCAGTAACGCTGCCGCTAAAAAATTGTTTAATCAACAAATTATCGGTCGATGCAATGTCGCTGACAGTTCCTTCCCACTGCACTTTGCCTCGATAGAGAAAAACGATGCGATCGGCAGTGCGGCGGATGGTACTATCTTGGTGAGTGACGATCGCATAAGTGCTGCAAACACCGTGAGCCGCCTGCAAGTCGCGGATTAAATCTTCAATTACCGTCGAAGCGATGGGATCTAAACCCGCCGTCGGTTCGTCGTACAGCAAAACCTCTGGATTGTCCCTGGCATTATCGGGATTCGCCATGATGGCGCGGGCAAAACTTACCCGCTTCCGCATTCCGCCAGACAACTGCGCCGGATAGCGTTCGCCAATTCCGGGTAAACCCACCATCTCTAACTTCTCCTCCACCAATTCCCGAATTCGGCGGCGCGACAGCTTAGAATGCTGGTACAGTAAAAAACCGACATTCTCCTCCACCGTCAGCGAATCAAATAAAGCCGCTTGCTGAAACACCATCCCAATCCCGATCGGATCTGTCACGTCGTCTACCCATCCCACCCTGCGCTGTCCCTGAACGAAAACCTCCCCGGCATCCGGGGCCAACAAACCCGCAATTATTCGCAAAATCGTAGATTTCCCCGTCCCGGAAGGGCCAATAATTGCCAGGGCCTCTCCCCGATAAATCCTCAGATCCACTCGATCGAGGATCGGGTTCTGGCCGAAGGATTTGCTTACCCCCTTGAGTTCGATTAGCGGCTCAGGCATAAGATGTTATCAATAAGTTGTCAGTCCTCAGTCATCAGTCTAGCTAATGACTAAGGACTAATGACTAATGACTAATCACTTAAATTGACTGCCAGAATCAAAACTATCTTGTATTGTAAATTTGTCAGCTTCAGCTATTCCAATACCCTTAAGACTAATTAACCATGTCAATTAGTTCACTTCCTAAAGCCCTTCGCGTCTTGGCTAAAGCCAAGCAGGTTATCGCCCGATCGAGAAATCCTTACCCCCCTTCTTTGCGGAACGGGCGAGTTCACCAGTGGTTTAAGTGGTTAGCCCCCGGACTGCTGGTGAAACGGTGGCTGCTGATCAGTGCCAGTGGCGTGGTACTTGCCAGTTTGGGTTTAGCGATTTGGACTGGGATGACTCCGATTTTTTTCCTGTTGCAATTGTTGAGAAATTTTTTGACGTGGATTGCGGAAGTTATTCCCAATTACGTGTCGGGGCCGATCATCATTGCTGGCGGGATTTTGTTAATTCTGTGGGGTCAAACTCGCAGTTTGAACTCTATTACTCAAGTGCTGATGCCCGAAGGGAATGAGGAATTGGTCGATCGACTCCTCAACCACCGCCGCTTGCACCGAGGCCCGAAAATTGTGGCAATTGGAGGGGGTACAGGCCTTTCTCATTTGCTCAGGGGATTGAAGGATTACAGTGCCAAAATCACTGCTATTGTGACTGTGGCGGATGATGGCGGGTCTTCCGGGCGACTGCGGCGGGAAATTGGGGTCTTGCCGCCGGGGGACATTCGCAATTGTTTGGCTGCTTTGGCCGATGAGGAAAAGTTATTGACTGAGTTGTTTCAATATCGTTTCCGGGCTGGTGACGGTTTGGTGGGTCACAGTTTTGGGAATTTGTTTTTGACGGCGATGAGCGATATTGCGGGAGATTTGGAACAGGCGATCGCCGCCAGTTCTAAAGTTTTAGCGGTGAGGGGGGAAGTGCTGCCGGCGACTCTGAGCGACGTTTATTTGTGGGCAGAACTCGCGGACGGCCGCAGAATTGAGGGGGAGTCCAGCATTACGGAAGCTAACGGGAAAATCCTCAAAATTGGCTGCACTCCTGCTAATCCTCCAGCTTTGCCCAGGGCTGCGGCTGCGCTGCGGGAAGCGGATTTTATTATTATTGGGCCGGGTAGTCTTTATACAAGTGTGATTCCGAATTTGTTGGTGCCGGAAATTGCTGAGGCGATCGCCAATAGTGAAGTTCCCCGCATTTATGTGTGCAATATTATGACTCAGCCGGGCGAAACTGACGGATACAGCGTTGCAGATCACATTCGGGCGATCGATCGCGCTTGCGGCCGGCCGCTGTTCGATGCTGTAGTAGTGCAGGGAAAAGTCCCATCTGCAAAATCTTTAATCCGCTATTCTCAGGAGAATTCGTATCCGGTTGTGCTCGATCGCGAAGCTGTAACACAATTGGGGCGGCGAATTGTGATCGCCAATGTGATGGATGAAGATAAAAATACCGGTTTAATTCGCCACAATTCCCAAAGGTTGGCGGGAATGTTGCTGCGTTGGTACGGGCGCGCCCAGAACATTTAAGCGGAGGGGAGATGGGGAGACTACTGACTACTGACTACTGACTACTGACTACTGACTACTGACTACTGACTGAAATGAAAACTTTGCTTCCAGATTTTGAGGCTACGCGCAAGTTTGGTGTGGCGTTAGGTCGATCGCTCCCACCAGGCACTGTAATCTTGTTACAAGGAGATTTAGGCACCGGCAAAACTACCTTAGTTCAAGGTATCGCCGAAGGTTTGGGAATCTCCGAACCTGTGGAAAGTCCTACTTTCACGCTCATTAACGAGTATTTTGCAGGGCGAGTTCCGCTGTATCATCTAGACTTGTATCGACTGGAACCCGAAGAAGCGGAAGCCTTGCACTTAGAGAGTTATTGGGACGGATTAGAAAGGGATTTGGGGATTGTGGCGATCGAGTGGGCCCAAAGACTTCTGTACAAACCAGAGAATTATTTGCAAATTTCTTTGAGTTATCTGGATAACGGGCGGCAAATTGAAGCGATCGGGAATGGCGATTTATTGGATTGGGAATGGGAAAATTGATCAAGTGCGATTCACGATCCCGATAGCTACAGCGCGTACTTACTGCGGCGGGCGGTTGACTCGAATCAATTTGCCCCTCAAAGTTTCTTCATCAGCAATAGCATCATTAATGCGTGTTGCCAATCTTTCTAGATTTTTGTCATCTGTACATACGATAATGCCAGAATGGTTGGGTTGTTCGGCGTGCAAGCGTATGAAATGCCGGCGATTTTGCGTCATCACCGCGCGATCGTTATTCACAGCAAAGGCTAATACTTCTGGGTCATCATCTCCGGCATTTCCTGCCTCTTGAATAGTCAGGGTATCGTGACCAAATTTTCGCAGCATTGCCACAACAGGAAACGGGAACTGTTCATCTGCATAAAGACGTGCCATAAATTACACTTCCTGCATCATTGCTGCTGCTTCTTCTCGGAGTGCTGTTTCAATTTCTTCTGAATTTGCATCAGCATAAGTCCAAACATTGACTAAGTTTTCAGCATTCAAATAAGGGTAAAATTGCAAAATGTCAGCATCCGTTGCACCTTGACTGCGTAAACTCACAAACAGCCAAACTGGCAGTCGAGTTTTGGCAATACAAGCATCGCCACCACACACTTCTGGAGTTTTTGTAATTCCCGGCCAGCTATTGCTTAAACTTTGGGTTAACAGCCGTATTACTTCAGCTTTTTCGGTCGGAGTTAAGGCAAGAAGTTGTGTTTCTAATTCTGGGAGCATAGGTAATATCGCCTTGACAATAAGGGAATATACTCGGATAATTTTAGCACAATTTTGGGTTTTAGTGAAGTAGGGTGCGTCAGCTAGGCAGATTTTAGAAAAAAACTCACAATATCATTCTGACGCAGCAGGGAATAAATAAATGGTGCGTCAGAATGACATTTTTAGTGAGAATTTACAATTTCCAAACTGACGCACCCTACCGCTTAAATCCGACCAGATTCTTTAGTCCGCGGAGGCGGACTTAGTTTGTGTAGGATCGGTTTCAACCGCCGAGTCTTATCTCAGCGTCAAATCTCAAGGCTTCTCCCCTGACATTTGTATCCAACTTACCATTCTCAAAAACAACTTTTCCTCCCACAACCGTCACCACCGGCCATCCAGTCAAATTCCAACCTTCAAAGGAACTCCAGCCGCATTTACTCGCCATTTCGGCTCCGACAACCGGGCGGTATTTGTCCAAATCTACCAACACTAAATCGGCATCAAAACCCGGAGCAATTTTCCCTTTATTGGGAATTTTATAAGCCTTAGCAACTGCCGCCGACATCCAATGAGAAACTTGCGCTACGGTACATTTTCCCTCGACTGCTTGCGTCAGCATTAAAGGCAAAGAAGTTTCTACTCCGGGCATTCCCGACGGGCTATTCGGATACTCTTGAGCTTTTTCTTCCAAGGTATGCGGTGCGTGATCTGTGGCGATAAAATCAATTACGCCGTCGAGTAAAGCTTGCCAAAGTATTTCGTTATCGCGGGGATCGCGCAAGGGCGGATTCATCTGCGCTAAACTGCCAATCTTCTCATAGGCGCTAGTATTTAACAACAAATGCTGTGGCGTTACTTCGGCTGTTACCCAACTCGGTTTTTCTTGACGCAAAAACTCGGCTTCATCGCCTGTTGAAAGATGCAGAATATGCAATCGGCGTTGATATTTGTTAGAAAGTTTTACGGCTAGCTGAGTGGCTAACAAGGCTGCTTGATTGTCTTGAATTTGCGAGTGCACTGCTAAATCGGTACTGCCGGCAAATTCCTGACGACGCTGATTAATTCTAGTTTGATCTTCGGCGTGTACTGCAATTAATCGATCGCCCTTAGAGAAAACTCGCTCTAAATTTTCCTCTCCATCCATCAAAAGCTGTCCGTGCATTGAACCCATAAACACCTTAATCCCCGGAGTCGGATTCGCCTCCAACAAATCCGGCAAATTCTCCGGCGTCGCCCCAATAAAAAAGCCGTAATTGACCAAACACTTCTGGGCAGCGCGGCTTAGCTTATCATCTAAGGCCGCTTGGGTTGTGGTCAAAGGTCGCGTATTGGGCATTTCCAAAAATGATGTCACGCCGCCCTTAGCGCACGCGCAGCTAGCCGTAAACAAATCTTCCTTGTGTTCTAACCCTGGTTCGCGGAAGTGTACCTGGGGGTCAATTACTCCGGGTAACAGAGTTAAGCCGATCGCATCAATTTCGCGATCGCCCTGGGCCGCAATCTCCGGAGCAACCCGAACAATTTTGCCATCGCTAATTTGCACGTCCCCTACCAAAAACTCGCCGTCGGGCAACAGAATGCGAGCGCGGCGGATTAACAAACTTGATGTTGTCGGCATAAGCTATAATTAAGTGAGTAATGTGCGTGGAAGCATGGACAAATTTTATCGTTAAAATAGTTTTGAAAATAGTAAGAAATATAACTAGCTTTCCGAAAATGTGTAATTTTTCGGGTGCGCACCGAACACATTACTCAACCAGATAGTATAAAAACTCACATCTCGATCGCAGATTTTGCAGATTTCCTCAAAAAACTCCGAATTAAGTCTATAATTTGTATCCAGTCCAGTCACTTAATACTTATGACTCGTCTAGACAAGTCAGCCGACGAAAAACCCCCGCAAGATACCGAAAATCCTTGGATAGAAGGAATTAAGACGATCGGCTTAGCAGCATTCTTGGCCTTTGGCATCCGCACCCTGGTTGCGGAAGCTCGCTACATTCCTACCGGCTCGATGCTCCCAACCCTACAAATTAACGATCGATTAATTATAGATAAGGTGAGCTATCGATTCCAAGATCCGCACCGAGGAGATATTATCGTATTTATGCCTCCCGATTCGGCGAGTTTGTGCACGGGACAGCCGCCACCTATCAAAGATGCCTACATCAAGCGAGTGATCGGACTCCCGGGCGACACTGTGGAAGTCAAAGAGGGAAAAGTTTTTATCAACAAGCAGCCGCTACAGGAAAAGTATATTGAAGAAATTCCCAATTATCCCTACGGGCCTGTAGTTGTATCTCAAAATTCTTACTTGGTGTTCGGCGACAACCGCAACGCAAGCTGTGACAGCCATTATTGGGGCTTTGTACCGAAGCAAAATATCATCGGTAGGGCGATCATCCGTTTTTGGCCTCTCAATCGCACAGGCTCGATCGACCCCACGCCGATTTATCCCACTAAACAATAGCTACCACGCACAACCCGCAGATTTCAACCTGCGGTTGTCAGCTTAAATGACCAATTCCCATTTCCCACGATCAACTAATCAACGGTTAAACGAGATTTAATAGGAGATTTCGCGATAACTTTCACAACTTTATGACCTCATAAACCCGGTTTCTTCCTAAATTTCTACCTCTCAAACGCAAAAGCAAAACTCGTAGAAACCGAGTTTCTCGCCCGTAAATCTCAAAGGGAAAACCTGAAATCGACTTACTTCTCAACTGTCAACTGTCGAGGGGTCAACTGTCAACTGAATGAAGTTTCGCGATCGAGAACTTTCACAACCTTGTTGTACATCTCCTCAGCTTCTTGGGGCGAGTTGCCAATACTCGTCAATCCCAATTTGCCAAACTCCGACAAACAACCCATTAAATGAAACACGCTCCCCGTCTCAGTACCGCTGTCAAAGTGCAGTTGATTGTCAGCAATAATATCCATCAAATCGTTCGGCAACAATCCCCGATAGCGCTCTTTTTTTAAATTGTCCGAAGCCACATAATATTTCGGACGCCCCTGCTGGCTGTAAAATAATCCGTTCGTTCGTTCGTAACGACCGTTTGTTAACAGCTTTAAAGCCATAAACGGATGAGTTGTCCCACCTTTACGCAAGTTAATTTCTATTGCTTGAAGATCCCATTTACCGTCGGATTGCTTGACGGCAACATAATCTACTCCAAATCGCTCTAAAGCACCTTTTTCCGCTAAGTTTTTCCCGACTTTCCATCCCGATTCTTGCAGCGCCAGCCGATAGGATTCATCCGCCGGAAATCGGCAACCCAAGAAAATTTGACCATCCGGGCCTCCTAAAATCTGGTCGTGGGTTGAGAGAATTTCTACTTCGCCACTGGGGACAATTCGACCTTGAACGCTGGGCGAGCGCTTTTCTGAACCTTCGATAAATGCTTCCGCAATTGCCCCTAATTCGGGAATGCGACGGCTGAAATTGTCCCAGGTTTCGCCTGTTGATTGAAAGCGCAAATTGTGGAAGCAATCGCCAATAGCTTTAACTCTTTCTTGAGGCGCTTTACCTGCGATCGGTTTTAGATCTAAAATTGCATTTCCTTCCCCGGAAAAACCTTCATTTAACTTAATTACCATCCGCTGCAAATCCGGCTGCCTTTCCCACAACTGAGCCGCAGCTTCCGCTAAATCTTCCGCATTCCAAACCAACTCGGAACCGTCAGGATAAGGCACGCCACATTCTTTAAAAATTTGCCTGCTGCCGCTTTTTGTTCCCCAGTATAACAAATCAGGATCGCTGGCCCACAAAGGAATGCCCAATTTAACCGATAACTCGCGCTCTAAAGGCGTCGAGTTGTAACAAACCATGTAAGATTTTTTCGGCCGCACTGCTTGACGAATGCGCTCCATCAAGCGGGGACGATCTAAAATTTTCTGGGTGAGAGATTTGGCAGAAGCATCGTAAGCAGAAAACAGCAAAAGCCGATCGCGCGCGTGAGAAAATGGAATTCCCGGCAGCAGTTGCAGGTAATAATCCACAATCATTGGGTGCAGCGGCTCCGAAGTAATGTAAATTAAGCGCGTGCGGGGATTTCGCAGGCGAATTAATGAAAATAAATGCCGCTCTTCGTAGTGGTAAGCACCCTCAACTTTCTGCATTTCTTGCTGATCCAAGCTGAGAGAAGGAATGACGATAATGTCACAATCTCCGCTGTCAAAGTCTTCGACACCTCGCCAAGTTTCGCGCAATTCTGTCTGAAGGTTGCGAAATTGCTGTGCGGATTCCGAAGCTGAATTATTTAACTCTTTCATGGCGTTTAATCCTAATTATTCAAATAATGATTGCTGATGATGTAGGGTGCGTCAGCCCAGATACCTGAGACAACTCAAACATTTTTTTTCTGACGCACCCGATCGGATTATTGAGGACACAAATGCACAACAGTGACTTATATTATATTCCGTCAATTATCTTTAATAAAAATTGTTTGTAGTGAGGACTTTAGTTTTTTGACGAATGCGGACTAAAGTCCTCACTACGAACCAATCTTATTATGTCGTTCTAGCTGACATGATATTAAGGTGCGTCAGTTCAAATATTTGAGGCAAATCAAACAGTTTTTTCGGACGCACCCTACCGGCTACCCGCAACTAAGAAGCTCGCCGCACTCGAAAAAGTTTAGCATATTCTAATATCGGCTCTAGCCGACGTTGATTGTGCTTGAGTGCCGATCGCAATTTTTCCGAAGGGCGGAACACCAGAGGAGCCGAATATTTGTTCAGCATCTCGATATCCGGCGACTGACTCAGCAGCATCAGCCGCACATCTTTGTCAAGCAAATAACTCAGGGAGAGCAAATCTCCCATGTTAGTAAAGTCGTTACCGCGATCGCTAATTACAATTGTATCTTTAATCGATCGGTTAGCGATCGCCTCTTTGTTAATATTTCTGGCAACTTCAGCATTAAAATAGCTCAAGTCTTTGCTCCACCAAGTATCAGAAACAGCGCTGAGGGTACAAGACGCTATGCTTGCTGTAAATATCCCTGCTAAAACGACTCGCCAAAACCGCTGCTGAGTTTTCAGATTAATTGCGAGCAAGTAAGCAACTGCTAGCTGCACTCCCGGAAAGCACGAAATCAGATAGCGGCTGACGGCGGAACGTTTGCCGCCTAGGATTATATCCGGTAACGCCAGTATCAAAAAAGGTACGAAAATTGATGTTACAATAAACAGCTTAGCTGAACTGCTAGTTTGGCGGCAGATTTGGTAAATCGCTGCCGCAATTAACAGCAAAAATGGCAATCTCAGCAGATAAGTCCAGATATTGTCAAAGCCGAAATCGCAGTCAAAAAATAAGGATGTAAAGCTGAGCGTCCACAATTTGACCAGATACAGCCAACCCGGATTTACTCGCGTCCAATCTGTGGTAGCTGATGCTCGTTGCAGGTTCGTCGCTAGCACGTAAATCCACGGCAGATACAAGATTAAAGCTGCTGTTACTGCCAAGAAAAATTGCGAATTAGTTAAGTGACAGCGCAATTTTTTTTGTTTGACAAACAGCCCGCAAGCAATTATAAAAACTCCCTGTCCGAGCAGTGTCAAACTGAAGAAAGGGTGAGTGTAGAAACCGATCGCGATCGCCAGCGAGTAGTACGCCCAATTTTGCCAACCGCGCAACCGCACTGCTCTCAGCAGCAGCCAACTGCTGCCAATCACCGTTGCAGTCAGCAAACTGTACTGCCTTGCTGTCTGAGCAAACAAGATGTCAAAGGGAGATAAAGCTAACAGTGCTGTGGCTAATAACGACGTTAAATTAGAGGCAAACAGTTCTTGAGCTAAAGCGTACATCAAAGGCAGCGACAGCAAACTCAATATGGCTGGCAAACTGCGGGATGCTGTTAGAGAACTCCCAAATTCCTGCATCCACAAACGAGCCGCCAGAAAGTATAAAGGCGGATGTTGAGGGTCTTCTAGTGTTAAAGAATGAATTGTGTCTGCTGCTGTACTTCCCGGTTTTATCCGCTGATATTTTTGCAATTCCGGTGCGGGAACAATTCGGTTTTGGAATAGTTCATCGTCGATTTCTTGGCGGGTGAAACCGGCCGCCCGCAGCGAGGTGTAAGCTTCGTCGTGCCAGTAAAGTTTGCGATCGATCTCGAAGAACCGAAATCCGATCCCTAGTAAAATGCCGATCGCCAATAAACCGATCGGCCACCGGGAATTTTTGGTATGAGATGTGTCTTGATGTGTTGTAGATGCCATGCTTGTCCTAATTGTGGCGATCGGTTCCAGAGCAACTGCCGATCGTCCTAAACCTCACTCAAGCGAGCGATCGATACCAGTACATACCCCAACAGATCGTAATTCTACCCTTTGGTGGATGCCAAATACCTTACAGAGCCAATTTGAAATATATTACCACAAAGAATTGGTTTAAAGCCGGAACCCTTGTAGGGATAAATTAAAATCAGACAATTCATTACTCCACTCCTCTTCCTTCTAGGTCAACTGTCATCTGTCAACTGTCAACTGTCAACTGAATGAACCACCCTTTCAAAAGCCTGCGTCTGAGATGATGCTGGTTTAATTGAGATGTTGCATCTCAACATCGATTATTTCAAGTTGCAACCTGTGAATATTGCCTCCGATCGCGATACTACTAAACTACGGTTATCAACGGTGAACATCTTACAGAATAGTTAAACAAGATTTATCCACAGACGATCGCAAAAATCAAGTTTGAACTTGCGGAAAAACCATCGAAAGCCGAAAAAAAAAGCCTCATGCAAATCAGGATTTGTTTTGGTTGAAGCAAGCTGGGTGAAGAGAAGGGTCAAATGCTGGGATGGAAAAATGTAAAGTTTTGGGGAAGAACTTTGAGAGAACTTTGGATAATTGTTAGAATATCTGCCCGCTTCTAAACCTGACGATTGGTTGAATTTGCTTGACAATTATCAGTTTGTGCGCTATAAACTTGTCAGCAAAAATTTTAACTGGGGAAAAGCGATCGTTTTGCGATCGAACTTGGGCAATCTAGAGATAGGTGCTGTGCGAGTGCCTGGAAAACAGCGACGCCAAGGGTTAGGAATGGAAAGTACAGAGAAAAAATACATTGAGGATAAGGTGCGGCGGAGCGATCGAACTAAGCAGATTTTTGCGTTAGTATCGATGGTAGGTTTTGCTGGTTCTGCGATTTTTGGTATTGTGAGTCTGTTCACCAGCGGTTTGAGCAGCCAGCACCGACAAAAACCTGTAGCTGTTGCTGCTGTTTCTCAGGAGTCTCTGCTGGCGGCGCAGGAACGGGAATATCAGACGGTTTTGCAGCGGGAACCTCAGAATCAGACGGCTCT
>JANYGO010000344.1 GCA_025362325.1 Cyanobacteriota bacterium | reverse complement strand
TTGTCGCCGTTGACGATTTGCAAGTTCTTGTCGTCTACTCGGATGCTGTAAATACGATGATTGAACGTCAACCTAGCTTGGGGCGCGAGATCGGTCAAATTATAGAGTCGCGAAGCAAAGCGGTAAGTATGGCTATTCAGGTAGATTAGGCGGGTAGGGCTCGGGACTACTTTTCTTTTCGGCTTGTGGCAATTTTACCATTCCAGGGGCTGGTGAAAAACCACGGTCTATCACAGTGCAAAGTATTGTCAAACCCGCCCCCTACAAGCTTTCTTGACCCACCAGCCCAATGTAAAGTTTTATTGCAAAAATTAAATTTTGTTGTTAAAATACAGCTTAAGAGAGATGATGTATCTCTGTGAACCCGCTGCAAGGAAACGCGCATTTTGGGTTTCCTCACAGTGAGAAAACCACACTGTGAGAAAAACTGTGAGAAAACAACGGATTTAACTATTTTTGCAGACCAGCTTTTGCTAAAGCTGGTCGTTTCTGTTGAAACATTAAACGGGCGATCGGACGAACGCAGATAGCCGCTCTGCGATCCGTTGCGATCCGTTGCGGTTAAAAGTCCGATCGGCCTAGAAAGTAAAAGTCGTTCTCACCACCCCAATCAACAAATCAGAATTATTCTTATTGTGGTCGGGAGCAGTCAGCCAAATCAGACCAGGAGTGATCGCAATATTGTCGCTCAACTTAAACTGATAGAACCCTTCAACGTGCAGCGAAGTATCCTTATCTTCCGGCAAAGTCCGATTAGTCGAACTCGTCACTCGCGGCTCCATACCTACAATAAAGCCCGCCACATTTCCCTCTTTCAACAAATCGGGAAAAGCCAAAGTAACGGCCCAGTTCCAGATTTTTTGGTCTCCCCGCTGCACAGAACCCGTAGGAGTAGCCAAGTTGGATAAAAGGCGCTGATTGGTGTAACCAGCCCAACCGCCAATTGCCAATCCCCGGTTCACCCGCCACGAAGCTTCGGCGCCGTAGGAATTGCTAGAAACAGGCAGATTATTGTCGCTGTTGATACCGAAGGAACCGAGACGCACCGGGAAATTAGAAGCGTTGCTGCCAGTACCCGTAACAAAGTTGTAGGAATTAACGTAAGTTAAACCTAAAGCAGTGGTTTTTGTCGGTGTGAAAGTCAACTGAGCCAAAGCACCATAGGAACCGTTGAACAAGCCGTTACCCCGTGTTGGACTCTGAGCGCTACCGGCCAAATATCCCAAACTCAGTTCTAGTTTGTCTCCAAACTGATGCCGCAGAGCGATACCAGTACCGGCAGTCAAATAGTAAATCGGGTTGCGAGTACCGAAGTTAGAAAGAGCACCAGTGCCGCCGTCTCCGTCAAAGAAAGGGTTGACAGTGTTGGTGAAATCGTCAGCAGCACCGGCGTTGGCTTCTAGGATGACAGTAGTGCTTTTGCCTAGAGGGAATTGGTAAAGCAGCGCATCTAAACCGACAGTATTGCTGGCAGTACCGAAAGGCCCGGCATTAAACCGCAATTCTCCTTCAGCAGTTTTCGTATTATTTGTAGAAAACGCACCCAAATTTAAAACTTGCAGTCGAGTTCTCAGCAAATCTTTGCCGGAGAAACTCGTGTCAAAATTGAGACGCACCCTGCTGCCAAAAGCCGTAGTTCGATCGGCTTTGCGGCCCTCAGCATCATCTCCGCGGGCGATACCTGTCAAAGCAAAGATCACTTCGCCATTGAGTTTTGTCGTCGTCGAAAATTGATTTGCTTCTAATTCAGAGGTGCGCGCTTCCAAGGCATCCACGCGGCCGCGCAAAGTTGCCAATTCTGCGGCAAATTCTTCTTGCAACCTTTGCAGAGAAGCCAAATCTTCTTTGGTTGCCAGATTTCTGGTACCGGCTTTAATCAGTTCGTTGACTTTATCCAAACAGGCATTTAAACCGGCTGCAAACTCGTAGCGAGTCATCGCCCGGTTGCCGCGGTAAGTGCCGTCAGGATAGCCGGCGATGCAACCGTAGCGCTCTACTAGGGATTGCAAAGCTTGGAATGCCCAATCGGTGGGCCGAACGTCGGAAAGTTGCGAAACTGAGGTTACTTGGCCGACAGCATCTTCGCTGCCTTCTGCGCTGTATTGATTGATTTGTTCTAAAACATTTGACGGCGCTGGAGGCTGGGCAATTGGAGCGGTTGATTGGGATATCTGCTCGGGTTGGGCGGCCGGTTTTTCGGTGCTGAGATTAGTCGGTGCTGCGGGTTGGATTCCGCTTGAGTTGGCGGGCGCGACTGCGGGAATTTGTGCCGCGACAGGTTTGTCTGCACTTAAGCTTGCTGGCGCGACTGCGGGTGGGGTTTCGCTTAAGTCTGCTGCTGCAACTGAGTTGTTTTCCGGTGCTTTTGTTGGTTCGGCAACAGGGGCTACCTTCGCTGCGGCACTTTCTTTCTCAATAGTCTCAGTAGTGTCAACAGTTAAGTTGGTGGCTACTGGCGCTGGCGGGGCCGTCACCGCTGTCGTCTCAGGCTGTGCAGCCTCGGTTGCAGCACCTGTTAATTGCAATTGATTGGCTTGAGCTGCGGTAATTTCTACAGGTTGCTCTGCTGCTAGGGCTGTCGAAGATACGACTAAACTTGCTGCTAATACAGCAGGACTGACTAAAAGTCCTTTCCACAAAAATTTAGACATTTTTTTCCTCACACCACGTTAATTCGATCGCCCGTTCCGAAAATTTAGTCGATCGCAAATCACCTACAGTATTCCGCCTAATAGCATTTTTTGTCAACAATCGGGGAAATCGTTGCCAAAATCTGCGGTTTAGCTGTCCCTGATTTCACAAAAACCCCGTTTATTCCCAAAATACTTGGTTGGAGCTAGATACCTACGTAGAAAGCAGGTTGATGGTTTCATATTTCGTAAGTGAGCCCTCAGTAAGACTAATATTGACAGAACTGGCGCTAACAAATCGTTCGATCGACTACATAAAAGTGAAAAAACTCAAATACGCCCTAGTTCACGAATGGTTGACGCCTCTAGCTACCGGCGGTTCAGAACTCGTAGTGCAGGAAATCCTCAAATACATAGACGAGGCAGATGTCTATGCCCTCATCGACTTTGAATCGGCAAATCCCGAAAGCTATCTTTTCCAAAGACAGATTGGCACCACATTCTTGCAGCACTTTCCCGCAGCCCGCAGCGGCGTCCAAAAATATTTGCCATTGCTGCCGATCGCGATCGAACAACTAGATCTGCGAGAATACGACATCATCCTCTCATCCTCCCACGCCGTCGCCAAAGGCATCCTCAGCAGTCCCCAGCAACTGCACGTCTGCTACTGCCACACGCCCATGCGCTACGCTTGGGACTTAACTTTTGACTATTTGCGCAGCAGCAAAGCCGGACGGGGCATCCCGGGCTTGCTGACGCGATATTTGCTGCACCGGCTGCGGCAGTGGGATGTAATTTCCGCCAACCGCGTCGATTACTTCATCGCCAACTCCCAACACACGGCGCGCCGAATTTGGCGGTGTTATCGGCGACGCGCCGAGGTAATTTATCCGCCGGTCAATATCCAGCGATTTTCCTTGATCCCGGAAAAACAAGACTTTTACGTGACAGTTTGCCGCTTGGTAAGCTACAAAAACGTAAGCGCGATCGTCCAAGCATTCAATCAACTCGGGCGCACTCTGATTGTCATCGGCACCGGCCCAGAATTAGAAATGATTCGGCAAATCGCCAAACCCAACGTGCAACTGCTCGGCTGGCAGCCCGCCTCCGCAGTCGAAAAGTACATGGCAGAGGCAAAAGCCTTTGTGTATGCAGCTTGCGAAGATTTTGGCATCGCTTTAGTCGAAGCTCAAGCTTGCGGGACACCGGTAATTTCCTACGCAGCAGGCGGCGCATTGGAGACAGTGCTCGACATTCGCCAACACCCGGAAACTGGGACAGGTTTATTTTTCCCTTCCCAAACCGCAGCAGCAATAGTCGAAGCCGTCGAGGAATTTGAGCAGTTGCAAGGAAAATTTCAGCCAGAAAACAGCAGGTTGCACGCCTCCAAGTTTGCCCCCGAAGTCTTTGAGCAGCGCTATCTAGCTTTTGTAGAACAGTGCTATCAGGAATTTTTATCCGGCGATTTTTCCAAGTCGGGGACTTGAGAGCGGCAGAGTCCGAGTGGGAGACTGGGAGACTGGGAGACTGGGAGACTGGGAGACTGGGAGACTGGGAGACGAGGAAAATATTCTGCAATTGCTTCGGAAACCCTCAAAACCGCTCTGCATAAGTGCCTTGTCTATTCTTCCCTCTTCCTTCTTCCTTCTTCCTTCTTCCTTCTTCCTTCTTCTGAATGCAGAAAATTGAGTATTTGAAACATAATTCACAGAACAAAGCGTCTTGAGGCTTTATGATCATGACTGTGTGTGGTGTGAAGTGAAGGAGTAAGATGACTGCCGACAGCCAACTAATCTCCGGCAAGGTAATTCGAGCGATCGCGAGACGCGGTTTTGGGTCTGTCCTGCAAGGAGATAGACGCATAAGTCGTTCTCTACAGAGACTCGACGGAGAATTTTTCAAGCGGTTATTTGACATCCTGTTTTCCTTATCGGTTCTGATCCTGTTTGCTCCGGTTTACCTGCTTTTGGCTCTCTCAATCGCCTTAAGCTCGTCCGGGCCTATTTTTTACGTACAGGAACGAGTAGGCAAAAACCGTAAAATGTTTTATTGCCTTAAATTCAGAACGATGGTGGAAAATGCGGATGACATATTGCTGGAAATCATGGAAAATTCTCCGCATTTGCGTCAAGAGTTTGAGGACAATTTCAAACTCAAACAAGACCCTCGAATTACCTGGATTGGAAGATTTTTACGAATGACCAGTTTGGACGAATTCCCCCAGTTTTGGAATGTTTTAAAAGGAGATATGAGCGTCGTCGGCCCGAGACCTTTAGTTGAAGAAGAACTGCCGAGATACGGCCATCACATCAACAAAATTCTCACCATTAGACCTGGAATTACAGGCTTGTGGCAAGTTTCCGGTCGCAACGACATTCCCTATCCCCAGCGAGTCCAAATCGACCTCTATTACGCCAATGACAAAAACCTTTGGATGGATTTGTGGATTGTTTTCAAAACAATTGGAGTTGTGATTTTCCCCAAAAATAACGGCGCATATTAATTTTTGTCCGCAGTCAGCAATCGGTAGTTAGTTTCGTTTGTTACAGACCACTGATGCTGACTACTGACAGCAAGCTGCAAACTCTTTGCTAAAACTAAACACTTCCTTGATGCCGAGCGAAGAATTGTGAGTTAAGGTAGAGCTTGAGCATACGATCGGCAAACAAAAAACTCTGTCTGAAACGTCCGAAGCGAATTAACACAGCCTGTCAAAGGAAAATTCAGATGACGCAACGCAAGCGAGCGCTAATAACAGGTATTACAGGTCAAGACGGCTCCTACTTGAGCGAATTACTGCTAGAACAAGGATATGAAGTTCACGGGATTATCCGGCGCAGTTCTAGTTTCAATACCGATCGCATTGACCACATCTATGTCGATCCTCACAGCGAGGGCGCACAGTTATTTCTACACTACGGTGACTTGACGGACGGCACTACTCTCCGCCGAATATTAGAACAAGTTCAGCCTGTAGAAGTTTATAACTTAGGCGCTCAATCTCACGTTCGAGTTAGTTTTGACTCGCCGGAATATACGGTTGACTGTGTAGGAATGGGAGTATTGCGCTTACTAGAAGCAATACGGGACTACCAGAATCGCACAGGCATAGAAGTGCGGTTTTATCAAGCAGGTTCTTCAGAAATGTTTGGTTTGGTGCAGGAAGTTCCGCAGAAGGAAACAACTCCTTTTTATCCCAGAAGTCCTTATGCTTGCGCCAAAGTTTACGGTCACTGGCAAACAGTAAATTATCGCGAATCTTACGGACTTTTTGCCTCCAACGGCATCTTGTTCAATCACGAATCTCCGCGCCGGGGCGAAACTTTTGTCACCCGCAAAATTACTCGCGCTGTTGCCAGAATTGTCGCCGGCAAGCAGAAAAAACTTTATTTGGGCAATCTCGATTCCAAACGGGACTGGGGTTATGCTAAAGACTACGTGCGGGCGATGTGGCTAATTCTGCAACAAGACAAGCCTGACGATTTTGTCATTGCTACCAACGAGACCCATTCTATTAAGGAATTTCTCGATTTAGCCTTCACTTACGTCAATTTAGATTGGCAAAAATATGTGGAGTTTGACGAACGCTACTTGCGTCCGGCAGAAGTCGAACTATTGATTGGCGATTCAACTAAGGCGCGCCAGCAATTAAATTGGGAACCTTCTGTAACTTTTGAAGAGTTAGTACATTTAATGGTAGATGCTGACACGAAAGCTCTAGAACAGCAATTGCGAGGTTCCGGGAACGGATTCGATTAAGCGGCAAAACTAAGCCGTCACTAACAATTTGTAGGGTAGTGCCCCGTGTCTGCCCCGATTCGCGCACCCGGGGGATTGCCCCTACAGGCAGTTCACAACTGATTCAGAGGATGGTTACAGCTATTAGCTTGGGCATTTCAAAGAACCAGTTTAATTGCTCGCAAAATTTTCGGATTGGCGGGCAAACAAAAATATTAAAATGATAGTTGAGAACTCGCAGCCCATAAATCTAACTTTCGGGTGTCCGCGGATAGCATTGTCCCTATCTGTGGCAGCTAAAACGGATTTGTTGACAGCGCATTTTGTAGCTGAAAGCTTTTTTTTGGCTTGAGTAACAATTTGAGAATTGAAATTGTCTATCGACCTTTATTCAAAATCCCGAGGATAAAATTATGACAAGCCTGGATTTAAGCAGCAAGCGCATTTTAGTCACGGGCGGCGCGGGCTTCCTCGGCCGTCAGGTAATCGACCAGTTAGTCAAAGCAGGAGCCGATGCTGATAAAATTTCAGTGAGTCGATCGCGCGACTGCGACCTCCGCGTCATGGAAAACTGCAAGCGCGCCGCCGACCAACAAGACATCATCATACACCTCGCAGCCCACGTCGGCGGCATCGGTTTAAACCTAATCAAACCAGCAGAACTATTTTACGACAATTTGATGATGGGCGCGCAACTAATCCACGCCGCCTACGAAGCAGGAGTCGAAAAATTTGTCTGCGTCGGCACAATTTGCGCCTATCCCAACTTAACCCCAGTTCCCTTCAAAGAAGACGACCTCTGGAACGGCTATCCCGAAGTAACCAACGCACCTTACGGAATAGCAAAAAAAGCCCTATTAGTGCAACTGCAATCTTACCGCCAGCAGTACGGATTCAACGGTATCTACTTGCTACCAGTGAATCTGTACGGCCCGGAAGATAACTTTGACCCGAAAAGTTCCCATGTAATTCCCGCATTAATTCGCAAAGTCTACGAAGCCCAAGAAAGGGGAGACCAAACACTGCCAGTTTGGGGCGACGGCAGCCCCAGCCGCGAGTTTTTGTATTCCACAGATGCGGCGCGGGGCATTGTGATGGCTGCTCAATCTTACAACGAATCCGATCCGGTTAATTTGGGAACAAATAGCGAAATTAAAATTCGCGATTTAGTGGAAAAAATTTGCGAATTGATGGGATATGAGGGAGAAATAGTTTGGGAAACAGACAAGCCGAACGGTCAGCCGCGCCGCTGTTTGGATACCGAAAGGGCTAAGGAAAGGTTTGGTTTTGTGGCTGAGGTTGAGTTTAAGGAAGGGTTGAGAAATACGATTGATTGGTATCGAAAACACGCAGTTTGAGTGTGAAAAACCCCGGTTTCTTGAAGGAACTGGGGTTTTTTAGACTCGGCGGTTGAAACCGCGACTATACAAACGAATCTCGATTAACTCGGCGGTTGAAACCGATCCTACACAAACGATGTCCGCCGGACGCCGACTAAGAATAAGAAATTATACCAATCGGCATGATCAGACTCGGCGGTTGAAACCGATCCTACACAAACGATGTCCGCCGGACGCCGACTAAGAATAAGAAATTATACCAATCGATCGGCTTTAAGGGCGGGTTCTCGGCTCACATTACTTTTGCAACAGGTTTATTGTAAAATAAATTATTTTCACAATAGGTTTATTTGGGAATGGAACTAAACCAGCAGAAAGAACTTTTTAGCAAAGCTTATGTACGTGCCGTTGCAGCAGTAGGAGGTTTTTCTGTCAGTCAGCCAGAGGTAGATGACGACAGCATTGATTTAAAAATCGTGGCAAGAGGCGGTGAGGGAGTAGTTTTTTCCCCTGAGCTTAACTTACAATTAAAATGTACCTCAAGGGATGTACTCGACGGGCAGTTCATCCGATATCCGGTGAGGATAAAAAACTACAGGGATTTGATCGTTAATTCCCAGGTTCCGCGCCTGTTAGTGGTAGTTTTAGTGCCGGAAAATCTAGCAAACTGGTTGCAGCAGTCTGAAGACGAAATGTGCATGAGGTATTGCGCCTACTGGGTGTCGCTGCGGGGACAGCCAGAAAGACTCAATACAGCGAATGTAACAGTTGAGTTATCCCGCTCTAATCAGTTCACAGTAGAGGCTCTCAAGTCTATTATGCAGCGTCTTAGTCAAGGAGGTTTACCGTGAAAGTAACTGTAAAAGACAAGGAAATTTTCCAAACTATAGATCCCAATGTGCTAGGGGCACACTTAGAGACTAATGGCTGGCAAAAAGTTGCTTTAGTCTATGAGAATACTTGGATTTGGCACAAAAAGAACGAAGCTGGTCAGATTTTTGAAATCAAGCAGCCTGTGAGACAAGAATTTGATGCACCTCAACTTATTGCTGAAGCTTTTAAGACGCTAGAAATTATAGAAAATCGTTCTCAGCTAGATATTCTCAGCGATTTAATCACTGCTTTACCTAATGTTGCAATTTCTGGATGGATTAATAAAGTGCACGGGGCAGAATCGGCAACCTCCAAAATTACATTAATGGGATTTGTGGTGGGGAAGCTGAGAAAAATTAATCTGGAATTGAGCGGATCTGATTATCAGTTGGCCCTCAAGGCTTATGAAGCGCGATCGCCCGTAACCTGTTTTGGTGATTTAATTAAAGAAAATGACTGTTTTGTGTTAAACAATCCGCACGATTTTGCTCTGCTGACTGAGGCAGAATTAATCTCATAGTTTGGGAAATCCTGGTTGTGGTACAATCTGAAGCAAAAATTATTGTGCCGATCGCATTACAGGAAAACAGGTTGTGCAAACTTTAAAATTAGGTGCATCGGGTTCCGATGTTGTTAAACTGCAAAAACGCTTGCTGGATTTAGGGTTGAATCCAGGCCCTGCTGACGGTAAGTTTGGGCCGAAAACTGAAACATCTCTCAAACAGTTTCAAACTAATCAAAAATTTTTGGCAGACGGCATCGCGGGCCCCAAAACCCTCGCTGCATTGTTTCCTGGGGAACCTTTGGGCTCGTCACTTTTATCATACAGGGCGATCGAGCTAATCTTAGAATTCGAGGTCGGCGGCGGGCGGGAATACTACGAAAGCCTTTTGCAGCGTCCAACCTGGCCCGAAGGAGCATCGGGAATTACGATCGGCATCGGTTACGACCTCGGTTACAACAGTGTAGAAGTTTTTAACCAAGATTGGCAGAAATTACCAAATATTCAGCGACAGCGTTTGAGTAGCTGCTGCGGGTTGACTGGAGAAGTCGCGAAAAAGCGTTTAGCTAGCCTTCAAGACATTATTGTTTCTTGGGAATTAGCGTGGGAAGTTTTTAATGTCGTAACAGTGCCGAAATTTTACAATCAGACAAAAGAGGCATTTCCTAGTTTGGAAGAATTGCCGGCCGATGTTCAGGGAGGATTGGTAAGTTTGGTGTTCAATCGCGGCCCGAGTATGGAGGGAAACCGCCGCCGCGAAATGCGCGAAATCCGGGATTTAGTGCGGAAAAAAGATGTGAATGGAATTGCCGATCAAATCCGGCAAATGAAACGGATTTGGGAGGGAACAAGCATTGCAAAAGGTATAGGGAGACGGCGGGATGCGGAAGCAGATTTAATTGAGGAAAGTGCTTAAATATCCTTTAGCTGTTATTAGAAAAGCGATGTTATCCCCCGCACAAAACCTCGGCGCACAAATCAATGATTGGGAATTTATCGAGTTGTGGGTAGATCCGATTGTTTTCCCGCCTCGGATTCTGATGTTAGTGGGTGGCAAAAATAGTAAGTGTGGTATTTACGAGCCATCGCCGAATTATAAACTGCTGTTTTTAGGTTCAAGTTACGATGAGGCTCACTCGTGGCTACTGGAAGATGAATATGAGCGAGTTGATGGTAGGCTTTTAGCCTCGGAAATAGTTTGAATAAAGAATAATTAGGGCGATCGCCCTTTAGGACAAAAAGGGCGATCGGGCATTTTTCTAAGCAACCCTATAGCCCGTATACGGACGCTTGTAAGGCGGATGCAGCCCTAAAACAATGTCCTCTTGGGCTACTCCCATCTCGACTAATTCCTGTCCTACGCTGTAGATTGCAAAAAAACAATTTTAGGAGGGGCCATATGTCCCATATAAAGATAGGCAGCAGAGCGCAACACAATTTCGGAGTAGAGAATCTTTTGAATATCTAAACTCGGCGCACGTTTGGCTGTGAAATTGTAAGCCGCGATTTCTCCCTCCAGACTGAAGTCAGTACCTGTCAAATAGTGGTCGTAATCGTGCATTCCCTGGAAAATAAAGCCATAAATCGGATTAGGATAAATAGCAGAATCGTAACTCTCGGCCGATACCCAAAGATGACCTTTCTCAATATCGCCAAACATTTCTTTAGCGTTGTCGTAACGCATATAATCTGAAAATTGCAGATTTAATGGCAATTGATGGAACTCATCCATCAGCCAATCGCAGAGTTGGACGATGGTTCGATCAGAAATCTCGGCTGGTTTGCCTTCCAGATAGAGTTTGGCGAGGGTTTCTACTTGAGATGCGGTTGTCTTTGCTTTCGTGAGAGTCATGTTGTTACCCCGATCGCCTTGAACTACCTTTACTCTGACAATTTTTATCAACAATTTCTGTGAGCTAGCTCATAGTTGCCAGAGAAAAAGGTAAATTGGAGGAGAAAAAGTCAAGCTTGCTTAATCAGGGTAATTCAACAATGCCAGTCACGGTTGAACAACTACAGCGAATTCTACTTCTTTCTGGGCTAGATATGGATCAGCTTGCACAGTTGCAGGCTCATGCCGTGGTTAAGCAATATTTGCGTGGAGAAATTATTCTGCATGAGGGTGATTGCTTGCCTGCTCAACTCTTTGCTGTTCTCAGTGGCAGAGTCGAAGTCAAGAAAACCGCTTCCACGGGCAAAGAAACGATTTTACGAACGGCGCGCGCCGGGGAACTGATTGCTCCGCCTGTGCTCATTGGCAAGTTCGTAGCATCTGCAACCATCGTGGCGGAACAAGACTGTCAGATTCTCACGATTGAACGCACTGCGTTACTAGAGATAATTCAAAAAAATCCAGAATTTTCATTGCAGATTATTGCAGCAATAACTGAGATCCTCCAGAATCTTCATCAGGTTACGCATGGATTGGCTTCCGAACGGGCGATCGTCAGATTAGCACAATTTATTCAGAAGGCCGCGATCGCAGAGGGAACAGACGTGACTGCACAGGGATTGCAGTTGCGATCGCATTCGTCCCATTACCAAATTGCTTGCAGCATTGGGATTACTTATGAAGAATGCGTAAGGCTGTTCAAGCAGATCCAGGCGATCGTCAATTACCATCGGGGTGGCAAGATTCTAGTGTTAGATTGGGCAAAGCTAGATGCGATCGCCCAAGGTGACTGTCAGATATAGAATCAGTCGATCGCACTCCCTGTTAGTTGGCAATTGCTAAAGTTACTGGCTGTGAAACGCCACCTGCGGCTTTAATTAAATCGGCCGCTTTTTCGCCGATCGCAATTGTCGGCGCGTTAGTATTTCCTGTGGTAATTATTGGCATGATCGACGCATCTACAATACGCAACCCCTCAACCCCATGTACCCGCAGTTCGGAGTCTACAACCGCCATTGGATCGGTTCCCATTTTGCAAGTGCCTACAGGATGAAACACCGTACTGCAATTTTCCCGGATGTAAGCTTCGAGAGCTTCATCGCTAGTCACGTCGGCACCAGGCGCGACTTCTCTGCCTCGAAACTCATCAAAAGCACTGGTTTGAAATAACTTGCGGATTAATTTAATGCCTTCAATCAGCTTCTGCACATCCGATCGACTTTGGAGATAGTTTAGCCGAATCATCGGTGTATCCTTGGGATCGGGCGATCGCAACTTAACACTACCAATATTTTCGGGATGCGTCAAAATCATTAGACCCGTAAATCCTACACCAGAGTTGGGATAGCCCGGAAGTTGCCACAGGATGGGGCCAAAGATTAGCTGTAAATCTGGCGCAACATCCTGATGCCCCTCACTATGTGCAAACAATCCAGCTTCGGCGATCGCATTACTGGTAATGGCAGGGTGCACATCCTGAATTGCCTCATAGGGCACAGCAACTACAACGTGATCTTGCAGGTTCTGACCAACTCCTGGCAAATCAACGACGACAGAAATACCCAATGATTGCAGGTATTCTGCATCCCCAATCCCGGACAACATCAGCAGCTTAGGCGAATCGAATGCGCCAGCACTTAAAATCACTTCCTGGTTAACTCTAACTTGGTGCAACGTTCCTTTATGTATGTATTCGACTCCAACCGTGCGGGTTCCTTCAAATAACAATCGAGTGACTAACGCGCCTGTTGTCGTTGTTAAATTGGGACGTTGGAGAATCGGTAGGAGAAATGCCGCAGCGGTACTGTGCCGTTTACCATCCTTGACCGTGTACTGATAGAGTCCTGCCCCTTCTTGGTGCGGGCCGTTGAAATCAGGATTGTCGTCATATCCCAGTGCCACCGCTGCGTCTACAAGTCGCTGGGATACGACGGCAGGGGAAATGATATCCGTCACGCTCAACTCGCCATCTACACCGTGATATTCAGAGGCACCGCGTGAGGAGTGTTCAGATTTCTTGAAATAGGGCAGTAAATCCTGGTAACTCCAACCAGGATTACCCAATTCCTGCCAGTGATTGTAGTCGTGAGGATTACCTCGAATATACATCAGGAAATTAATCGAACTGCTGCCTCCCAAGACTTTGCCACGAGGACAAAAGATTTTGCGATTATTCAGGTACGGTTCTAGTTCAGAGAAATATGCCCAGTCCACCTCAGTGCCTAGCAAATGTATACATTCCACTGGGATTTGAATCTCGGGTTTTGTATCCGGGTTGCCCGCTTCGAGCAATAACACAGTGGTTTTACTGTCTTCTGTCAGACGGTTGGCGACAACGCAGCCTGCCGAACCGGCACCAATCACAATGTAGTCATAGTTCGTCATTATCTTCTCCTTTTTTGTTGTTTGTATGCCTAAAACCTTCTCGAACATTCAACTTTTAGTACAAGCTTTCTGCATCAAGATTCGGTTGTTTTTGTATACCTCTAAAGTTCCTGACTGCGGGCTATCCAACGTGCCATCCCACACCCAATATTCATAATTGCCCTGCCGAAATTTATACACTCGAACACCTTCTGTCGCTTTCACAGTTCCTCTGCCCAAATTTAAATTACCCTTGGGACTGGTCGAGCGATAGAGCAGTTCACGGGAAGTTTTATTCTGCCAAATATTGATTTTGTAACCACCTTGACATTTCGTACTGAGGATGATGCTAGCAGTAGAATCAGCAGAAACAGGCAAGAAAAAATTAGTTAAGACACTGATTGGAACAGCAAAGAGTAACGCGGATATTTTCAGTAGTATTTTCATAGTCCTTAAGAGTGTTGTAGAACTAATTGGACTGGACTCCTTCACATCGAATTGTTTCAAAGTTATTTGTAGGGTGCGGATACATCGACAATCCCGAAAGAAAGAGTGACAATCTCACAGATCCGCACCTTATACAATCATTGAAGAAACCAGCCCCATAACTTTTTTATGGCAAAATCTTTTCTAAATGGTATGATTCTGGTGTATAAAAAATCTTCAAAAACCTAGGTGAGTCGCTACTCGAAACGTCGATTTTTAGTTAGGGATTTTTAAGGGCGACGTACCCTACGACTAAGACTTTACACCAGGTTTTAAAGTGCATGACACCCTCTAGAATCAGCCTGTTTTATCGCTGCTAGTAGCTATCAATTCAAAAACCGTATGGGGACTTGTGAAGCTTTGCCGCGCTTCTGGTTTTTGGAGTGCCACCATTGTTTTTACGTGTTCGCGTTCGTCATCGCGGATGTTAACGAACACGTCGTATAAATCATCTACCTTGGGGCGGCGAAATTCATGATTTGATGTAGTCTGAACTTCGTCAAACATATAAAGATCGCCATCGCGATAGAAGTTGATTGCGACTTGGGGAGCAGGTTGATTTTTTAATGTCGCTTCATGGATTTTCAAGTAGTCGTCATAGGTTTGGTAGGCATGATCTTCAATCAATTCCATCAGGTAGTAGGCGTACTGGGGAAACAGCATATAGAGCAGCACGACGACCCAGTAGTAGGCAAATGCGATGTGTTGAGCGATGAAGCGATCGATCCACAGGCGATCGCCCCCCAGTGATTCCATAATCAACAAATGATGCAATTCGTTCCAGGTTTCAGCGAAGTGAACTTTCAACAAGTCAGCTTTGCGCCACAAACCCAGCGTCTCGTAGAGATGCAGCACTGAGACATAGGAAAAATAAGGCACGCGGGCGATCGTTTCCAGTACATAAAACCGAGCGTAGGAGCGATTACCGTAGACAAAATCTACGATGAATACGAAAAAACTGACGATTAGTCCAATCAAAGCTTTCATTGTATCTTCCTCCAAAATCTGAACACATTATTGATTTAACGATTTTGAAATACTACTTCCGCCAGTAGTTATTTGCAGCAGCGATTGTGGCAAATTCTGTCGCCACTGTCTGCCCAACGGCAATCAGCATCATGGCATCGTTACCATAAACATCTCGTAACTGGTTGCGCTTTTCTTCGTCAGGCTGAGTTAGTTTGATAATCAGACGCGCCATTTTTACGGCTAACTGCCGCCCCTCTTCGGGCGTTGCGGTTAAAAGTGAATTATTTGGGATGAGCGCGATCGCAGGCGGTGCTGCTACGGGTGTATGGCTTGAAACTGTTTCGCTATTCATGTCAAGATCTCAATAGTAGTGTGTTGATAGAGATTGGACAGTCGATCTACTTCAATCGTGCAACAGCTTTTAAATTGCTTCTATGAGCTAGCTCATATTTGAAATGATTTATCGATCGCGATCCGCTGTGAACCTCCTGTGAAAGCTTGCGATATTATGTCCGCTCGATTGACCGCACTACGAACAGTTTTTGTGATGGTAATCGACCAGATCGCGATCTGAGCTATAAATAAGACGAACGAGCATCGTTGGTTGTGACAATATTAAGTTAGCTGATATTTGAAATAGCGATCGCCCGCTCACCAAAGCGGCTTACCAGCAAGGCATTCATCATAAAAAATCCCTAGCAATTTTCAATTGCTATAGCAATCCTAAATCATTATCAAGACTATGATACAATTATATGCAATACTTGATTGTCACAACAAAAACATGAATAATTTACAACTGCCACAAAAAGATAGGGAAAAAGAAATAGATTGTTTAGACTCTTTCATTAA